>WFXP01000130.1 GCA_015490535.1 Gammaproteobacteria bacterium
ATTGGGGAGAGTTTGGGATAGCCGAATCAGTTGCAATTGGCGCAGGTGGTGGATATCCGCCAGTCCCCAGCCCAGACAGCCCCAATCCCCTCCTGGTTACCGAGTATGTGGCGTGCATTCTGCCTGTCAAGGATGATTTACCATTTTACCCACACGATTTGAGGAAGACCTTCCGTAACTATTCAGCTCACCCCTGAAATCCGCCATTTCTGCGTTGAAAAATGGTCATTTACACTCGTAAACTCCCATTTTTCGCCTTGAACTGACCAATTTCAGGGGCGATCTGAACAGTTACCAGCTTGTTTCAATACCATGCTGAATAGTTACGACCTTCCTATATTTGTTACCTTGAAAGAGTACCAGGCACGGTATTCCCTACATGTTTGTTGCGGCGGATGCGAGGAGGAGGTGATGGAGAGATTCAGTGAAGAGGAGTGGCGTCTGCTGGGCACGCTGCCCCCCATGATCGGAGCTGTCATGGCCGGAGTCGGCAGCAGCGGGCTGGGAACGGTGAAGGAGGCATTTGCCAGCATGAGGGCGGTGCTGGGCGGCGGCAGGCGGTATCCGGACAATGCGCTGATCACCGGGCTGACAGCGCGTGCCACCAGCCTGGAGGAGGCCAGGAAGCGGGCGTCGGGCAACTACCGCGCGGTGCGGGCGAGGCTGGAGCAGCACGGTATCGAGACGCCGGAGCAGCTCAGGAGCTATCTGCTGGAGGAGTGCCGCAGGGCCAACCGCATCCTGGCGGAGAAAACCTCCCCCCAGGAGGCAAGAGAGTACCGGGAGTGGGTGATGTATGTCGCCGAAAAGGTGGCCGCTGCGGCCAGGGAGGGCGGATTTCTGGGTTTCCACGGGGAGCGCATCAGCAAGGAGGAGCGTAAGCTGCTGGAGGAGCTCCGGGAGGCGCTGGCGCCACGCTCCAGCTAAACCCGTGACGCAACAAGGCGTGAGAGGCCGCCAAGCCACGCTGAGCGCGCCCCCGCACCGGCTGGCCGCGGGAGCGCCGTGGCGGGGCAGCCGGGACGGCTACCCCTTCCTCGCGGAGTGCTCCAGATAGAACCCAATCAGGCCGTTGGTGGATGAGTCATACTTCTCCACCGGACCGCTCCCCTGCAGATCCGGCAGGATCTCGCCGGCCACCTGCTTGCCGAACTCCACCCCCCACTGGTCGAAGGAGTCGACGCGCCAGATTACCCCCTGCACAAATATCTTGTGCTCGTAGAGCGCCAGCAGCGAGCCCAGGGTGCGCGGCGTGAGCTTCGGAATCAGCAGGGTGTTACTGGGCCGGTTGCCCGGCAGAACCTTGTGGGGCACCAGCGCCTCCAGCTCCTCCCCCTGCATCCCGGCGGCGGCCAGCTCGGCGCGCACCTCGGCGGCGTTCTTGCCCCACATCAGGGCGCGGGTCTGGCCGAAGAAGTTGGAGAGCAGGATGGCGTGGTGCTCTCCAAGGTGGTGATAGCTCTCCAGCGGGGCTATGAAGTCGGCGGGAACCAGCCTGGTGCCCTGGTGCAGCAGCTGGAAGTAGGCGTGCTGGCCGTTGGTGCCCGGCTCCCCCCAGATGACCGGGCAGGTGTCGTAGTCCACCGGCTCCCCGTTGCGCTGCACGCGCTTGCCGTTGCTCTCCATCTCCGCCTGCTGCAGGTAGGCGGTGAGGCGGTGCAGGTAGTGGTCGTAGGGCAGGATGGCGTGGCTCTGGGCACCGAAGAAGTCGTTGTACCAGATCCCCAGCAGCGCCATGATCACCGGCATGTTCTGCTCCAGGGGGGTGGTGCGGAAGTGCTCGTCCATCTGGTGGGCGCCGGCGAGCAGCTCCTCGAACCGCTCCATGCCGATATAGAGGGCGATGGGAAGACCGATGGCGGACCACAGGGAGTAGCGCCCCCCCACCCAGTCCCAGAAACCGAACACGTTATCCGGCAGAATGCCGAAACGCTGCGCCGCCTCCACGTTGGCGCTCACCGACACGAAGTGGCGGGCAATGGCCGCCTCGCCGGCACCGCTGTCCAGGAACCAGCGGCGGCAGCTGAGGGCATTGGTGAGGGTCTCCTGGGTGGAGAAGGATTTGGAGGAGACTATGAACAGGGTGGTCTCCGGATCCACCTGATCCAGGATCTCCTGGACATGGCTGCCGTCGATGTTGGACATGAAATGCATCTGCAGGCCGCTGTCCCGGCCGTAGGGCCTGAGCGCCTCGCAAACCATTACCGGCCCGAGATCGGAGCCACCGATGCCGATGTTGACCACGCTGCGGATCCGCTTGCCGCTGTAGCCGCGCCACTCCCCGCTGCGCACCCGCGCCACGAAGGCGGCAATACGCCCCAGCACGGAGTTGACGGCGGGCATCACATCCTTCCCGCCCACCAGGATGGGACGGTTGCCACGGTTGCGCAGCGCCACGTGCAGCACCGCGCGATCCTCGGTGACATTGATCCGCTCGCCGCGGAACATGCGCTCGCGCCATCCCTCCACATCGGCATCCCGGGCCAGGGCGAACAGCAGCGCCATGGTCTGTTCCGTGATGCGGTTTTTGGAGTAGTCCAGCAGGATGTCACAGCTGGAGAGCGAGAAGCGCCTGAAACGGCCGGGGTCCCGCTCGAACAGGCTCCGCATGTGCAGGGATGCCATCTCCTTCTTGTGCTTCTCCAGCGCCACCCAGGCGGGAGATCTGGTCAGTTGCATGCTGGTTACCACTCCATCCATCATTCGATCCTCTTCTATATTACCGTTTATCGTGCGCCGGCTCAGGAGAATCCGCAGTCGACCACCCCGAAAGGAGCCGGAAATCCGGCGCCGGCGCCCCGGCATGGCGCCAGCAACACCCTCTCCGGCCCCTTCAACCGGGGCTCGAGAGAGAAGGCTCCACGTTTTCCAGGATTTTCAAACCCTTGTCGCAACCGAAAATGGCGGTGCCCCCCTTTGTCCAGGCAGGCCGCCGCTCCTGACAGGATTGTTCGAAGCAATTTGCATGCCCCGAACGACCGTTTTTTGCTAGAATCGCTCAACCGCGCCTGGCATCTCCGAGGCGGATATGCCGCTCCTACGGGGGGGTGCCGGGCAGCCCTGATCACCAACAACCTGGACAGGCGATGATCGAACAACCATCGGACAAGGCGTTGCGCTCCCGGGTCAAACTGCTCGGCACCCTGCTGGGCAATGTCCTGCGCGCCCGCGCCGGCGAACATGTGTTCAGCGCCGTGGAGGTGCTGCGCAAGGGTTACATAGCGCTGCGCAAGAAGGAGGACCCGCGCAAGCGCAGGCGCATGCTGCAGGTGATACGCAATCTGGACGCCGACACCCTGAGCAATGTGGTGCGCGCCTTCAGTATCTACTTCAGCCTGGCCAATATCGCCGAGGAGGCCTATCAGCACCGGCAGCGGCGGCGGCGGATCCATAGCGGCGGGACGCTCTGGGATGGCTCATTCGATGCGGTGCTGCGCGAGTTCAGGGAGTCCGGGGTGACGGCGCAGCAACTGCAGGAGATGCTGGGCCAGCTGCGCTACATGCCGGTATTCACCTCCCACCCCACCGAGAGCAAGCGCCGCATCGTCATGGAGCAGCTGCGCAACATCTTTCTCACCAGCGAAAGGCTGGACTACCAGCGCCTTAACCGTAACGAACGCCAGGAGATCTATGACACCCTGGAGACCCAGATCCAGATCCTCTGGAGCACGGACGAGGTCAGGGTTCTGAAACCCCAGGTGCGCGACGAGATCAAGAATGGGCTGTACTACTTCCACAAGAGCCTGTTTACCGCCGTACCCCAGACCTACCGCAACCTGGAGAAGGTGATCAGGCGGATCTATGGGAAAGGCTGCGGCGACGCCGAGCCCATCTGCGTCCCCAGCTTTCTCGCCTTTGGCTCATGGATCGGCGGGGACCGGGACGGCAATCCGTTCGTCAAGCCGGATACCACCAGGCTGGCGGTGCGCATGCAGCACCAGCAGGTACTGCGCGAGTACCTGCGCCGGGTCAGCGATCTGAACCTGCAGCTCACCCACTCCAGCCGCTTGTGCCAACCCAGCCAGCCGTTTCTGGAGAGCCTGGCGCGTGACGAGGAGCGCTTCCAGGCGGTATTCCGGCGCCGCCCCAACCGCTACAACTATGAACCCTACCGGCGCAAGCTCTATATCATGCGTCACCGCTTGAAGGACAACCTGAAACGGGTTGACGGCCTGATCTATACCGGCGAGGCCCTGCCGCACCGCTATGCCTACACTGATGAGCAGGAGTTCCTGGACGATCTGCGGATGATTCGGGACTCCCTCCACAGCCATGGCGACGGGCGCTGCGCAGATGCGGATCTGAAGGATCTGATCCGGCTGGCGGAAACCTTCGGATTTTTCCTGATGCGCCTGGACGTCCGTCAGGAGTCCACCCGCCACAGCGAGGCGCTGGCCGAAATTCTCGCTCGGCAGAAGAGCCCCGTCGATTACCATGCGCTGGATGAGGGGCAACGCCTCGCCCTCCTGGAGGAGCTGGTCGGTGATCCTGGTCGGCTGCAGCTGGATCCGGACCGGCTCGGCGAGGAGACCCGGGAGACACTGGAGGTGTTCAGGGTGATGGGAGAGATGCGCCGGGAGATCAGCCCCAAGACATTTGGCACCTATGTCATCTCCATGACCCATCATGCCAGCCACATCATGGAGGTGATGCTGCTCGCCGCCCTGAGCGGCCTGGCCGGCCGCAGGGATGGCCGATGGTTCTGCGATATACGGATCTCGCCGCTGTTCGAGACCATCGATGACCTGGAGCGCATCGAACCGGTGATGGAGCAGCTGCTGGAGATTCCGGTTTACCGCACCCTGCTGCAGGAGTCTGGCAATCTCCAGGAGGTGATGCTGGGCTACTCCGACTCCTGCAAGGATGGCGGCATCGTCTCCTCCTCCTGGCAGCTGTACAATGCCCAGAAGCGGGTCACCGATCTGCTGCGCAGGAAGGGGATCGCCTACCGGCTGTTCCACGGGCGCGGCGGCACCATCGGGCGCGGCGGTGGTCCCACCCACGAAGCGATCCTCTCCCAGCCACCGGGAACCGTGCATGGCCAGATCAAGTTCACCGAGCAGGGAGAGGTGCTCTCCTCCAAGTACAGCAACCTGGAGACCGCCGTATACGAGCTGACCATGGGGGTGTCCGCCCTGCTCAAATCCAGCCGCAGCATGATCCAGCCCTGGCAGCCCTACCGTGACGAGTATCTGCAAATCATGGATCGGCTGGCGGCAGACGGGGAGCAGAGCTACCGCCAGCTCACCGATCACACCCCCGGGTTCCTGGACTACTTCTACGAAGCCACCCCGCTTAACGAAATAGGGCTGCTCAACATCGGCTCCCGCCCGTCACATCGCAAGAAGGGGGAACGCTCCAAGACATCGGTACGCGCCATTGCCTGGGTGTTCAGCTGGGCACAGTCGCGCCACACCCTGCCGGCCTGGTTTGGCATCGGAACGGCTCTTGAGAGATGGCGCGAGGGCCACCCGGAGCGGCTGGAAAAGCTGCAACATATGTACCGGGAGTGGCCTTATTTCCGCGCGCTGATCAGCAACGCCCAGATGGCTCTGTTCAAATCCGACATGGAGATCGCCCAGCAGTATGCCATGCTGTGCCGCGACCGACAGAGCGCCACCCGCATCTTCCAGACCATCCGGGACGAGCACCAGCGAACCGTGCAACAGGTGCTGGAGGTGTCCGGAAACACCTCCCTGCTGGAGGACAACCCTCCCTTGCGGCTCTCCCTGCTGCGGCGGGAACCCTATCTGGACCCCCTGAACTACATCCAGATCATGCTTCTGCAGCGCTGCCACAACGAAGAGCTGGACGAAGCGGAGCGCGAAAGATGGCTGGCGCCCCTGTTGCGCTCCATCAACGCCATCGCCGCCGGCATGCGCAACACAGGTTAGGGGCACCGTTGACCACCACCGGGCTGGTGCTCTTGCGAGGTCATAAACCAGGAAGGCCCTCCTCAAACCGTGTGGGTGAAATGGTAAATCATCCTTGACAGGCGGAATGCGCGCCGGAAGATGGTCAGCAGAAGGGGATTGGGGAGAGTTTGGGATAGCCGCACCGGTTGCAATTGGCGCAGCTGGTGGATATCCGCCACTTCCCAGCCCAGACGGCCCCAATCCCCTTCTGGTTAACGATTATGTGGCGTGCATTCTGCCTGTCAAGGACGGAGCCGCTACGCGGTGATTTACCATTTCACCCACACGGTTTGAGGAGGGCCTTACTGATTATTACCTCGAAAGAGTACCAGGGCCGGGAACCGCTACCGCGAAAACCGCGCCCTGCTTGTCCCCGCAGGGCGGTTGAAGTTACAATACACCGTTTTCCAGACCGTTCGACAATCGGTCTTACAGGCAATATTGGGAGTCAACAGTTCATGTCACTGAATGCCGAAGCCAAGTCCGGAATCGTCAAGGAGTTTCAGCGCGGCGAGAACGATACCGGGTCCCCGGAGGTCCAGGTAGCCCTGCTCACGGCGCGCATCGAGGATCTCTCCGCGCACTTCAAGAAGCATATCCATGATCACCATTCCCGCCGCGGGCTGCTGCGCATGGTGAGCCAGCGCCGCAAGCTGCTGGACTACCTGAAGAGAAGGGACATGGAGCGCTACCGCACCCTGATCAGCCGCCTCGGCCTGCGCCGCTAGATCATCCGCGCCTGTCCACCATCACCCCCTTTTGAGGAGTTGCAAGTGACCCTTGTCAGAAAAGAGTTTAACTACGGAAATCAGCTGGTCAGCCTGGAGACCGGGCAGATCGCCCGGCAGGCCAGCGGCGCGGTCAAGGTGGCCATGGGCGACACGGTGGTGCTGGTCACCGCCGTCGCCCACCAGGAGTCGGTGGAGGGGCGTGACTTCTTTCCGCTTACCGTAAACTACCAGGAGCGCACCTACGCGGCGGGCAAGATCCCCGGCGGCTTCTTCAAGCGCGAAGGGCGCCCCAGCGAGAAGGAGACGCTCACCTCCCGGCTGATAGATCGCCCGCTCCGGCCGCTGTTTCCCAAGGGGTTCACCAACGAGGTGCAGGTGATCTGCACGGTGCTCTCCCTCGATCCCCAGATCGACCCCGACATCCCCTCCCTGATCGGCGCCTCTGCGGCGCTGGCCCTGTCGGGCGTGCCCTTCAAGGGCCCGCTGGGGGCGGCGCGGGTGGGTTATCTGAATGGCGAGTATCTACTCAATCCCACCATGGACCAGCTCAAGGAGTCATCCCTGGATCTGGTGGTGGCGGGGACCGCGAACGCCGTGCTGATGGTGGAGTCGGAGGCGCGGGAGCTGCCCGAGGAGGTTATGCTGGGGGCGGTGATGTATGGCCACGAACAGCTGCAGGTGGCCATCGACGCCATCCGCGAGTTGCAGGCGGAGGCGGGCAAGCCCGCATGGGAGTGGCAGCCTCCGTCCCGGGACGAGGCTTTGCACGGGGCGGTGGCCGCGGAGTGCGCGGCGAGCATCGAGGAGGCCTACCGCATCCAGCAGAAGCAGGAGCGGTACGGCCGTCTGACGGAGATCCGCAGGGCGGTGGTAGAGAAGCTGGCGGACGAGGAGAGCGGCAACGGCTACACCCCCGAGCAGGTAAAGGAGGCCATCTCCGATCTGGAGAAGCGCATCGTGCGGGAGCGGATCCTGGCGGGGGAACCGCGTATCGACGGGCGGGACACCAGGACCGTGCGCAACCTGGACATCCAGGTGGGCGTGCTGCCGCGCACCCATGGCTCCGCCCTGTTCACCCGCGGCGAGACCCAGGCCCTGGTGGTGGCCACCCTGGGCACCGAGCGGGACGCCCAGCTGATTGACGCCATCGAGGGCGAACGCCGGGAGTCCTTCATGCTGCACTACAACTTCCCTCCCTACAGCGTGGGTGAAACCGGTTTCATGGGCAGCCCCAAGCGCCGCGAGATCGGACATGGCCGCCTGGCCAAGCGCGGGATCGCGGCAGTGATGCCCGGCAGTGACGAGTTCCCCTACTCCATACGGGTGGTGTCCGAGATCACCGAATCCAACGGCTCCAGCTCCATGGCCTCGGTGTGCGGCACCAGCCTTGCCCTGATGGATGCCGGGGTGCCCATCAGGGCCTCGGTGGCCGGGATCGCCATGGGACTGATCAAGGAGGGGGAGAGATTCGCGGTACTCACCGACATCCTGGGGGACGAGGATCACCTGGGGGACATGGACTTCAAGGTGGCCGGTACCGCCAGCGGGGTGACGGCCCTGCAGATGGATATCAAGATCGACGGCATCACCCGGGAGATCATGCAGCAGGCCCTGGCCCAGGCCAACGAGGGGCGCAACCACATCCTGCGGGCCATGGACCAGGTGATCAGCGCCCCGCGCGCCGAGATGTCCGACTACGCGCCGCGCTACATCACCATCAAGATCAACCCCGAGAAGATCCGTGACGTGATCGGCAAGGGGGGCGCCACCATCCGCGCCATCACCGAGGAGACCGGGGCCGTCATAGACATCAGCGACGACGGTACCGTGAAGATCGCCTCGGTGGACAGCTCCGCCGGCCAGGAGGCGCTGCGCCGTATCGAGCAGATTACCGCCGATGTGGAGGTGGGGCAGGTCTATGAGGGCAAGGTGGTCAAGCTGATGGACTTCGGCGCCTTCGTCACCATCCTGCCCGGCAAGGATGGTCTGGTGCACATCTCCCAGATCTCCAACGAAAGGGTGCAGAATGTCAGCGACACCCTCTCGGAGGGGGATATCATAAAGGTCAAGGTTCTCGAGGTGGACAAGCAGGGCCGTATCCGGCTCAGCATGAAAGCGGTGGGGAACGACGAGTAGCGGGGTCGAAAGGGCCTCCTCCGGCCCGTGCAGCCGCGGGAGTCGAATCGGAAAGCGGAGAGGGGCCTAGTACTCTTTCAAGGTAATAAATGCAGGAAGGTCTTCCTCAAATCGTATGGGTGAAATGGTAAATCACCGCGTAGCGGCTACGTCCTTGACAGGCATAATACACGCCACATAATCGTTAACCAGAAGGGGATTGGGGCCGGCTGGCCGGGGAGTGGCGGATATCCACCACCTGCGCCAATTGAAACTGGTCCGGTTTCCCAAACTCTCCCCAATCCCCTTCTGCCGACCATTTTCTGGCGTGCATTCTGCCTGTCAAGGATGATTTACCATTTCACCCATACGATTTGAGGAAGACCCAATCCGGATTCAGCGTCCCTCTGGATCCTAACTTATTACTTTGAAAGAGCACTAGTACCTCGCGCTACCCGGTACCGTCCCCGGCCAGCCACTCCAGGTAGCTGCGCACTCCCTCCCGCACATCCATGAACGGCCGGTCGTAACCGGCTTCGCGCAGGGCCGAGACGTCGGCCTCGGTGTAGCTCTGGTAGCGCCCGCGCAGCTGCTCCGGAAACGGGATGTACTCGATCTCCCCGCCGCCGTGGAAGTCGATCACCGCCCTGGCCACCTCGTTGAAGCTCCGGCTCCGCCCGGTACCCAGGTTGAAGATCCCGCTTTGCGCAGGATGCTCCAGAAACCACAGATTGACCGCGCAGACATCCTCCACGTGGATGAAGTCGCGCCGCTGCTCCCCGTCCCCGTAGCCGTCGCACCCCTCGAACAGCCTGACGCGGCCGCTCTCCCGGATCTGGTTGTGGAGGTGGAAGGCGACGCTGGCCATGCTCCCCTTGTGCTGCTCGCGCGGGCCATAGACGTTGAAGTAGCGGAAGCCGGCGATCTGGGTCTTGCTCAGGGGCAGTATGCGCCGCACATACTGGTCGAACAGCAGCTTGGAGTAGCCGTAGACATTCAGCGGCCGCTCGTTGGCGGGATCCTCGCAGAACTCCCGCTGCAGGCCGTAGACCGCCGCCGATGAGGCGTACAAAAACGGGACGCTGCGCTCCACGCAATACTCCAGGAGCCGCTTGGAGTATTCGTAGTTGTTGTTCATCATGTAGCGGCCGTCCCACTCGGTGGTGGTGGAGCAGGCCCCCTGGTGGAACAGCGCCCCGTTGGAGCCCACCAGGCGCTCTCCGGCCTCGATGCGGCGCAGGAACTCCTCCTTGTCCATATAGTCCCGGATGGCGCAATCCACCAGATTGACGAACTTGGTGCCGTCGCTCAGATCATCCACCACCAGGATGTCGTCACGCCCCGCGGCGTTGAGCGCCCTGACCAGATTGCTGCCGATGAAACCGGCTCCCCCTGTAACGATAATCATTGCCCGCTCCTGATGGTGGAGATTATGCCGCTGGTGGATATCCCCTCCGCGAAGTCCAGCACCCGCACCTCGCCGCCGCTGGCGATCACGCAGTCGTATCCGGCGATCTCCTCGGGCCGGTAGTCGCCGCCCTTCACTAGGCAATCGGGGCGGATGCTGCGGATGAGCCGCTCCGGGGTGGATTCGGAGAACGGCACCACCCAGTCCACCGCCTGCAGCCCGGCCAGCACCGCCATGCGCCGCTCCAGCGGATTGACCGGGCGGCCGCTGCCCTTGAGGGCCGCCACCGAGGCGTCATCGTTGACCGCCACGATGAGCCGGTCGCCCAGCCTGCGCGCCTGCTCCAGGTAGGCCACGTGGCCGGCGTGCAGGATGTCGAAGCAGCCGTTGGTCATCACGATGCGCTCCCCCTGGCTGCGCGCATCCTGCACCGCCAGGAGCAGTTGCTCCTCGCTCATGACGCCACCGCCACCGCTCTCCTCGCGCAGCGCCTGGCGCAGCTCGGGGACGCTGATGGCGGCGGTGCCCAGCTTGCCCACCACGATCCCGGCGGCCAGGTTGGCCAGCGCCGTGGCGCGCTCCTGACTCTCCCCCGCGGCCAGCGCGGCGGCCAGCACCGAGATCACCGTGTCGCCGGCGCCGGTGACGTCGAACACCTCCCGCGCCCGGGTGGGCAGATGGAGCTCCGGCTGCTCGGCCCGCAGCAGGGTCATGCCGTGCTCGCCCCTGGTCACCAGCAGCGCCTCCAGCTCCAGCTCGCGGATGAGCCGCCGCCCCTTCTCGGCAAGCTCCTCCTCGTGACGGCAGGGGCCCACCACCGCCTCGAACTCCGCCATGTTGGGGGTGATCAGGCTGGCGCCGCGATAGATGGAGAAGTCCCGGCTCTTGGGATCCACCAGCACGCGCCTGCCCTCCTCCCGCGCACTCTCGATGAAAGGGGTCACGGGCTGCAAGGCGCCCTTGGCATAGTCGGAGAGCAGCACCACGTCCGCTTCCGGCAGCAGTTCTCGATAGCGCTTCTGCACGGCATCCGCGCCACGGCCGGCGCTGCTGAAGTCCTCCTCGAAATCCAGCCGGATGAGCTGCTGCTGGCGGCTGATGATGCGCAGCTTGGTGACCGTGGGAAGGCCGGGCAGGCGGCAGAAGTGGCATTCGATCCCGGCGCTGCCGAGCCGCTGCTCGAGGGCGTCGGCCGGCTCGTCCTCTCCGGTCAGCCCCACCAGAGTGGCGCTCGCCCCCAGGGCGGCGATGTTGAGCGCCACGTTGCCGGCGCCGCCGGGACGCTCCTCCACCTCCCGGATGTGCACCACCGGCACCGGAGCCTCCGGAGAGATGCGCGAAGCGCCGCCGCGCCAGTAGCGGTCCAGCATGACATCGCCGGCCACCAGCACCCGGGCCGAGCTGAAATCAGGAATCGCCAGCTTCATATCCGGATTCCACCGCTTCGCACAGCATGTGCAGAATCAGGATGTGGACCTCCTGGATGCGTGCGGTGCTCTTCACCGGGACGGTGAGCGGCAGGTCCACCAGGGAGGCCAGCTCTCCCCCATCGCGCCCCAGCAGACCCACGGTCTGGATGTTGTGCTCCCGGGCGTATTCCACCGTCCGGACCATGTTGGCCGAGTTGCCCGAAGTGCTGATGGCCACCAGCAGCTCGCCCGGCCTGGCCAGCGCCTCCAGCTGGCGGCGGAAGATGTGCTCGTAACCGTAGTCGTTGCCGATGGAGGTGAGCGCCGAGGTATCGGTGGTAAGGGCGATGGCGGGAAAGCCGCGCCGCTCCCGCTCGAAGCGCCCCGCCAGCTCCGCGGCCGACTCGCAGCACTTCGCCGCGGAGCCGCCGTTGCCGCACACGTAGATCTGCCCGCCGTGGCCCAGGACCCGCAGGATCCGCTGCGCCGCCTCGTGGATCCGTGGGGCGAGGCCGGAGATACAGGAGACGGCTTCGTTGTGGGCGGCCAGGGTGGCTTCGATATCCAGGGGCATGATGGTCTGCAGTAAATTGCCAGAGTGCGTCATTGTACCGCTTTTTCCAGCACCGGGCGCAGGGCGTCGAACACCTGCTCCGGCTGGATCACCTGCAGACAGACATTGTCCCGGCAGGGGGTCTTGCGGTGGTTGGCGGCGCTGACGCACGGGGAGCAGGCCAGCCCGGCGTAGATGGGGGTCGAGTTGCCCAGCGAGCCATACAGCGCCGGGGTCTCCGGCCCAAACAGGACGAAGGTGGGCAGATCGGTGATGGCGGAGAAGTGGCCCGGACCGGAGTCGTTGGTCACCATCAGGGTTGCGATACTGTAAAGGACCGGCAGCTCCCCCAGCTGCAGCTGGCCGGCGAAGTTGATGCAGCGCCCGCTCCCCGTGGCGCTGCGCAGCGACTCCGCCTCCTCCCGCTCCGATGGCGCTCCGGTGATCAGGATCAGCACCTGCGGAAACTGCTCCAGGATCATCCTCATGAGCGCCACGTAGCGCTCCGGCATCCAGCGCCGCTGCGGCAGGAGCTCGCTCGCGTTGGGGTTGATCAGCACCAGCGGCTGTTCCCGTGGCCGCCAGGCGGGATGGAGGCTCCTTATCCTGTCGCGCATCGCCTCCCGCCGTTCGGCATCCACGGAGACCTTGCGCAGGCGGATCTCCTCGTCGGCGATGATGGTCTTGGAGAAGGGCAGCTCCTCCCGGTCGGCCAGCAGGGCGTTGACCAGGGCGACGAAGTTCCTGGCGATGTGCTGGTGGGGGTTGTAGGCCACCCGCCGGGTAAGCATCCCGCCCCGGTAGAGCCCCTCGTTGTGGAAGGCGTGGAAACCCACCCGGTTGACCGCCCCGCTGAGGCCGGTTAGCAGCGCCGTGAAGCGGGAGAACAGCTCCAGGTCGATGACGCTGTCGATCCCCCTGCGGCGGCTCCAGCGCAGGAAGGCCAGGGTATCCAGCGCCAGGTGCCACAGGCTCTCCTCGCGGATGGTGAAGATGTTGTCGCGGGCAACGGTGTCCAGCAGGTGCAGGCTGGGGGCGTTTTTGGCGAAGATGAGGAAAAACAGCTCCACCTCGCGCTCCCGCTTCAGCTTCTGCATGGCCGGATCCGCCAGGATGGTGCTGCCCATCTCGGAGAGTTCGATGAACAGCACCCTGCGCGGCGCAATCTGGACGGGTGGCCTGATGGCCTGCCAGAGGCGCAGCACCCCGCTCACCAGCCAGCAGAGCGGCACCCCTGCCCAGTGATCGATGCGGCGCATGGTATCGACCTTCATTAGATCTGGTACTTTCCGGTCAGATAGAAATAGAGGCCGGGCAGGCTGGTGACGATCAAAGCCACGCCGTAGAGAATGGACATGGCCAGCACCACGCTCTTGTCCGCCCCGAGCAGCGCGAACAGCCCCACCATCGCCCCCTCGCGTATCCCCCACCCGGCCAGGGTCACCGGGATCAGGGTCAGCAGGATGACCGGCGGCACGATGACCAGGTAGGTCAGCAGACCATACCCCAATCCCACGCTCTGCGCCAGAAAGTAGATGGAGAGCACCGAGAACAGGTGGGTGACTATGGTCAGCACGATCTGGATGGCGCCCCTGCGGCCCCGGTACACCCGGTTGGTACGCCGCGACAGGCCGTGCACCGGGCCTATCCAGAAGCGGTTGCGCAGCAGCGCAAAGCGGTTCAGGTTGAAGCGCTGCACCGCCATCAACAGCAGAATGGCCCCGATCCCCCCCAGCGACATGGCGTTTATCACCCAGAAGATCCCGGCCGGAAGCAGATCCGGGCGCAACAGGTTGGCCAGCAGGTTGAGCATCAGCAGGCCGCTCAGCCCCACCAGACGGTCGATGAACACCCCGGCGAAGGCGTTACGCTTGCGAAACCCGAGGCGGATCACATCCAGCACCCGCAGCGCATCTCCTCCGATACTGGTGGGCAGCGCCTGGTTGAAGAACGCCCCCTTGAAATAGCTTTTCAGATAGAACGGAAAGTCCTGCCCAAAGCGCAGCGTCTTCATAATCACATTCCAGCGATAGGAGGCCACGAAGGTGCTGGAGAGCTGGGCCAGGAACCCCAGCAGCACATATCCCGGGTGCGCCGCACCGATAACCTGCGCCACACGCTGGGCATCCACGTTGCGGAAAATGAGAAACAGTATTGTCAGGGTGACGGCTGTCTTGACGGCATTCTTCATGCGGATTCGGGGAAGAGCAGCGTAGTGCCGGCCCGTATAAAACGGCAAATCATACCATCCCCCAGCCCTCACCGATACAGGCATTTTGCCGGGTGAATGAGAAACCTGCTCACCGGGATACGCGGGACCCCTCCCTGGCGAGCCGCCACAGCCCGGGCAGGGCCGCCAGGAGAGAAACCACCGCTATGGCTCTCTGGAACAGAGCCACCCCGGGATCGCCGGTTTGGTGAAACAGCAGCAGCCAGGCGGCCGCCGTCACCAGAAACAGGGCCATTGCGCGCTGCGCCGGCAGGCGCAATCCGGCGCGCCAGCGTTGCGCCAGCATGGTTCCCAGCACGGCGGCCGACCACCCGCCAAAGGCCCCGCCCAGCACATCCAGTGGCCAGTGCGCCCCCACCACCATGCGTGAACAACCGACCACCGTGGCAAACAGCAGCAACACCCAGCGCAGAACCCCGCCGCCGGCGTGGATGGCCAGCACACCCGCCAGCGTAAAGATAGCGGTGGTGTGTCCGGAGGGGAAGGAGTATTGCCGGAGAACCGGTCCGATGATGGTCAACGTCTCTGCCGGCAGCACCCCGGCCGGGCGCGCCACCCCCAGCAACGACTTCAGCCCCAGGGCCCAGATGGCGGCCAGCAGCGCCGCCACCACCATGGCACGCACCATCTCCGGGCGGCGCCCCACCAGGGGCAGCGCCAGCACCAGCGCCACCAGCCCATCGCCCAGCAGGGTCAGATGGGACCAGGGCAGCTCCCCGCCGTGGCGGCCCAGGGTGTTGAACCAGAAAAACAGCGGCCGGTTGAGTCCCGCCGTCCAGATCAGGAGCATCCCCAGCAGGGCCGCCAGCGGCACCCCCCATCGCCAGGGGCCGCCCTCGATCGCCCTTCCGTACAACCCCGTCATCCCCCCCGGTACCCCTCACAGGAGAAGAACCGGAAGGTGAGCGCCGCCCTGCCCTGCAACAGAATGGGCAGCGGCTCCAGCTCGCTGCAACTGGCGAACCACTCCTGGCCGGAGTGGCCGCTGTGATAGGAGGGGGATACCAGAATTCCCCGCGCGCCCGGTTGTGGCGCGCCGAACCAGAGATCGAACTGGTCGGTGCGCCGGTCCAGCACCTGCACCGGGGCCGGCCGGGCGTACCAGGCTATGCGGCTGCCGTAGGTCCAGTTTTCCACGAACAGGAGCGGCGGACCAGCGGGGGAATCCGGCAGTCTCCGGCGCAACTGTTCGGCCCGCTCCGCCGCCTGCCGCCAGCCGTAGATGTCGTGCAGCGGGTGCTCGTTCTCGCGGAACGGGATCCAGGGATGGAACAGCTGGCTGAACACCAGCAGGATCAGCAGCGAACAGTAGCCCGCCGAAATCCAGGCCGGTATCCGTACCCGGCGCCACTGCCAGTGATCCATCAGCCAGCGCGCCGCCAGCGGTGAGGCGATGGCCCACCCCAGCGCGGTCCAGTGGGGCAGCGGAGCGTAGAAGCCGCCATTCCACCCGAACAGCAGCAGCAGCGGCAGGGCGAAGCAGAGGGTGTCGCGCACCCCGGGATGGCGCCACTCGCGCAACCCGGAAAGCAGCGCGGCCCAACCGGCCAGGTAGAGGATGGGGGCGTAAGCCAGCAGCTGTCCCGCCTGACCGAGAAGGAACCTCGACAGGCTCCAGTGCTCGCCCCGCGTGCCGTGCTCCAGCTGGTAGCTGAAGGAGATCCAGTCGTGCTGCATGTTCCACCACAGCACCGGCAGAATCAGCAGCGCCCCTACTCCCGCGGCCAGCCAGGGTCCCGGTGAGAGCAGGCGTCGCCAGTACCCGCCCGCCAGCAGCGCCAGAACGGCGCTCGCGGCCAGGGTGATGGCGGTATATTTGGAGAGCCCCGCCAGACCGAGAAACAGGCCACTCAGAAGCCAGTTGCGCAACCGCCCGCCCTGTATGGCGCGGCGCAACTGGAGCATGGCCAGCAGCCCGAACAGCAGCAGCGGGCCGTCGGGCACCAGCGCCACCCCCAGCAGCTGGACGACGATGCCCGCCTGGAACAGCGCCACGGCAAGGAAACCCAGCCAGCCGGAGCGCTCCGGAAACAGCTCCCGCGCCAGGCGGTAGAGCACCAGGCCGGTGGCGGCGGAGAGGGTGATGGGAACCAGGCGCAGGGCGAAATCGCTCTGCCCGAAGGGCAGCACCAGAGCCTGCAGCCAGCCCACCATGGGCGGATGGTCGAAATAGCTCCAGTCCAGGTGGAGGCCGTACAGGGCGTAGTGCGCCTCGTCCACGCTGAGCCCCGCACGGGGAGCCACCAGAGCGTGCAGCAGGGTCAGAAGGGCGATCAACCCCAGCGTGGCAGCCAGCGCCACGGGCGACGCCTTGCCGACAGATTTGTCGGTGGAACCTGGATCAGGAAGAAGCAAGAACGCCGCTCTCGTTGAATCAACCAACCCGGAATACACGTTATCCGGCCCAAACCTGGTATCATCCCCTGCCCGCCGGTAATAGGCAAGCGCCGTAATATAACTGCAATATTCATGTGGTAGACTCTATCCGTCGCAAACATGACGCGGACATGAACAACCACAGGAGTACCGAACAGATGAAAAGATCCATCCGGAAGTTGTTGTTGAGTGCGGGTCTGGCGGGCGCTCTCGTGGGGGGCCAGGCCCTGGCCGCCACCATTGAGCTGGATTCCGAGCTGCCCGACTACAGTGCCGCCAGCGGGGTTTCCGGCAACATCTCCAGCGTGGGCTCCG
The DNA here is from genome assembly GCA_015490535.1 of Gammaproteobacteria bacterium. GTDB lineage: Bacteria > Pseudomonadota > Gammaproteobacteria > Thiohalospirales > Thiohalospiraceae > DRMK01. The sequence goes on from WFXP01000130.1 coordinate 17,053, forward strand.
ATACCCTGGCCAACCTTATGACCCTGTGGGCGGAGGAGTTCAAGCGTATCTACCCCAACGTGAACATCCAGATTCAGGCGGCCGGTTCATCCACCGCGCCGCCCGCCCTCACCGAGGGCACCTCCAACCTGGGGCCGATGAGCCGCAAGATGAAGAGCAAGGAGATCGAGGCGTTCGAGCGGCATCACGGCTACAAACCCACCCCGGTGCGGGTAGCCATCGACGCCCTGGCGGTATACGTGAACAAGGACAACCCCCTTGACCGGATCACCATTCCCCAGCTGGACGCCATCTTCTCCACCACCCGCAGGTGCGGCTACCGGGAGGATATCGTAAGGTGGGGGCAGCTGGGTCTGGAGGGCTCCTGGACCAACCGCAGCATCCAGCTCTATGGGCGCAACTCGGTGTCCGGCACCTATGGCTTCTTCAAGAAAAAGGCTCTCTGCAAGGGGGACTTCAAGAACACCGTGAACGAGCAGCCCGGCTCCGCCTCGGTGGTGCAGTCGGTGACAGCCTCGGTCAACAGCATCGGCTACTCCGGGATCGGGTACAAAACCTCCGGAGTCAAGGCACTGGCGCTGGCCAAGCGCGAAGGTGGTGACTACGTGGAGGCCACGGCCCGGAATGCGGTCCAGGGCAGCTATCCCCTCTCCCGCTATCTCTATGTGTATGTCAACAAGCACCCCAACAAGCCTCTCGATCCGCTGGTGAGGGAGTTCATGAAGATGGTGCTCTCCCGCATCGGCCAGGAGGTGGTGGCCAAGGATGGTTACGTCCCGCTGCCCAACCGGATAGCCCAGAAGGAGCTGGCCAGGCTGAAATAGCGCCGGTGCCCCCTGTCAACCCGGCCCCGCACCGGCGCGGGGCCGGATCCTGACCGCCCGGCGGAAGGGGGGCGCGCATATCTGTGAAATAATCACCGCGATGGGTTAACATTCGCCTCACCTGACCAGACACCCCCGACACCAGGTATGGCCCTCACCAGCAACAGCCCCTCCCTCCACCAGCGGGCGCGCATCATGAAAGATGTGCTGGCGCGCTACGCCATATCGGTGGGGGGGATCGGGGTAATCCTGGCGGTGGTGCTGATCTTCTTCTATCTGCTGTTCGTGGTTGTGCCGCTGTTCAAGCCGGCGAAGCTGGAGAGTGTGACCAGCTACCAGCCGGCGCCGGCCGGGGTGGGAGACGAAACCCTGCACCTGGCGATGGAGGAGCAGTCCGAGATCGGGGTGCGCTTCACCAGCTACGGAACGGCCCAGTTCTTCTTCACCGGCAGCGGGGCGGTGATCCGGGAGCAGGCGGTTTCCCTGCCACCGGATACCACCATCACCAGCTTCGCGGCCGGAGCCCCGCACACTGCGGTGGTGGCGTTCGGGCTCTCCAACGGTACCGCAATCCTGGTTCGGCACACCTATCAGGTGTCGTTTCTCGATGACAAGCGGATGATCACGCCGAGCCTGGACTATCCGCTGGGCAAAAATCCGCTGATCATCGACACCGCCAGCCGCCCCCTGCACCTGCTGGCGGTACAGAGCGACGGGGAGCAGACCAGCTTTGGCGCGGTGACCGCAGACGGGCGACTGCTGTTTACCCACTTTGCGGCCGAGGAGTCGTTCCTGGAAGAGGAGGAGTTGCTGGAGCGCACCAGCGCGGAGCTGGAGGGAATGCCGGAAAATACCGCCTATCTGCTGCTCGATACGGAGCAGCGCTACCTCTATACCGCAAACCGGGAGGGGGCGCTCAGTATCTTCGACCTTGCCCACAAGAGGCAACCCGCCCTGGACCAGCGCCTGCCATCGGTGACCGAGGGGGCGGAGATCACCGCCATGGCGCTACTGGCGGGAGGGATCTCCTTGATGATCGGCGGCTCCGACGGCCGCATCTCCCAGTGGTTCCCGGTGCGGGATGAGTCGGGAAGATCCGTCTTCACCCGGATCCGGGTTTTCGACTCACAGCAGGGATCCATCGTCTCCCTGGTACCCGAGTTCTACCGCAAGGGATTTCTCGCCGCGGACAGCTCCGGAGAGCTGGGAATCTACCACGCCACCGCCCACCGTACCCTGCTGCTGGAGAAACTGGGAGATGGGGCGCCGCTCGAACATCTCGCCGTCTCTCCGCGAGCCAACGCGCTGCTTGTGGAAGACAGGAGCGGAAAAACCCGTTTCCTGCGTATCGAGAACGAGCACCCGGAGATCTCCTTCTCCTCCCTGTGGGGCAAGGTCTGGTATGAAAACTACAGCCAGCCGGAGTATATCTGGCAATCATCCTCGGCCAGCGACAGCTTTGAGCCCAAACTGAGCCTCACCCCCATCACCTTCGGCACCCTCAAGGCGGCCTTTTACGCCATGCTGGTGGCCCTTCCCCTGGCCGTTCTGGGAGCCATCTACACCGCCCAGTTCATGGCGCCGCGCATGCGCCGTATCGTGAAGCCCACCATCGAGATCATGGAGGCGCTGCCCACGGTCATCATCGGATTTCTGGCCGGGCTGTGGCTGGCACCGGTTCTGGAGACCCACCTTCCCGGCATGTTCGCCCTGCTGCTCATCCTGCCCCTGGGGATCCTGCTGTTCGCCTTCATCTGGACCCATCTCGTTCCAGACGGCGTAAGGCACAGGGTGCCCGACAACTGGGAGGCCGCACTGCTGCTACCGGTGGTGGCGCTGCTGGGGTGGTTCTCCTTCAGCATAAGTCCGACCCTGGAGAGGGTGCTGTTTGGCGGCAACATGATCCAGTGGCTCACCTACGAGATGGGGATCCCGTTTGATCAGCGCAACTCGCTGGTGGTTGGAATCGCCATGGGCTTCGCGGTGATCCCCACCATCTTCTCCATGGCCGAGGATGCCCTGTTTGGCGTGCCCAAGCACCTGATCAGGGGTTCGCTCGCCCTGGGGGCGACCCCCTGGCAGACCCTGATGCGGGTGATTCTGCTCACCGCCAGCCCCGGTATCTTCGCCGCCGTGATGATTGGGCTGGGGCGCGCCGTGGGGGAGACCATGATCGTGCTGATGGCCACCGGCAACACCCCCGTAATGGACTTCAGCATATTCCAGGGAATGCGCACCCTCTCGGCCAATATAGCGGTGGAGATGCCGGAGGCCGAAGTAGCAAGCACTCACTACAGGGTTCTGTTCCTGGCGGCGCTGGTGCTGTTCGTGATGACCTTCATCTTCAACACCCTGGCGGAGCTGGTTCGCCAGCGGCTGCGCAAGAAGTACAGTAACCTATGAATGGCTGGTTCAAGAGCGGTTCCCCCTGGGTCTGGCTCTCCGCCGCGGCGGTAAGCGTCTGCATCCTGCTGGTGGTGGCCCTGCTCGGTCTGATCGCCGCGCGCGGCCTGGTGTTCTTCTGGCCCAAGCAGGTGCTGCAAACCCACTACCAGGATCCCTCCGGCATCAGCTATCGCCTGATTGGCGAGATCCAGGACAGCGAGGAGATCCCCGCCGCCCGGCTGCGGGAGAGTGGCATAGAGCCTCCCGGCGATCGCGACTCCTATACCCGCTACCTGTTCAAGACCGGCAACCGGGACGCCCTGGGCATGGATTTCCGCATGATACTGCCCGATTTCATGGGGAAGGTGGAGTACCCGGCGGAGCTGATGGTGGTGGAGCGCCGTGAGTGGGGAAACCTCTACGGGTACCTGAAAGAGTTCAGGGAGGACGGCCGGGTCGTGGCGCAGGGAGAAGCCGCGGTGGCGGAGCTGCAGCGCAGGCTGAAGGAGGCTCTGGAGCTGTTTGGCGAGATCCGGCACATCGAGAAGGATCTGATCGGCGCCATCAACTATCAGCTGGAGCAGCTTCGCCTGGAGGAGCGCCGTCTGAAACTGGCCGGTGACAACGATCCCGCCAAACGGGACGCTATCGAGGCGCGTCGTAAGAAGCTGCGGGAGGAGTATGCCGAACTGCAGAAGAAGCGCAACGGGCTGTTCCCCCAGCTCAACCGGTACAGCTTCACGGCGGAGATCATGACCGGCCAGCTGGTGGAGGTGCCGCTGGCCAAGGTGGTGCGTGTCTACTTCCCCAACGCCATGGGGCCGCTGGACAAGATCGGGCACTACTTCGGCAAACTGTGGGAGTTCGTCAGCGATGAACCGCGCGAGGCCAACACCGAGGGGGGGATCTTCCCCGCCATCTTCGGCACGGTGATGATGGTGCTGCTGATGTCGGTGGTGGTCACACCGTGCGGAGTGGTGGCGGCGGTCTATCTGCGCGAGTACGCCAGGCAGGGGTTCGTGGTACGCCTGATCCGGATCGCGGTGAACAACCTGGCAGGGGTGCCCTCCATCGTCTACGGCGTGTTCGGGCTCGGGTTTTTCGTGTACTTCCTGGGGGGGGGCATTGACGCCCTGTTCTATCCCGAGGCGCTGCCCTCTCCCACCTTCGGCACCCCGGGGATACTCTGGTCCTCCATTACCCTGGCGCTGCTCACCCTGCCGGTGGTGATCGTGGCCACCGAAGAGGGGCTGGCGCGCGTGCCGCGCTCCATCCGCGAGGGAAGCCTGGCCCTGGGAGCCACCAAGGCGGAAACCCTGTGGCGCACCGTGCTGCCCATGGCCAGCCCGGCCATGATGACCGGACTGATCCTGGCGGTGGCGCGCGCCGCCGGCGAGGTGGCTCCGCTGATGCTGGTGGGGGTGGTCAAGCTGGCGCCCTCGCTGCCCCTGGACGGCAATCCGCCGTTCCTGCACCTGGATCGCAAGTTCATGCACCTGGGATTCCACATCTATGACGTGGGCTTCCAGAGCCCCAACGTGGAGGCGGCCCGGCCGCTGGTGTACGCCACCTCGCTGCTGCTGATCCTGGTCATCGTGGTCCTCAACCTGACGGCCATCCGTATTCGTAACCATCTGCGCGAGAAGTACCGTTCACTGGAGTCCTGACAGAACCATGTACGAGAACAGCACCAACATTCCGGCGGTCGATGTGGACGCCCTGCAGGGCGGCGCGTCCTCCGGCGCCACCCTGGAAGACGAGAAGATCGCCATCGAGGTGAAAAATCTCAATTTCTACTACGGCGACAGCCAGGCCCTGAAGGGCATCGACATGGTGATCCCGGAGAACCGGGTGACCGCCTTCATCGGACCCAGCGGCTGCGGCAAGTCCACCCTGCTGCGCTGCTTCAACCGCATGAACGACCTGATCGACGATACCCGCATCGAAGGGGAGATCCTGCTGCACGGGCAGAACATCTACGACAAGGTGGTCAACGTGGCCGACCTGCGCCGCAGGGTGGGAATGGTGTTCCAGAAACCCAACCCCTTTCCCAAGTCCATCTTCGAGAACGTGGCCTACGGGCTGCGCATTCAGGGTATCAACGACCGGCGCCGCCTGGCGGAGGTGGTGGAGCGCTCCCTGAAGGGGGCCGCGCTGTGGGACGAGGTCAAGGACCGGCTGGATGACAACGCCCTGGGGCTCTCCGGGGGCCAGCAGCAGAGGCTGGTCATCGCCCGCGCCATAGCCATCGAACCGGAGGTGCTGCTGCTGGACGAGCCCGCCTCGGCGCTGGACCCCATTTCCACCCTCAAGCTGGAGGAGCTGATCTACGAACTGAAGTCCAGCTACACTATCATCATAGTCACCCACAACATGCAGCAGGCGGCGCGGGTCTCCGACTACTGCACCTTCCTGCTGATGGGCGAGCTCATAGAGATGGCAAACACCAACACCCTCTTCACCAACCCGCAACAGAAACAGACCGAAGACTACATTACCGGCCGATACGGATAGCAAGATGAACGACTCAACCTTTCCTCACCACATATCCCAGCAGTTCGACGCCGATCTGGAGGAGGTGCGCAACAACGTGCTCGCCATGGGCGGCCTGGTGGAGCAGCAGCTGGCCAACGCCCTCACCGCGCTCACGGAGAACGATGTAAGCCTCGGCGAGGAGGTGATCACCAACGACTACAAGGTAAACGCCCTGGAGGTCACCATCGACGAGGAGTGCAACCGCATCCTGGCCCTGCGCCAGCCCACCGCCATCGACCTGCGCCTGATCGTCGCCATCATCAAGACCATCACCGACATGGAGCGCATCGGTGACGAGGCCGAGAAGATCGGCCATCTGGCGGTACAGCTGGCGGATCAGGGGGGCAACGACAAGTTCAGCGCCCTGGCCCACCTGGGGGAACACTCGCGCCGCATGGTGCACGATGCCCTGGACGCCTTTGCGCGCCTGGACGTGGAGCAGGCCATCCAGGTGGTAAAGGAGGATCTGAAGACCGACAGGGAGTATGAGGCCATCTCGCGCCAGCTGATCACCTTCATGATGGAGGACCCGCGCTCCATCAGCCGCTTTCTCAACGTGATGTGGGCGGCGCGCTCCCTGGAGCGCATCGGCGACCACGCACGCAACATCTGCGAATACATCATCTACCTGGTAAAGGGAAAGGATGTGCGCCACACCAGCCTGGAGAAGATGGAGCAGGCCGCGCGGGAGCCGCGCTAGCCATGGCAGCCCTCTGTTACCAGGATCTCATACCGGTGGAGTGGGAGCCGCTCCGGCGCCCCCTCGACGCCGGGCAGCGCCAGCGCTACCAGCGCGACAACGTGGCCCTGCTCCAGGGGGTGCTCCTGGTGGATGAACAGCCCGTCATCGAGCACGACGAGGAGCTCTCCGCCCTGGGACAGGAGCTGCAGCGCATCGATCACAAGCTGAACCTGGTCCTGGAGCTGCTCAGCCAGGCCCTGCGCAGCTGGCGCAAGCTGCCGGACCCGGTAGCGGTCAGGATAACCTCCGAGGGCATCCGGTGGGAGGGGGAAGAAGGCCCCCCGGAGGGGTCGTCCGTTCTGCTGAAACTCTATATGAGTCCGATAGTTCCGAATCCCCTCATGGTGGACGGGACGGTGCTGCCTCCTGCCGCCGGAGCAGGGGGCGGCTGGAACGAGGTCCGCTTCACGCCGCTTGACACCCGGATCAGGGATCTCCTGGAGAAGGTGGTTTTCCGACAGCACCGGCGCCAAATCGCCCGTCAGAGAACCCGAAAACAGGAGTGATTGCAGATTTTTTCGTGACAATATTTTGACATAATAAAGCGCGCGTGCTAATCTTCCCTTCCCAAGCAGGTTCCGGGAAAACGCGGCGGAGGAGATGGATGCGAACAACAACCACCGTCTTGCTGATCGAGCAAGATTCTGAGCGCCAGAAGGATCTCACCACCATTCTGGATTTCATGAACTGGAAACCGCTTCTCGTCACTCCGGACGAGTGCAGTGCCTTACTGGCCGATCTGGAAAATCGGCCCAGTTTCGTCATGGTGGGCCAAAGCCACCCGGAAGATATCCGGGAGATGACGGGCAGGATCCGCACCCGGTTCCCAGACATACCCGTGCTGCTGCTACAGGAGCGGGACACGGACGGCGGCAGGAGAGAACAACCCCTTCCGGGAGACCACAGCAGCATACTCAGGTATCCGTTCCGCCAGAGTGACCTCACCGAGGCCCTGTACCGCGCCAAGAGCAGCGGCAAGCGCTCCCCCCGGGGCAAGCCGGAAAACAGCCTGGAGCTGTTCCGCAGCCTGGTGGGCAACAGCGTGGGGATCCGCAAGGTGCGCCAGCTCATCCTGCAGGTGGCGGACTCCACCGCCAATGTACTGATTCTCGGGGAATCCGGCACCGGCAAGGAGGTGGTGGCGCGCAACCTGCACTACCACTCCGCGCGGCGCGGCCCGTTCGTTCCGGTCAACTGCGGCGCGATTCCCGCCGATCTGCTGGAGAGCGAGCTGTTCGGCCACGAAAAGGGGGCCTTCACCGGGGCCATCAGCACCCGCCAGGGGCGCTTCGAGATGGCCGATGGCGGTACCCTGTTCCTGGACGAGATCGGCGACATGAGCCTGCCGATGCAGGTCAAGCTGCTGCGCGTCCTGCAGGAGCGCACCTTTGAGAGGGTGGGCAGCAACAAGAGCATCACCGCCAACGCCCGCATAGTGGCGGCAACCCACCGCAGCCTGGAGGAGCTGATCAAGGAGGGCAAGTTCCGCGAGGATCTCTACTACCGTCTCAACGTGTTCCCCATCGAGATGCCTCCCCTGCGCGAGCGCGTCGAGGACATTCCGATGCTCATCGACGAGTTGATTACCCGTATCGAGCACGAGAAGCACTCCTCGGTCCGTTTCTCGCCCGACGCCATCAACGCCCTGAGCCGCTACCCATGGCCGGGCAACGTGCGCGAGCTCTCCAATCTCATCGAGCGGCTGGCCATCATGTTCCCGTGCGGAGTGGTGGATGTGGCCGATCTGCCACCCAAGTTCCATCTTCCCGCATCACCCGGCAGCGCCCCCGCGGACAACGGAGCGCTCACCCCGGCGGTGGACAACAGCGCCGTCCACCGCCTCCCCTTCGAGGGATTCGATCTCAAGCAGTATCTCAACAACCTGGAGTACGCACTGATCAAACAGGCCATGGAGGAGTCCGGCGGGGTGGTGGCCCATGCGGCCAAGCGGCTCAACCTGCGCCGCACCACCCTGGTGGAGAAGCTGCGCAAGTACGGATTGCAGCGCCGCGACCGCGGAGTTGAGGAGGAACGCGCCCCCAGCGTATGACGGGGGAATCTCCTCCCATGCCCCTCACGAAGCCATAACAATTTGAAATACAAACAGATACCCGAGCGATAGCAGACACCGGAAGTGCCGAAAAACCGGCGCTCACGACCCCGGGGCTGTTGCTGTTTTGACACACCCCAGCAAATATAACGCTGGCGTTAACCGGCAGGACGTATTCCAGCACAAAAGAAACACCGCGGAGGCATGTCCGACTCAAACGCTCCTGTCAGGCCATTTTTTGAGAATGATGGAAATCCTTAATTGTCTCCAGCTCTGTTTTTTCTGCCTCTTGAGCCTTATACAAATCCCAACGAACTTGCAGGTTTAACCAATAATCAGCGGATACACCAAAAAATTTGGACAATCTTAATGCGGTGCTTGGAGTTACCCCCCTCTTTCGGTTAACCAGTTCATTTACTCGTTGATACGGAACATGAATGGCATCAGCCAAATCTCTCTGGCTAATTTCCATCGGAATCAAAAACTCTTCCCTTAACATTTCACCTGGATGTGTAGGCTCTCTATGACTCGGAATTCTCATAAGTTACCACCTCATACTTTAATGATAATCAGTAATTTCCACATCGACCGGGCCGCCTTCACTCCATTTGAAACAAACCCTATATTGCTCATTAATACGTATACTAAACTCACCTTTCCTATCACCTGAAAGTGATTCAAGGCGATTACCTGGAGGAACCTTAAGTTCCTCCAGGTCTATTACTGAATCCAGTTGATCAAGCTTTCTAAAGGCCACCCTCCAAAGTGACCTTGGGCATAACTTCCTTGCACCCTTGGTATTTTTTCCATTAAAGATATCTTCTGTTGCTTTATTCCTAAATGAGACAATCATTCTAACATGGTAGCACGGATTCCATGCTATGCAAGAGACTTAATTGGCCTGACACCTCCCTGAACCCACAGCCGCTGTCGGCATGTTTCTTGCTGCTTGGCCGACAGATCATTAGCGGGATACACCTACTCTTGAACACGGCGCTCTGCAGTATAACCAAGGCAACCCCTTCATGCCGTCCACGGCCGGTCGGGGAGAGACGGCTGGCGGCCCGGCTGGAGGGCCTCCTCAACGTGCTTCCCGCCGGGGTGGTGGTGCTGGATGGCAACGGCCGCATCCAGCAGGTCAATCCAGCGGCCAAACGGTTGCTGGGCGAACCGCTGCTCGGGTGGGAGTGGATAGAGGTGATCCGCCGCGCCTTCGCGCCGCAGCCCGGTGCCGGCTGCGACCTGAAGCTGGCGGACGGGCGTCTGGTGAGCCTCGCCACCTGTCCGCTGGAGGGGGAGGCGGGCCAGATCCTGCTGCTCAACGACGTCACCGAGACACGCACGCTGCAGGAGCAGGCCAGCCGCAACCAGAGGCTGGCAGCCATGGGCAGAATGGCTGCGGCCCTGGCCCACCAGATCCGCACCCCACTCTCCTCCGCCATGCTCTACGCATCGCACCTGAAACGGCCGGAGCTGGATGGGGAACGGCGCCAGGAGCTGGTGGAGCGGGTGCTGGAACGGATGCGTCACCTGGAGCAGCTGCTGAACGACATGCTGCTGTTCGCCCACGGGGGACTGGGGGGAGGCGAACGGCTGGCCGCGGATGCGCTGCTGCGGGAGCTGTACGAGGCGGCGGAGCCGCAGGCCCGCGAACAGCGCATCACCCTGGTGGTGGACCACGGCGGCGAAGACGGGACGGTTCTCGGCAACCACCGGCTGCTGCTGAGCGCACTGCAGAACCTGGTAGGCAACGCCATGCGGGCTGTGGGGTCGGGGGGCACCGTCACCCTGCGCCTCCGGAGGGACGGGGAGCGGCGGCTGGCTATCCAGGTGGCGGACGACGGGCCGGGGATACCCCCCGAGCTGCGGGAGAGGATCTTCGAGCCGTTCGTCACCGGTCACGGGGGAGGCACCGGGCTGGGGCTGGCGGTGGCGCGCCAGGTGGCCCGCGTCCATCACGGCGACCTTCAGCTGGTCTCGACGCCGGGCGGAGGGAGCACCTTCAGCCTGTGGTTGCCGCTGGCCGAACAATCCGACCAATCCGACGGCAGGGGGTAAGAGAGATGGCAGATTCATCGGTACTGGTGGTAGAGGACGACAAGAGCCTGCTGGACGCGCTGCGGGACACGCTGCAGCTGGGAGGTTTCCGGGTCCATACCGCCGCCAGCGGCAGCGCCGCGCTGTCGCTGCTGGAGCGCGAGAGGGTGGGAGTGGTGATCAGTGACGTGCAGATGGAGCCCATGGATGGCCAGGTATTGCTGGGCCGCATCAAGGAGAGATACCCGGATCTGCCGGTCCTGCTGATGACCGCCTACGGCACCATCCAGAAGGCGGTGGCGGCCATGCGCCAGGGGGCAGCCGACTACCTGGTCAAGCCGTTCGAGGCCGAGGTGCTGGTGAGCGCGGTGGCGCGCTACCTGGGCAGCGCCCCCTCCGGGCAGATGGTTCTGGTGGGAGAGGATCGGCGCACCCGGGAGCTGCGGGAGCTGGCGCGGCGGGTGGCAACCAGCAACGCCACGGTGCTCATTACCGGCGAGAGCGGCACCGGCAAGGAGGTGCTGGCGCGCTATCTCCACCGCCATTCGGCGCGCGCCGAGCAGCCCTTCGTGGCGGTCAACTGCGCGGCCATACCAGACAACATGCTGGAGGCCACCCTGTTCGGCTACGAGAAAGGGGCGTTCACCGGCGCCTATCAGGCGGCACCGGGGAAGTTCGAGCAGGCACAGGGGGGAACCCTGCTGCTGGACGAGATCTCGGAGATGGAGCTGGGGCTGCAGGCCAAGCTGCTGCGCGTGCTCCAGGAGCGCGAGGTGGAGCGCCTGGGGGGGCGCAAGGCGATCCAGCTGGATGTGCGGGTACTGGCCACCTCCAACCGCGACATGCGGCAGCTGGTGGCCGAGCACGGCTTCCGCGAGGATCTCTACTACCGTCTCAACGTGTTTCCGCTGCGGATCGCACCGCTGCGGGAGCGCAGGGACGACATACTCCCGTTGGCGGAGTATCTGCTGGAGCGCCACGCCCGTGACGCGGGCCGCCCCATCCCCTCCCTGGATGCGGAGGCCCGCAAGCGCCTGCTGGGCTACCACTGGCCCGGCAACGTGCGCGAGCTGGACAACACCATCCAACGCGCCCTGATCCTGCAGGGGGGAGACAGGATTATGGCACGGGACCTGCACTTGGAACATGCGACGGAGCAGGCTCCATCGCAGCCCGACGGCACATCCGGGGAGCTGAACGACAGCGTCAGGCAGCAGGAGTACCAGATCATAGCCAACGCCCTGCGGGAGCCGGGCAGCAGCCGCAAGGCGGTGGCGGCCCGGCTCGGTATAAGTGAGCGCACGCTCCGCTACAAGCTGGCCAGGATGCGTGAAATAGGGATGGAGATCCCGGCCTGACAGCAACCAATTGAGGGGGGATAACCATGAACCAGATCGACACCGGCGACATGCTGGCGCAGATGCGCGCCCTGGCGGACCAAGCCCGCGGCGCCACACCCGCGGAGCAGCCGGGGGAGTCCGGCTTCACCGCGCTGCTGCAGCGCTCCATCGACCGGGTCAACGAGCTGCAGCAGCAGTCGCGCAGCGCCAAGGAGGCATTCCGGACCGGAGAGGGGGAGTTGAGCCTGGCCGAGGTGATACTGGCGTCGGAGAAGGCGGGTATCGCATTCCAGACGCTGCTGCAGGTGCGCAACAAGGTGGTGCAGGCCTACAAGGATGTGATCAACATGCCCCTTTAGCCCGAAAGCTTCACCCGGCCGCTGAAATTTCGCTGCAAACCAGTGTAATCATGGGAAATATCTGGAATATCGACAACCCGGCACGACGGCCACGCTCCCCGGTGAAACATAGAGGCTAGGGCCAGGCGGAACCCACGGAGACCGAAACACAACCATCATGGCAGAGGCAACATCACCCGGCATTTCCGACTACCTGGAGGGCTTCAGGCGTCTCCCGCTGGCGCGCCAGATCGGCCTGATCGCGGCCGTGGCAGCGATCATCGCCCTGACGGTAGTGGTGCTGATGTGGGCCCGGCAGCCCACCTACAGGACCCTCTACAGCAGCCTGGAGCTGCGGGATGCGGGGGAGATAGTACAGGCCATCGAACAGCTCAAGGTTCCCTACCGGCTGGAGGAGAAGAGCGGCGACATCATGGTTCCGGCCGGCAAGGTACACGAGATTCGCCTGCAACTGGCCGCCCAGGGGCTGCCCAAGGGGGGTGGCGTGGACGGCTTCGAGCTGCTGGATCGGCAGCAGGGGTTCGGGATCAGCCGTTTCATGGAGTCCACCCGTTACCAGCGCGCCCTGGAGGGGGAGCTGGCGCGCTCCATAGCCACTATCGAGAGCGTGCGCAGCGCCCGGGTGCATCTGGCGCTCCCCAAACAGTCGGTATTCATCCGCGACCGGGAGAAGCCCAGCGCGTCGGTGGTGGTCAATCTCCACCGCGGTTACACCCCGACCCGGCAACAGGTGCAAGCCATGGTGCATCTGGTGGCCTCCAGCATCCCCGGCCTGGCAGCGGATCGGGTCACGGTGGTGGATCAGGGGGGCACCCTGCTGACCGGTCGGGACAGATCCGGCGAGCTGGAGCTGAGCAACCAGCAGTTCGCCTACACCCGCCGCGTGGAGCGGAGCTACGTGGAGCGCATCGAGACCATTCTGGCCCCCATCCTGGGCAACAACGGGGTCAAGGCACAGGTATCCGCCGAGCTGGATTTCACCCGCAGCGAACGCACCAGGGAGAGCTACGACCCGGACAACAGCGTAATCCGCAGCGAGCAGCGGGCCGTGGAGCAGCTCTTCGACGGGAGCGAGAGCGGGATCCCGGGGGCGCTGAGCAACGAGCCGCCGGGCGCCGCCGTGGCGCCCGAGCAGGCCGGCGCCACAGATGCGGAAAATGGTGGGCCACCACTGCGCCGCAAGAGCAACACCACCATCAACTACGAGGTGGACAAGACCATATCCCACATCCGGGCGCCGATTGGCACGGTGCGCCGCCTGTCGGTGGCGGTGGTGGTGGACGACAAGCTCACCACCGACGAAAACGGCGAGCCGCAGCGCACGCCGCGCAGCCCCGAGGAGCTGGAGCAGCTTACCGCCCTGGTCAAGGAGGCGGTGGGTTTCAACGCCGAGCGTGGTGACAGCGTCAACGTGATCAGCGCCTCGTTTGTCGCCGAGCCCGAGGACAAGGAGGAGGAGCCGCCCCTGTGGCAGCAGCCGTGGGTATTCGACATCGGCAAACAGCTGCTGGGATGGATCCTGGCACTGATCCTGATCTTCGCGGTGCTGCGCCCGCTGCTGCGCAGCCTTACCCAGATCCCCTCCCCGGCCCCTCGGGGGGAAGAAGGGGATCTGGATGAGTACGAGCTGCAGGAGGAGCTGAGCCGGGAAGAGGCTCAGCGCGAGCGGCGCAACCCGGCAGCCAGCCATGAGGAGAACCTGCAGACCGCCAAGGAGATCGCCAAGCAGGATCCCAAGCGGGTGGTGCAGGTAGTACGCACCTGGCTGGAGGAGGAGCAGCCCAGTGGCTGACGCGGTGCAGAAGGAGCTGCCGGAGAAGCGCCCCCTGACCGGCGTGGAGCGGGCCGCAATCCTGCTGCTCTCCATCGGCGAGGAGGATGCCGCAGAGGTGATGAAACATCTGGGGCCGCGCGAGGTGCAGAAGCTGGGCGCCACCATGGCCAAGCTCAGCAGCATCACCCGGGACCAGGTGGCGGGGGTGCTGCACCGGTTCTGCGAGCTGGCCGAGAGCCAGACCTCGCTGGGGCTGGAGGCGGAGGAGTACATCCGCAGCGTGCTGGTCAAGGCGCTCGGGGAGGACAAGGCGGACAGCCTGGTGGACCGCATCATGCTGGGCAAGAGCTCCAAGGGGATCGAGTCGCTGCGCTGGATGGAGCCACGCGCCATAGCCGAGATGATCCGCCTGGAGCACCCCCAGATCATAGCCATCGTCCTCTCCTTCCTGGAGTCGGATCAGGCCGCCGAGGTGCTCGCCGCCCTGCCGGAGAACACCCGTACCGACATCATGTTGCGCATCGCCACCCTGGAGGGGGTACAGCCCAACGCCCTGGCGGAGCTGGACGAAATCCTGGAGCGACAGTTCTCCGGTGGCGGCACCGGCAACCTCAAATCCTCCAGCGTGGGTGGCGTGAAGAAGGCCGCCGACATACTGAATTTCACCGACAGCTCCGTGGAGAGTGGCATCCTGGACAACATCACCGACGTGGACCCGGAGCTCTCCCAAACCATCCAGGATCTCATGTTCGTGTTCGACAACCTGCTGGAGGTGGATGACCGCAGCATCCAGGCGCTGCTGCGCGAACTGCAGTCGGATACCCTCATCACCGCCCTCAAGGGCGCCGACGACCAGCTCAAGGAGAAGTTCTTCAAGAACATGTCGCGGCGCGCCGCGGAGATGATGCGTGATGACCTGGAAGCGAAAGGCCCGGTACGCCTGAGCGACGTGGAGGCGGCCCAGAAGGAGGTTCTGGCGGTGGCCCGGCGCATGGCGGACGCGGGCGAGATCACCCTTGGGGGCTCGGGCGATGAGTTCGTCTGATCCGCGCCCCAGCCCCAGGCACAACCACCGGCAATGGCAGACAGCATCATCAAAGACGACACACCACCGATACGGCGCTGGATAGTGCCCAGCATGGAACCGCCTCCGGAGCAGGGCGCCGGGGAGAAGGAGGAGACTCCGCGCCCTCCCGCCGCGCCGGAGCGCGACGTGGAGCGAAAGCTGGCCGCCGCCCGCGAGGAGGGTTACCGGGAGGGGCGGCGCGCGGCGGAAGAGGAGGCCTATCGCAAGGGGTACCAGGAGGGTCTCGAGGAGGGACAGCGGCAGGCGGCGGAGCGGGCCCGGCGGGATGAGTCGTCGCTGGACGCCGAGCGCCGGCGGCTGCGGGAACGGACCACC
The DNA here is from genome assembly GCA_015490535.1 of Gammaproteobacteria bacterium. Classification (GTDB taxonomy): domain Bacteria; phylum Pseudomonadota; class Gammaproteobacteria; order Thiohalospirales; family Thiohalospiraceae; genus DRMK01. Next base: position 32,501 of record WFXP01000130.1, read on the forward strand.
CGCCTGGAGCAGATCCTGACCGCGCTCGCCGAGCCGGTGGCCCAACTGGACAAGGAGGTGGAGACACAACTGCTGGAGCTGGTGCTGGCGGTATCGCGGCAGCTCATCCGCCGCGAGCTGAAGGCGGATCCGGGACAGATCATCGCGGTGGTGCGCGAGGCGGTTTCGCTGCTGCCGGTGGCCACCCGGGAGTACCGCCTGGCGCTGCACCCCGAGGATGCGGCGCTGGTGCGCGAGGCGCTGGCCATGGATGACGGCCCGGGGAACCGGCCCTGGACCATAGTCGAGGATCCGACCCTTACCCGCGGCGGCTGCCGGGTGGTTAGCGAAATCTCCTACATCGACGCCACGGTGGAACGCCAGCTGGCCGCGGTGGCCGCCGGTCTGCTGGGTGACGAGCGGGAGGAGGGCCGGTGAGCGGGATGGCCGGGGCTCCGCATCCCCACCGGGCCCCGGTATGGATCCGGCACCTGGAGGAGCGCCGCAAGCGCCTCGCTCCCCCGGAGCTGGTGGTGGAGGGCAAGCTGACCCGCATGGTGGGGCTGACCCTTGAGGCGGTGGGCTGTCACGCCCCCATCGGCGCCAACTGCATGGTGGTAAACGCGGATGGCAGCCATATCGAGGCGGAAGTGGTGGGTTTCGCGTCCGACAGGCTCTATTTGATGCCTACCGCCTCCATGGCCGGCGTGGTGCCCAACGCCCGAGTGATCCCCACCAACAGGGTCCACCAGGCCCCTGCCGGGGATACCCTGCTGGGCCGGGTGCTGGATGGCCGCGGGCGTCCGCTGGACGGGCAGGGCGCGCTGCATGCCGAAGCCAGCACTCCCCTCAACGGCCACCCCATAAACCCCATGGAGCGCGCCCCCATCCGCGACCCCCTGGACGTGGGGGTACGGGCCATCAACGCCCTGCTGAGCGTGGGACGCGGGCAGCGCATGGGACTGTTCGCCGGCAGCGGGGTGGGCAAGAGCGTGCTGCTGGGGATGATGACCCGTTTTACCAACGCGGATGTGGTGGTGGTGGGGTTGATCGGCGAACGGGGGCGGGAGGTGAAGGAATTCATCGAAAACATCCTCGGCCCCGAGGGGCTGCACCGCGCGGTGGTGGTGGCGGCCCCCGCCGACGACACCCCGGTGATGCGCCTGCACGGCGCGGCGCTGGCCACCAGTATCGCGGAACACTTCCGCGATCGGGGCAGGAACGTGCTGCTGCTGATGGACTCCCTCACCCGCTACGCCCAGGCGCAGCGCGAGATCGCACTGGCGGTGGGAGAGCCACCGGCCACCAAGGGATACCCCCCTTCGGTGTTTGCCCGGCTGCCCCAGCTGGTGGAGCGGGCCGGCAACGGCCCTCCGGGAGGAGGCTCCATCACCGCCTTTTACACGGTGCTGACCGAAGGGGACGACCTCCAGGATCCCATCGCCGACGCGGCGCGCGCCATCCTGGACGGTCATGTGGTGTTATCGCGCCGGCTGGCGGAGGCCGGGCATTTCCCGGCCATCGACATCGAGGCCTCCGTCAGCCGCGTGATGACCGAGATTACCGACGCGCAGCAGCAGCAGCTGGCGCGCCGTTTCAAGCAGGTCTACTCCACCTACCAGCAGAATCGCGACCTGATCAGCATCGGCGCCTACAGCAAGGGGAGTGATCGGGCCATAGACGAGGCCATAGCGATGCAGCCGCGCCTGCGGGAGTTTCTCGCCCAGGAGATGCACCAGGGGGTGGATATCGCCGGCAGCCTGGAGCAGCTGCAGGCCCTGTTTCAGGAGTAACGGACGATGACGGCAAACAGTCGCAGCCGCCGCCTGCAACCGGTGGTACGCCTGGAGGAGGAGCGGGAACAGCAGGCGGGCCGCCTGCTGGGGGAGCGGCGCCGGCTTCTGGAGCAGAACCTGCGCCAACTGGAGGAGCTGGAGGGCTACCGGCAGGAGTACCTGCAGCACCTGCTGGAGGCGGCCCGGGGCGGGATCGGGGCGGTCCGGCTGCGCCACTACCAGAGCTTCATGAACAAGCTGTCCGAGGCCATCGCCCAGCAGCAGAGGGTGGCGGAGCAGGCGCGGCAGGATCTGGAGGCGGCGCGGCGCGCCTGGCTGCAGAGCCGCAACCGGGTGAAAATGGTGAACACGGTGATGGTCAGCGCGCGGTCAGAGGAGCAGCGCGAGGAGCGGCGCCAGGAGCAGCGTGAAACCGACGAGCACGCCCAGCGCGGCTCCTCCGGGTAGTACTCTTTCAAGGTAAAATATTAGGATGGTCGTAACTATTCAGCTCACCCCTGAAATCCGCCATTTCTGTGTTGAAAAATGGTCATTTACACTCGTAAACTCACATTTTTCGCCTTGAACTGACGAATTTCATGGGCGATCTGAACAGTTACCAGCCTGTTTCAATACCATGCTGAATAGTTACGGATGGTCTTCCTCAAATCGTATGGGTGAAATGGTAAATCATCCTTGACAGGCAGAATGCACGCCGGAAGATGGTCGGCAGAAGGGGATTGGGGAGAGTTTGGGATAGCCGAACCAGTCGCAATTGGCGCCGGTGGTGGATATCCGCCACTCCCCGGCCAGATCGCCCCAATCCCCTTCTGGTTACCAAGTATGTGGCGTGCATTCTGCCTGTCAAGGACGGAGCCGCTACGCGGTGATTTACCATTTCACCCATACGATTTGAGGAAGACCCAATCCGGATTCAGCGCCCCTCTGGATCCTGACTTATTACTTTGAAAGAGCACCACCGAGTACACCCCGGCGCCGCCAGCCACTCCGCGTCAACCTTGCCCGGCCTGCCGGCGCACTCCGGCCGCCTCCTGTAACCGCACCCTGGCGAAACGCCGCTTGCCCACCTGAAAGGTGTGGCAGCTGCCGGCGGGGATGGTGACTCCACACTCCTCCACGCGCTCCCCGTCGATACGCACCGCCCCCTGCCTTATCATGCGCAGCGCCTCCGAAGTGCTGCGGGTGAGTCCCGCCTCCTTGAGCAGGTTGGCAAGAGGCAGCCCCTCGCCGGCGGAAGGCAGGGTCATGCTGGGGATCTCCTCCGGCAGGGCCCCGTGACGAAAGCGCGCCACGAAGTCGCGGTGGGCGGCGGCCGCCGCCGCGCCCCCGTGAAACCGCCCCACCAGCTCTTCCGCCAGGCGGATCTTGATGTCACGCGGGTTCCCCCCCTGCTCCACCTCCCTGCGCCACTCCTCGATTTCGCTCATGGGGCGGAAACTGAGCAACTCCAGATAGCGCCACATGAGAGTGTCCGAAATGGACATCAGCTTGCCGAACATCTCCGCGGGGGGTTCGTTTATGCCGATGTAGTTACCCAGTGACTTGGACATCTTCTGCTCCCCGTCCAGTCCCTCCAGAATCGGCATGGTGATCACCACCTGCGGCTCCTGTCCGTACTGCTTCTGCAGCTCCCTCCCCACCAGCAGGTTGAACTTCTGATCGGTGCCTCCCAGCTCCACGTCCGCCTTCATGGCAACCGAATCGTAACCCTGGATAAGGGGATAGAGGAACTCATGGATGGCGATCGGGGAGCCGTCGGCATAGCGCTTCTGGAAATCGTCCCGCTCCAGCATGCGCGCCACGGTATGGCGGGCTGCCAGCTGAATCAGCTCCGCCGCGCTCATCCCGTTCATCCAGCTGGAGTTGAACATCACCAGGGTCTTTTCCGGCTCCAGAATCTTGAAGATCTGCTCCTCGTATGTCCTGGCGTTTTCGATCACCTGGTCCCGGGAGAGAGGGGGCCGCGTGCTTTTCTTGCCGGCAGGATCGCCGATCATGCCGGTAAAGTCCCCAATCAGGAACAGAACCTCATGACCCAGATCTTGAAACTGGCGCAATTTGTTGATCAGTACCGTGTGGCCGAGGTGCAGATCCGGCGCGGTAGGATCAAACCCCGCCTTGACCCGCAACGGTCGCCCCCGCTCCAGTCTGTCCAACAGGGCGCTCTCCAGCAGAATCTCCTCGCACCCCCTCCGGATCAACTCCAGGGCCTGCTGCGGGGATGGTGTACTCTCACTCATGCTCTACTCGTTGCCGGGTTAACAATAACCGGTAGTTGTTGCGCCGCTATGACGCGAAAGATTATTATACGGCATCTGGCCGGAGTTTCGCCTCAAGTTCTGCCTTATCACGCGCGATAACATTTGTCAGGACAGACAGATTCCATGAAACAGAGAGCGCAGGCAACAATCCCGCGACAGGACAGTGACTCCAGGGCCCTCCCCGGCCGGCTGCTGCTCGCCCTTGCTGGACTGGCGGCCGCCACCACCCTGTTCGCCTTCGTGCCGGACTCGTCCCCGGAAACCTCGCGCTCCGCCCTGCCGCTGGAGATCCCGGCGCGCGGCGCGGCCGAACCCCCATCGGCCAACCCCTCCTCCGGCGCCCCCATATACATCACCATAGAGGAGGGGGATACGCTCTCGGAGATCTTCGACCGGGTGGGACTGAGCCAGGGGGAGCTGCACCGGCTGATGCAGCACAAGGAGGCGCGCCGCACCCTGCGTGGCATCCGCCCCGGCAAGCGGCTCGGCTTCGTGCTCGGAGAGGAGGGGCGGCTGCAGAACCTGAGCTACGCCATCGATCCCACCCGGACGCTGGAGATACGCCGCAATGGCGACGGGTTCCAGGCAACCACTATAGAGCACCCCCTGGAGCGCCATATCCGCTTCGCCAGCGGAGTGATAGAGAGCTCCCTGTTCGTGGCCGCCCAGAAGGCCGGGCTTTCCGACAAAACCACCATGGAGATGGCGGACATCTTCGGCTGGGATATCGACTTTGCCCTGGACATCCGCTCCGGCGACAGCTTCAGCGTGCTGTATGAGGAGCTGTACCGCGACGGAGAGCGGATCCGCAGCGGCAACATCCTGGGGGCGGAGTTTACCAACCGGGGCAAAACCTATGTGGCCATCCGTTACACCAGCCCGGAGGGGCAGTCCGGCTACTACACGCCGGAAGGGATGCACATGCGCAAACCGTTCCTGCGCACCCCGGTGGAGTTTACCCGGATCAGCTCCCGCTTCGGCAAGCGCTTCCACCCCATTCTCAACCGGATGCGCGCTCACAAGGGGGTGGACTACGCCGCCCCCATCGGCACTCCCGTCCGTGCCACATCCGATGGCAAGATAGTTCACCGGGGCAACAAGGGTGGATACGGCAAGACCGTCATCCTGAAACACGGTGAGCGCTACAGCACCCTGTACGCCCACCTCTCCCGGTACGGAAAGGGTGTGCGCACCGGGCGAACGGTGAAGCAGGGACAGATCATCGGCTACGTAGGGCAGTCGGGGCGCGCCACCGGCCCTCACCTCCACTACGAGTTCCGCATCGACGGGGTACACCGCAACCCCCTGACGGTGAGCCTGCCCAGGGCCCTGCCCCTGGAGGAAAAATACCGGGAGCACTTCGCAACGGTGGCAAGGGGCATCCTGGCCCAGCTGGAGCGGCGCAAGAAACCGGTGGTGGCCCGTCTCTCCCCCACGGCGGGGAGGGAGTAGCGGCGGGGGTATCGCCCGCGCTCCGCGCGGCGCCGGGCCGCCTTCACGGATGGGTCAGCTCTACATCGGCCTGATGACCGGCACCAGCCTGGACGGGATCGATGCCGTCCTGGTGGAGTTTGGCGACGCTGTCCCTCGCTGTCTCGCGGCCCACACCGAGCCCTATCATCCCCACCTTCGCAAAGACCTTCTGGAGCTCTGCCAGCCCCGGAGCAGCATCGAGAGGATGATGGAGCTGGACATCCGGCTGGGCCGCATGTACGCCAGAGAGGTGAACCGCCTGCTGACCCTGGCCGGGATCTCCGCAGGGGATGTCACGGCCATCGGCAGCCACGGACAGACCATCCGCCACCTTCCGGGCGGCGACTGCCCCGCCACCCTGCAGATTGGTGATCCGAATACGGTGGCGCAGCTTACCGGCATCACCACTGTGGCCGATTTCCGCCGCCGTGACATGGCCGCGGGCGGAGAGGGGGCTCCGCTGGTGCCCGCGTTCCATGACGCGATCTTCCGGCGACCGGGGGAGCATCGGGTGGTGGTCAATATCGGTGGCATTGCCAATGTCACCCTTCTGCCCGGCGACGGCGGAAAACCGGTAGGCGGTTTCGACACCGGCCCCGGAAATATCCTCATGGATGCCTGGGCCACCCGCCATCTCGGCGTCCCGCAGGATGAGGGGGGCGGCTGGGCCGCCGGCGGCAGGGTTGATCCCCGGCTCCTGGAACTCATGCTGGGGGATCCCTTCTTCCACCGCCCCCCTCCCAAGAGCACCGGGCGCGACCACTTCAATCCGGCCTGGCTGGATCAGTGGCGCCGTACCGCGGAGCTGCCACCGCAGGATGTGGCCGCCACCCTGTGTGAGCTGACCGCCACCACCATCGCCTCCGCCATCCGGCGCCATGCCCCTGCCACCGGGCGGATCATAGTGTGCGGGGGCGGGGTGCACAACGGCACGCTGATGCAAAGACTGCGACGGCTGGCGGCTCCCCGCAGGGTTGAGAGCAGCGCAAAACATGGAGTGGACCCGGACCGGGTGGAGGCCATCGCCTTCGCCTGGCTGGCCCGCCGCACCCTGAAAGGGGAGGCCGGCAACCTTCCCCCGGTGACCGGTGCCGGAGAGCCGGCTGTGCTGGGGGGGATCTATCCGGGTGCGGGAAGGTGGCCGTGACGAGCAGTCACGCGCAGCCTCCCCATTCACGACGCAACCGCTCCCGGTTCATCGCCAGCCACTGCATGGCGATTATCGGGGCGGCTGAGTTGATGCGCCCGGTGCGCAGCATCTCCATGGCACTGTGGAACGAGACCGGCACCACCCGGATATCCTCATGCTCCTCGGCCAGGCCGTGAACTCCGCCGGCGCCACCGGCGTCCACCCAGCCACAGTAGAGCGTGATACGTTCCGAGGTGCCTCCGGGGCTCACCAGATACTCGGAGATCCGCTCCATACCCTTCAGCCGGCACCCTGCCTCCTCCAGCGTCTCCCTGCGCGCCACCTCATGCGGAACCTCTCCCGGTTCGATCATGCCGGCCACGCACTCCAGAAGCCAGGGGCCGCCCCGGGCCTGCAGCGCTCCGATGCGAAACTGCTCCACCAGCACCACCCTGTCGAGCACCGGATCATAGGGGAGTACCGCCGCGGCATGGCCCCGTTCGAACAGTTCGCGGGAGATGACCGGGGTCCAGCCGCCGCCGAACAGGCGGTGGCGCAGACGATAGTCGAGAAGGCGAAAGAACCCCCGGTAAGCGGTCCTGCACTCCACTATCTCGACCCCCTCCGGGGAGGGTATTGCGCTGCCTGGATCCCGATTCACGAGGCTAGTACTCTTTCAAGGTGATAAATCAGGGAGGCCTTCCTCAAATCGTGTGGGTGAAACGGCAAATCACCGCATAGCGCTCCGTCCTTGACGGGCGGAATGCGCGCCACATAATCGTTAACCAGAAGGGGATTGGGGCCAGCTGGCCGGGGAGTGGCGGATATCCACCACCCGCGCCGATTGCAACCGGTTCGGCTATCCCAAAGCCTCCCCAATCCCCTTCTGCCGACCATCTTCCGGCGTGCATTCCGCCTGTCAAGGATGATTTGCCATTTCACCCACACGATTTGAGGAAGACCCAATGTAACTATTCAGCTCACCCCTGAAATCCACCATTTCTGCGTTGAAAAATGGTCATTTACCCTCGCAAACTCCCATTTTTCGCCTTGAACTGACGAATTTCAGGGGCGATCTGAACAGTTACCGGCATGTTTCAATACCATGCTGAATAGTTACGAACCAATCAGGATTCAGCTCCCCTCCAACCGGATCCTAAGTTATCACCTTGACGGAGTACCAGTATGTTACAGTACTTTCCCCAGATACTGAATCAATCGGAGCTTTGCAGATGAGCGGTGACAAACCTGTCTGGAACGACGAGGCGCTGGCAAAACTGGAGAGGATCCCATTCTTCGCACGCAGGATTGCCAAAAAGAAGATCGAGCGGCGCGCCGCCGAGCTGGGGGAAGACACCATCACTCCCGAGCTGATGGAGAGGGTGCGGAGCGAGATGAAGAACCGCAACAGGCAAGATCCATCCCCCCCGGAGGACCGTCATGAGCCGTAAACCGGTCTTCAGGCGCATCCTCTTCGCCCTGAGCATGGCCCTGGCCGCCTCGACCGGGGCCGGGGCGGTCCAGGAGCAGGGCAAAAGCTGGCTGGCCGCCTGGCGCGAGACATCCCCCATGCTGGAGGTGCGTTCGGGGGCGGCCCACTACGCCGCCAACGACATAATCCACATGATCGGCGGGATAGGCGGGAAGATCGTGAAAGGGAAGGTTGGGCCCGACGCGGCGGCCTCCACCACCAGGATGTTCATGCGTTCGTCGGAGTATGCGCGGGTCAGGCCGGACGGCTCCCTCTCCGGCTGGCGCAGCGGTCCCCCGCTCAACATGGCGAGGGGGTTCTTCTCTGCGGTTGCCCACAACGGCCACCTCTATGTGGTGGGGGGAGCCAACGGTCCGTTCGGCAGCAATCTGCTGGATAGCGTGGAGCGTGCCAGAATCAGGCCGGACGGAACCCTGGAGGGATGGGTTCTGGAAAAAAACCGGCTCAATATCGCGCGGCGTTGCGTGAAACTGGCGGTAATCGGCAACTACATCTACGCCTTCGGCGGCTTTGGGGGCATCCTGCTGGATACCGTGGAGCGCGCCGAGATCAAGCCGGACGGCTCCCTGGGCGAGTGGCTGGTGGCAAGCGACCGCATGACGACCGCCCGTTACATCAGCGGGGTGGAGGCGGTCGGCAAGGGTGTCTATGTGGTGGGTGGCCACGACAAGGACAACGGTGCAGGAATGAGGGAGGTGGAGTGGAGCAGCCAGAGCGGCGACGGCTTTTTCGACCCATGGGCCGAGCGCAGCCCGCTGCAGACCGGGCGCTACGGCCTGGCCACCGCCATCCACAACGGCTTCATTTACGCCCTGGGCGGGTTGAGCGGCGCAGCCTACCTGGATTCGGTCGAGATGGCGCAGATCGATTCCGGGGGTCGGCTGTCGGAGTGGCGGTTCACCACCCCGCTGCCCTCGCCGCGCGAAGGGGCAACCTCCTTCGTCTTGAACGGGAACATATATCTGATTGGGGGAAGCAACAGGAGCGGCTTTCAAAACAGCGTTGCCTACGCCACCTTCAACAGAGAGGGGGAGATCGGCTATCTGGCGACCCCGGCCGAGATCGAGCAGCATGCAGCCAGGATCGCGGAGGCAAAATCGAAGCAGAGAGAGCTGCCGCACGAGGGCACCATCACCGAGCACATAAAAATGGCGCAATACAGCTATATCCACGTGAGGCTGGATGATGGGGTGGAGATATGGCTGGCGGCACCGGTCCAGGATCTGGAGAAAGGGGCAAGGATAAGATTCCCCAACGGCACCGTCATGAGGAACTTCCGTAGCAACACCCTCGATCGCGAATTCCCGTTCATCGTCTTTATCGGTGAGGTCAGGGAGGTCGGCGCCGCCACGGCCAAATAGGCGGGGCCGGAAGTGGTGGGCAGGGGAGCCGCCTCACGCGGCCACCGCAGGCTGCTCCTGCTGACCGGGAGCGGCGCGTGGTGCCGCCGTGCCGCCGGCTCCCTTCTGGATGAAGGGGACCACCGCCGTCTGCTGTGGGTAACCGCGGAACCGTGGAGGGGCCACCCGGCAGTGACCAGCCGGCAGCTGCCATCCATGCTGGGCGACGAGCTGGAGGCCCTGGTGTTCGATGCCTGGTCGGGGTTCGATCCGGACGCTTTCGGGGCTGCTGCGGGGATGGTGCGAGGCGGAGGGACGGTTCTGGTGCTCGCGCCGCCACTGGCCGAGTGGCCCCGCCATCCGGATCCGGCCCTGCAGCGCATAACGCCCTGGCCCCATGACTATCGCGGGGTTCGCAGCCGTTTCCTGCAGCGCCTGGTGGGGCTCATCGGGGAGAACCACTCCATCCTTACCGTCACGGAGGGCGACTCCCTTCCCGAACTCCGCCCTCCAGCGCCGGCCATCTCCGGCGATCCCGACGTGGAGTGCCGCACCGCCGAGCAGCAACAGGCCGTCGAGGCCATCTGCCGCGTGGTGCGGGGCCACCGGCGCCGTCCCCTGGTATTGTCCGCTGACCGCGGGCGCGGTAAATCCTCTGCGCTGGGGATCGCGGCGGCCCGTCTGCTGCGGGAGGGGCTGGAGCAGATCCTTGTCACCGCCCCCTCGCCACGGGCAGCGAGCGCCCTGTTCCGGCAGGCCCGACGCCTGCTGCCCGGCTCCCGAGACAGCGGCCACCAGCTGCGCTGGAACAGGGGAACAATCGGCTTCGTGGCCCCGGACGCCCTGCTCGCGGAGCCGCGCCAGGCCGACCTGCTGCTGGTGGACGAGGCGGCCGCCATCCCCGCCCCCATGCTCGAAACGCTGCTGCGGCGCCACTCCCGGATCGCCTTCGCAACCACCATCCACGGCTACGAGGGGACCGGACGCGGCTTTGCGGTGCGTTTCCGGGAGAGACTGGACCGCCTCGCCCCGGGCTGGAGGACGCTGCACATCTCCTCCCCCATCCGCTGGGAGGAGGGGGATCCGGTGGAACGGTTTACCTTCCGCGCCCTGCTGCTGGACGCATCCCCGGCCGACGACCGGGAGGTGAGCGGAGCCGCTGCCGGGGACTGCGCGGCGCTGGAACTGGACCGGGACCGGCTGCTGAACGACGAATCCCTGCTGGAGGAGCTGTTCGGCCTGCTGGTGCTGGCCCACTACCGCACCCGCCCCTCCGATCTGCGCAACCTGCTGGACTGCCCGGATCTCTCCGTTTACGCCCTGCTCCACGACGGTCACCTGGCGGCCGCCGCGCTGGTGATGCGCGAAGGTGGAATGGAGCGGGAGCTGGCAGAACGGATCTGGCTGGGGCGCCGGCGCGTCCACGGCCACCTGCTGGCCCAGTCGCTGGCATTCCACGCCGGCTTTCCCGAGGCCGCCACGCTGCGCTACGCCCGCATCATGCGCCTGGCGGTCCATCCATCGGTACAGCGGCGCGGCCTGGGAACCAGGCTGGTGACGGCTATCACGGAGCGGGAAGAGAGAGCGGGGCTGGACGCCATCGGCACCAGCTTCGGCGCCACCCCCGGCCTGCTGGAGTTCTGGCACCGGCTGCAATTCCGCACCGCCCGCATGGGGCTGCGCCGGGAGGCCAGCAGCGGCAGCCGTGCAGCACTCATGCTGCGTCCGCTCTCCCGGCAGGGGGCAGAGCTGTGCCGGGCCATGTGGGGCCGGCTGCAGGAGCAGCTGCCGGAGCTGCTCCGCCGCCCCCTGAACGGTCTGGAGCCGGAAACCGCTTGGCACCTGCTGCAGAACCTGCCCCCTCCGGTGACCACCCTGACCCCCGGAGAGTGGCGCGACGCCGCATCGTTCGCCTTCGGCAGGCGAAGCCTCCAGAGCTGCCTGGCGTCCCTCAGAAAGCTGGTCATCGCCACCGCGACAGACCGGGATGCCGCCACCAGTATCACCGCGCCGGACAGGGAGCGGCTGATCCGCCAGATAGTGCAAGAGCAGGGAAACCGCAAGGAAACCTCCCCCCTGCGCGAGGCGGTCCGGCGCCTCCTGGAGCACTCCCGTCCGCAAGAATCAGATACTCAACAACTCCTTAACAGATTGTTCACAAAGTTGTAACAAAGCCCCTCTGGCCCGCTCCCGCGGGCGGCTCGATAATAAAGCGGCACATGGAGAGTGGGATACTATCAACGCGATAGTCTTGGCCGCCGTCCCCCGGCGGCTTTTTTTTGCCACCGATTGTTTTGTTATGTCGGGTCTTCCCCACACAATTTGGTGAAAACCCGTTATGTTTATCATATCAGCGGATTAGCCCCCACCTGCGCTCCACTCCAATGGAGTATATAGTGGGTGCATGATAACTGTCGCTGAAACCGAGTCCTTTCAGCGAAAGATCAACAAGTTACTCTCCAAGGACGAGAAGTCTGATCTGATAGCGTATTTGTCCGAGCATCCGTCTGCTGGGGATCTTATTCAGGGAGCTGGTGGCATCAGAAAGCTTAGATGGGCGAGAGGTTCAAAGGGCAAAAGCGCAAGAAAATGGGAAAAGCGTTCACTGAAATATCTGCTGGTCTGTCAGATGCGATTCAGCATGCCAGGGGAAAGAAAACAAAGGCTGTTGAGCATAAGCCGGAACCAATTGATGTAAGGGCAATTAGGGAGAGAGCCGGAATGAGTCAACAAAAGTTTTGTGCAACCTTCGGGATCTCTATCGGCACGCTGCGCCATTGGGAGCAGGGTCTTCGTTCTCCCAGGGGGCCGGCCAGGGTATTGCTTAAGGTTGTACAGCATAACCCTAAGGCCGTTGTGGAGTCCCTAAAAGAATAAAAACAGAACAATTGTATTCAGCGACTCGAAGTGGCATCCACAAAGAGAGATACCGCTACGCCGTCTCGCAGAACCCGTACAGCATGGCAATCTCTTCCGGCCACAGGCTGGCGTCCACCGTCTCCAGGATCAGTGGCATCTCCTCCATCCGCTCGTCCTGCATGATGTAGCGGAACAGATCGAGTCCCAGCTTCCCCTTGCCGAGGCTCTCGTGCCGATCCACGCGGCTGCCCAGATCCACCTTGGAGTCGTTGAGGTGCATCCCCTTGAGATAGGAGAAGCCCACTATCCGGTCGAACTCATCCATGGTGGCGTCGTAGGCCTCCCGGCTGCGCAGATCGTAACCGGCGCTGAAGGTGTGGCAGGTGTCCAGGCAGACCCCGATCCTGGAGCGATCCTCCACCCGCTCGATCAGATGGGCCAGATGTTCGAAACGGTACCCCAGGTTGGAGCCCTGCCCGGCAGTGTTCTCGATCACCGCGGTCACCCCCTCGGTCTGCTCCAGCGCCCGGTTGATGGATTCCGCTATCAGATCGAGGCAGCTCTCCTCGTCCATCTTGCGCAGGTGGCTGCCGGGGTGGAAGTTGAGATAGATGAGGCCAAGCTGCCGGCAGCGGCGCAGCTCATCCACGAAGGCGGCGAGTGACTTCTCCCGCGCCTCACGCTCCGGGTTGCCCAGGTTGATCAGATAGCTGTCATGGGGCAGCACATCCTGCGGACGGAATCCCCCCTCCTCCATGTTGGCGCGGAACTGCTCAATCTGCTCCTCCGTATAGGGCCGGGCGTGCCACTGCCGCTGGTTCTTGGTGAACATGGCGAACGCCCGGGCGCCGATCTCCCTGGCATTGAGCGGGGCATTCTGTACGCCCCCCGATATGCTTACGTGTGCTCCCGCGCGTTTCATGGCTCTCCTCTAGTACTCTTTCAAAGTAATAAATTAGGATCCAGAGGGACGCTGAATCAGGATTGGATCTTCCTCAAATCGTATGGGTGAAATGGTAAATCACCGCGTAGCGGCTCCGTCCTTGACAGGCGGAATGCACGCCACATAATCGTTAACCAGAAGGGGATTGGGGCCGGCTGGCCGGGGAGTGGCGGATATCCACCACCTGCGCCAATTGCAACTGGTCCGGCTATCCCAAACTCTCCCCAATCCCCTTCTGCCGACCATCTTCCGGCGTACATTCTGCCTGTCAAGGATGATTTACCATTTCACCCATACGATTTGAGGAAGATCATCCTAATTTATTACCTTGAAAGAGTACTAGGCTCTGCCCGGTATGTGCGAGGGTATGCCTTGACATGCCCGGGAGGCAAACATAGTCTTTTCCCCATGGGAGCGCCGAGGCTCCCTCAAAAGGACGCATTCACAACGATGGATGATTGTAGCGGTTTTTCCCGCAGTGCGGGATACCAGTTTCACCACCGGGAGAGAACATCCGGCGGCCGCCACTTCAAGCGTCCGGTGGCCAAGCCGTTCACCGCGGCCGAGCGCGGCACCACCACCCTGCTGTTCGGCGGCCTGACGCTGAAGCATGAACGTCTGCTCAAGGCCTGCCTGGAGAACCTGGGCTACCGCTGCGAACACCTGCCCACCCCGGATCTGGACGCCATGCAGATCGGCAAGGAGTACAGCAACAACGGGCAGTGCAACCCCACCTACTTCACCGTCGGCAATCTGGTCAAGTACCTGCAAAGGCTGCAGAAGGAGGGCCGCTCGCGGCAGGAGATCATCGACAACTACGTATTCCTGACCGCCGGCAGCTGCGGACCGTGCCGCTTCGGCATGTACGAGGCGGAGTACAACAACGCCCTGCAGAACGCCGGATTCGGCGGATTCCGCGTGCTGCTGTTCCAGCAGACCGAGGGGTATGACAGGGAGCGCGGGGAGGCGGGGCTGCGGACCGATCTCGACTTCTACCTCTCCATTATCCACAGCGTGCTGCTGGGGGATCTGCTGAATGAACTGGGCTACCAGATCCGCCCCTACGAGGTGGAGCAAGGCGCCACCGACCGCGCCCTGGAGCAGTGCAGCGATCTCCTCTACGAGGCGGTCCGGGCCCGCCGCACGGGAACGGGACGCTGGGCGGCGCTGGCCGAGTCGCTCCCCCTGCTCGGCGAGCCCATCGGCACCATCCGCAAGCTGAGCCGCTTTCTCGCAGCGCCGCACATGATCACCGCCCTGCAGCGCTGCCGTGACCTGCTTTCCCGGGTACAGGTGGATCGCACCCGGGTCAAGCCGGTGGTGCAGATCACCGGCGAGTTCTGGGCCCAGCTGGCCGAGGGGGACGGCAACTTCAACATGTTCCGCTTCCTGGAGCGGGAGGGCGCCGAGGTGCGCATCAACCCGGTGTCCACCTGGCTGCTCTACATCTTCTGGGACATCAAGGCGGGCTACCGGGAGCGTTTCGGGCTCAAGGGGAACCGCAACCCCCTGCGTTACCTCTCCCGCACGGCGCTCATCACCTTGGGAGAGTGGCTGTTCCTGCGTACCTACGCCCGGCTCGGCAGGGCGCTGGGCGGCACCATCGCGGACCCGGTGCCCCTGGAGGAGCTGAAACGGCTGGGGCACCGCTACTACCACTCGCGCATCACCGGCGGCGAGGGTCACCTGGAGGTGGCCAAGAGCATCCACGCTGTGCAGCACCACCACTGTCACATGGTGCTCTCCCTCAAGCCGTTCGGCTGCATGCCCTCCACCCAGTCGGACGGGGTGATGACGGAGGTGGTCTCCCACTATCCGGAGATGATCTTCCTGCCCATCGAAACCTCCGGCGACGGGGAGATCAACGCCCACAGCCGGGTACAGATGGCGCTGGGAGAGGCGCGCCGCCGGGCGCAGGCCGAGTTTGATACGGCGCTGTGCGCCGGCGGACGGAGCCTGGAGGAGATCAGGGCCTTTCTGGAACGGCACCCGCAGCTGAACCGGGCCCTCTACAGGGCTCCGGAGGGGAGCGGCATGGCGGGCAGCGCGGCCAACTTCGTCACCGAAATCGCCGGCCAGATGGGACGGGGGAGATGATCCGCTGGCAGATGGGGCTCGATGTGGGCTCCACCACCGTCAAGGGTGTGGTGAGCGATACCGGCAGCGGGAAGGTGGTGTGGAAACGTTACCGGCGCCACGACGGCAGGCAGGGCCGGCAGGTGCTCGCCTTTCTCGAGGAGATCCTGCAGCAGCCGGATCTGCGCCATCCGGAGGAGCTGCAGATCACCATCACCGGCTCCGGAGGCAGCGCCCTTTCGGAGCCCCTCGGCGCGCACTTCGTCCAGGAGGTAAACGCGGTCTCCCTGGCGGTAGAGAAGCTGCACCCGGAGACCGGCTCGGTGATAGAGCTGGGGGGGCAGGATGCCAAGATCATCCTGTTCCGGGACGACCCCGCCACCGGCCAGAAAAAGAAGATCTGCACCATGAACGACAAGTGCGCCGGTGGAACCGGGGCGGTGCTGGACAAGATCTCCGCCAAACTCGGCCTCAGCGGAGAGCGCATGGGCCGCATGTCCTACGATGGCATCAAGCTGCATCCGGTGGCCGGCAAGTGCGGGGTGTTCGCCGAGACCGACATCAACAGCCTGCAGAAGCTGGGGGTGCCGGCGGAAGAGCTGATGGCCTCTTTGTTCGAGGCCATCGTGCAGCAGAATCTGACGGTGCTGACGCGCGGCAACACCCTGCTCCCCACCGTACTGCTGTTGGGCGGCCCCAACACCTTCATCAGGGGGCTGGCGGAGGCGTGGCGGCACAACCTGGCCCGGCTCTGGGAGGAGCGCAACGTTCCGCTCCCCGCCGGCACCCCGGTGGAGCAGCTGGTGCGGGTACCCGAGAATGCCCATTTCTTCGCCGCCGTCGGTGCGGTGGAGTATGCGCGCCAGCAGCCGGAAGCGGCGCGGGGGTTCCGTGGCCTGGAGCCGCTGCGGGAGTACCTGTCCCGCAGCAGCGCCGGCAGCCTGAAGAGGCGCTCCTCCGGCCGCGGGTTGGTGAACAGTGAGGAGCAGCTGCAGCGCTTCCTGGAGCGCTACCGGCCGGAGCCGTTCCGGCCGGCCAGCTTCGCGCCGGGAGAGAGGGTGGCCGCCTTCCTCGGGATCGACTCCGGCTCCACCTCCACCAAGGCGGTGCTGCTCTCCCCGGAGCGGGAGGTGCTGGCGGCCGCTTACGGGCTCTCCGGAGGAAATCCCGTCGAGGACACCCAGCAGCGCGTGGCCGAGCTGCGCAGTTACGTGGAGGATCAGGGGGCACAACTGGAGATCCTGGGGGCCGGGACCACCGGCTACGCCAAGGATCTTCTGCACGAGCTGCTGGGCTGTGACACGGCGGTGGTGGAGACCGTCGCCCACACCCGGAGCGCCCTGCACTTCCATGGTGACGTGGATGTGATCTGCGACGTTGGGGGCCAGGACATAAAGCTGATCTTCCTCAGGGACGGCACGGTGAGGGAGTTCAAGCTCAACACCCAGTGCTCCGCCGGCAACGGCTACTTCCTGCAGAGCAGCTGCAAGGGGTTCGGGATCGAGATCGACCGCTACGCGGAGGAGGCGTTCCGGGCCCGCGCCTACCCGGAGTTCAGCTACGGCTGCGCGGTGTTCCTGCAGGCGGAGATCGTGGACTTCCAGCGCCAGGGGTGGGAGCCCCACGAGATCCTGGCGGGGCTGGCCGCGGTCCTGCCCAAGAACATCTGGCACTATGTGGCCAAACTGCCCAACCTGCCCCGCTTGGGTCGCCATTTCGTGCTGCAGGGAGGCACCCAGCGCAACCTGGCCGCGGTACGGGCCCAGGTGGAGTTTATCGAGGAGCGCTTCCGGCAGAGCGACCTGGAGCCGCGCATCTCGGTGCACCGCTTCACCGGCGAATCCGGCGCCATAGGGGCGGCGCTGGAGGCGATCCGCGTCCACCATCCCGAGCGGGCCACCACCTTCATAGGGCTGGATGCCCTGGCCGGCCTCACCTACCGGACCAGACGGGACGAGTCCACCCGCTGCGGCTTCTGCAAGAGCAACTGCCTGCGCACCTTCGTGGACATAGAGCTGACCCGGCGCCCGGCGGGCAACAACCCGCTTTCGGTGGTCCCGGCCAGCCCGGTCAGCAGGCGCTTCATCAATGCCCCCTGCGATCGCGGTCAGGCGGAGGAGCTGGATACGGTGCGGCGCATCAACGCGCAGCGCAACCGCCTAAAGCGAGCCAACCCCGACCTCTCCCGGTACGCCGCCCAGCAGGCCTGGCGTGATTTCAAGCCGGACCAGGTGACCGGCGGCGGCATCATACGCTTCACGCGCCGCAGGGAGCGCGGCCGGCTGCGTATCGGCATGCCGCGGGTACTGAATCTCTACTCGCTGGCCCCCTTCTTCAGCAGCTACCTGACCAGCCTCGGGGTGCCGTTCCGGAACCTGGTGTTCAGCGACTACACCTCCGAGGAGCTGTACCGGGAGGGCTCCAGGAGAGGGGCCATAGATCCCTGTTTCCCCAGCAAGGTGGCCCTTGCCCACCTGCACAACCTGATGCAGAAACATCGGCAGCGCGGCGCGCTGGACTGGATCCTGTTCCCCAAGATCGCCAGCCTCCCCACCCCCCTGAGCCACACCCTGGACCTGTCTCTTATACACATC
>WFXP01000131.1 GCA_015490535.1 Gammaproteobacteria bacterium
CCCCAGCCAGACCGCCCCAATCCCCTTCTGGTTAACGATTATGTGGCGTGCATTCCGCCTGTCAAGGAGGGAGCCGCTACGGGGTGATTTACCATTTTACCCACACGATTTGAGGAAGACCTTCCTGATTTATTACCTTGAACGAGTACTAGGCAACGCGGGGAGCTACCTGCTCCGCACCGTTGTCTGCTATCCTTTGTGCCGCCAGGGCGCGGCGCGCCGGAATCCATCAACTTCAGGAGTCAGCGGCCCATGAACGAGTATCTGCCAGGACTGGAGGGGGTTCCCGCCACCAAATCAAACATCTCCTGCATCGACGGGGAGAAGGGGATCCTCGCCTATCGCGGCTATCCCATCGAGCAGCTGGTGGAGCAAAGCACCTTCGAGGAGACCACCCTGCTGCTGCTGGACGGGGAGCTGCCCACCGCGGAGGTGCTGGCGGCATTCGACGACCAGCTGCGGCGCAACCGCAGGGTGAAGTACAACATCCGCGAGATGATGAAGCACCTGCCCGCCACCGGCCACCCCATGGACATGCTGCAGACCGGCGTGGCCAGCCTGGGAATGTTCTACCCCGGCAGCGAGTGCCTGACCGGCAGCGGGGTATGCTCCGATCTCAACTACATCCACAACATGACGGTGAACATCATCGCCTGCATGCCGGTCATCGTGACCAACTGGGAGCACCTGCGCAACGGCTACGATCCCATCCCGCCCCGTACCGACCTGAACTTTGCGGAAAACTTTCTCTACATGTTCAGCGGCGAGGAGCCCGATCCCATTCTGGCCCGGATCATGGACACCTGCCTGATCCTGCACGCGGAGCACACCATAAACGCCTCCACCTTCGCCGCCCTGGTGGCCGGCTCCACCCTGGCCAGCCCCTACAGTGTGATCGCGGCCGCCATTGGCGCCCTCTCCGGGCCGCTGCACGGTGGAGCCAACGAGCGGGTGCTGGAGATGCTGGAGGAGATCGGGAGCCCGGCCAACGCCAGGAGCTGGCTGGAGAAGAAGCTGGCGCGCAAGGAGAAGATCTGGGGCATGGGGCACCGCGAATACAAGGTGAAGGATCCGCGCGCCCCCATCCTGCAGCGGCTGATGGTGGAGCTGATGGAGCACCGCGGCAGCAAGGCGAGCCGCAAGCTGGAGATCGCCCTGGCGCTGGAGGAGGCGGCGCAGGAGCGTCTCGCGGCCAAGGGGGTCTATCCCAACGTGGACTACTACTCCGGGATCCTGTATGACGAGATGGGTATCCCGCCGGACCAGTTCACCCCTATATTCGCCATCTCCCGCGCCGCCGGCTGGCTCGCCCACTGGCGCGAACAGCTCAGCGACAACCGCATCTTCCGCCCCACCCAGGTCTATACCGGCGAACCGCTGCGGGACTACGTACCCATGGAGCGGCGCTGAGTGCCGCGGGGCCGCCTCCGCCGGACCAATCACCGCCCCTGGAAAAAGCGGCTTACTTTTCGCACCGGTTTGTGATACCATTTTTTATCCTAGTAAAACACTCAGGTATTGGGTGCTTTACCGGGACAACAGAGGTAGTCAGTCAAAGAGGAAATGAGAGAATGAACGTAGATCAACACCTGAAGGTCGCCCAGTGGCATATCGAACAGGCCCGGCTCCACGCCACCAAGGAGGGATACAGCTGCGGCTGTCCGGTCAACGAGCACGACCAGAAGGCGATCGACGCCGTCGAGGCGGGATTGATCAAGGAGGAGAACTCCTGCTCGGCCCCCAACTGATCCCTCCCCCATGGACAGAAACCCGCCCCCGTGGCGGGTTTTTTTCTGCCTGGCGCAGAACCGCCACGACACCGCCCCATCCGCAACGGCAAAACGGGGTATAATTCGGCGATGCAAGAGCTTTCCCTGATCCAGTTCCTGGCGGTGGCCGCCCTGCCGCTGCTGTTTGCCATCACGGTGCACGAGGTGGCCCATGGCTGGGTGGCCCTGCGGCTGGGCGATCCCACCGCCAAGATGATGGGCCGCTTGACCCTCAACCCCGTCCGCCATATCGACCCGGTGGGGACCGTGCTGCTGCCACTGTCACTCATCCTGCTCAGCAAGCTGGCCGGTACGCCGCCGTTCGTGTTCGGCTGGGCAAAGCCGGTGCCGGTGACCTGGGAGAACCTGCGCAGCCCCAAACGGGACATGGCGCTGGTGGCTCTGGCCGGCCCCCTCTCCAATCTGCTGATGGCCATCCTGTGGGCACTGGTGGTGAAGACAGGCTACCTGCTGGGAGCCGGTCCCGTAGGAATCCCGCTGATACTGATGGGCTCGTTTGGTATCCTGTTCAATCTGGTGCTGATGGTGCTCAACCTGGTGCCGGTCCCGCCGCTTGACGGGGGCAGGATCCTCACCTCGCTGCTGCCAGGGCCCCTGGCGTGGCAGGTGGGGCGGCTGGAGCCTTATGGCCTGATCATCATCCTGGTGCTGCTCGCCACCGGCCTGCTATGGAGCATCCTGGGGCCCATCATCTACTGGTTTAACATGCTGCTGCACACTGTTTTTGGACTGTAAGGAACAAGGGAGCCGATCTTGACCGGTTTCGCAACACATCAACGACGGGTGCTGTCCGGGATGCGCTCCACCGGACGGCTGCATCTGGGCCACTATCACGGCGTACTGAAAAACTGGGTGCGCCTGCAGCACAAGTATGAGTGCTTCTTCTTCGCCGCCGACTGGCACGCCCTCACCACCCATTACGAACAGCCCGGGGAGATAACCAGGAACACCTGGGAGATGGTGATCGACTGGCTGGCGGCGGGGGTCAATCCCGGCTCCGCCACCCTCTTCATCCAGTCCCGGGTGCCGGAGCACGCCGAGCTGCATCTGCTGCTCTCCATGATCACCCCCCTGGGCTGGCTGGAGCGTGTTCCCACCTACAAGGACCAGCAGGAGAAGCTGCGCGAGCGGGACCTGGCCACCTACGGCTTTCTCGGCTACCCCTTGCTGCAGAGCGCCGACATCCTGATCTACCAGGCGGGCGTGGTGCCGGTGGGCGAGGATCAGGTCTCCCATGTGGAGATGACCCGGGAGGTGGCGCGCCGCTTCAACCACCTCTACGGACGGGAGCCCAATTTCGAGGAGAAAGCCATGGCCGCCGCGCGCAAGATGGGCAAGAAAAACTCCAGGATCTATCTCGACCTGCGCAAGCGCTACCAGGAACAGGGGGACCACGAAGCGCTGGAGACCGCCCGCGCCCTGCTGGGGGACCAGCAGAACCTCTCCATTGCCGATCGGGAACGGCTGTTCGGCTACCTGGACGGCGAGGGCAAGGTGATCCTGCCGGAGCCGCAGCCGCTGCTGACCGAATCCGCCCGCATGCCCGGCCTGGACGGCCAGAAGATGTCCAAATCCTACAACAACACCATAGCCCTCAACGAGCCGCCGGAGGAGGTGGAGAGAAAACTGCGCACCATGCCCACCGATCCGGCCCGCGTGCGGCGCAGTGATCCCGGCGATCCGGAGAAGTGCCCGGTCTGGCAGCTGCACCAGGTCTACTCTTCCGCGGAGACCAGACAGTGGGTGCAGGAGGGGTGCCGCAGCGCGGGAATCGGCTGCCTGGAGTGCAAGCGGCCGGTGATCGACGCGGTGCTGGCGGAGCTGGCCCCCATCCAGGAGCGCGCCCGGGAGTACGAATCCGACCCGGACGCCGTGCACGCCATCATCCGGGACGGCTGCGAGGCGGCCCGCGAGGAGGCGCGCAAGACATTGGAGGAGGTGCGGCAGGCCATGGGGCTCACCTACCGGTAACATGAACACTCCCGAACCACGGAGCGAAACCCCGCAACGCCCCCGTCTCGCGCTGGTGAAGGGGGAGGCGCTCACCGATCTGCCCCGTGATCTCTACATTCCGCCGGATGCCCTGGAGGTGTTCCTGGACACCTTCGAAGGCCCGCTGGACCTGCTGCTCTATCTGATCAAGCGCCAGAACCTGGACATCCTGGACATCCCCATAGCCAGGATCACCGATCAGTACATGGAGTATGTGGAGCTGATGAAGGAGGTGCGCCTGGAACTGGCGGGAGAGTACCTGGTGATGGCGGCCATGCTGGCGGAGATCAAGTCCCGCCTGCTGCTGCCCCGCCCCGCCGGGGAGAGCGATGATGAGGAGGATCCCCGCGCCGAGCTGGTGCGCCGCCTGCAGGAATACGAGCGCTACAAGCAGGCCGCCGAGGATCTGGACGCCCTGCCCCGCATGGGGCGCGATCTGTTTCATGCGGTGGTACAGTTTCCCCACCGCAACACCGAGCGGCCGCAACCGGAGGTGAGCCTGGAGGAGATCCTGCACGCCTTCGCCGAGGTGCTGCGCCGCGCCGACATGTACAGCCACCACCACGTCCAGCGGGAGCAGCTCTCGGTGCGGGAGCGCATGTCCCAGGTGCTGGCGGCGGTGGGGGCCGACCACTTCACCCCGTTTACCGAGTTGTTCCCGTGCGAGGAGGGGCGCGCCGGGGTAGTGGTCACCCTGCTGGCGATCCTGGAGCTGCTCAGGAGCAGCCTGCTGGAGATGGTGCAGAACGAGCCTTATGGACCCCTTTACGTAAAGAGCATGGAAGGCATACATGACTGAAGCCGCCCGTACCATGGATCCCTCTCTCTCCGGAGAGGAGATCAGAAACATCGTGGAAGCCGCCCTGCTGGCGGCAGGCCAGAGCCTCACTATAGACCGTCTGCTGTCCCTGTTTGCGGACCAGCCCGCCCCTCCCGACCGGCAGCAGATCCGCGCCGCCCTGGCCCGGCTGGAGCAGGAGTACCGGGAGCGCGGCATCGAGCTGCGCGAAACCGGCAGCGGTTTCCGTCTCCAGGTGCGCAAGGAGCTCGCCCCCTGGATCGGAAAGCTGTGGGAAGAGCGCCCCCAGCGCTACTCCCGCGCCCTGCTGGAGACCCTCGCCATCATCGCCTACCGGCAGCCGGTAACCAGGGGCGAGATCGAGGAGATCCGCGGCGTGGCGGTAAGCAGCAACATCATGAAGACCCTGCTGGAGCGGGAGTGGATCCGGGTTGTGGGGCATCGCGACCTGCCCGGCAGGCCCGGGCTCTAC
The DNA here is from genome assembly GCA_015490535.1 of Gammaproteobacteria bacterium. GTDB lineage: Bacteria > Pseudomonadota > Gammaproteobacteria > Thiohalospirales > Thiohalospiraceae > DRMK01. Next base: position 5,054 of record WFXP01000131.1, read on the forward strand.
GCCACCACCAGGCAGTTCCTGGACCACTTCAACCTGAAGAGCCTGAACGAGCTGCCCACCCTGGCGGAGCTGCGCGATCCGGACGAGATCAGCGCGGAGCTGGAGCAAGCCGGTTCCGCCCCGGGTGACAAAACCGGCCCGGATGAACAGCAGCCGCCCGCCGCGGGAGGCGGAGCAGTCCCCGGAGCAGACAGCGGTCGCACACTGGCCTAGTACTCCGTCAAGGTTATAACTTAGGATCCACAGGGACGCTGAATCCAGATTGGGTCTTCCTCAAATCGTATGGGTGAAATGGTAAATCATCCGTAACTATTCAGCTCACCCCTGAAATCCGTCAGTTCAAGGCGAAAAATGGGAGTTTACGAGTGTAAATGACCATTTTTCGACGCAGAAATGGCGGATTTCAGGGGCTATCTGAACAGTTACCAGCCTGTTTCAACACCATGCTGAATAGTTACCTTTGGAAGAATGAAACCCCCGGCGATCGGAGTCAGTACAGTAGCGCAAGCCCGGCACCTTCCCGTTCAGTCGATCCCCAGCCATTTCCGCCACTGCTGGAAGATGTCCGGATCCAGGGCGGCAGCTGCTGAGCGGGGTGACAGATTGGGGAGAAAAACAGCTTCACCTTCCAGGGTGACGGCCTGGCCACCGGCCTCTTCCAGCACCAGACTTCCGGCGGCATAGTCCCAGATGTTTTGGCGCCCGTGGAGGTATACATGGCAGCGCCCTGCGGCCAGCCAGCACCAATCCAGGGCCACGGCGCCAAAGCTGCGCTGAGACTTGTAGGGAGGCTTCGTGGCCAGCCGTGCCGCCAATGATGGTGGCAGACGCTTGAGGTCGACCAGTGCCAAGCCCTGAGACAGGGGTGTGGCGGACTGACCGGCTTGCAGCCGCTCCCCGTTACACCAGGCCCCCAGGCCACGCGCCGCGGCGAAGCACTCCCGGCGACCGGGATCATAGACCACGCCCAGTTCCACCTGGCCGTGGCGGAGCAAAGCGACTGACACTGAGTAATAGGGCACACCGGCAGCAAAGTTGCTGGTGCCGTCCAGCGGATCGATGCACCACACACCGCCGTTCATTTTCTCCAGCGCCTGCAATTGCTCCATCTCGCTCATCTCCTCGCCAAGCAGCGCATGGTCTGGCCACTCTCCGTACAAGGCCTGCGCCAATGCATTCTGCATCATGGTGTCTGCCTCGGTCACAAGACTGCCGTCGTCCTTGCGGGAACCACCGCGGCAGCGGAAACGTTGAGGCAGCTCCCGGTCCGCGATTCGGCGAACCAGGCTGGCGAGTCGGGCAAGTTTTTCGGGCAACATGAATGGCTGGTATCGGATTGCGAGTGCTTGAGGACACTCATTGTCGCATAAATGAGAAGATTCTTGAGGGCAGGTACATTCATCCGGTCCAGATACCGGAAGGAATCAGGCGGCGTCCTCCGGGAGGCGCACAGTATTCATAGAGCCAGGCCGATACCGCTCCACCACCCTTCAAGGTCACCCGTCTTTGGACTCTCCTGTATTCATGGGGATGGGGATCCTTGCGGGAACAGCCTTCGTAGGAATCCAGTGTGCCGAACAGCAGCGCAGACCGGCGAACCCGGTAGAGTTCGCCCCACACTCTTGATGCCGTTCCCTCCATCCACACCAGTGCGGGATAGCCATCCATCCGGTAGAGTTTGCCAGGAACGCTTCCCTCGCAAACGAAATCCACGTACTCCTCCATCAGGTGGTGCTTCCTTCCCCCCTTGCCCCGTTTGAGGGTTCCATACACGAAAAGATGGCATCCGCCTTTCATTGCACCCTTTCCTTCTTTCCTTTTCCAAAGATGGTAACCTGTCAGTAACCCGATCCAAGAGGCAATACCGTGCAACGCGAAGAGGAGCATCTGAAAGAACCTGGTCACGAGCTCACCAAGGAGCATGAGGATCCGTTCCTGGAAAAACTGCACCGTATCATCCGCTTCGCCATCAAGATACTGGCCGTGCTGATGGTGGCGGTGATCGTATGGGGGATTGGCGATGTCATCTATGTCCTCTACCAGCGTCTCACCGCACCTCCTTTCCTGCTGTTGAGCATCAACGACATTCTCGCCACCTTTGGTGCCTTTCTCGCGGTACTGATTGCCATCGAAATCTTCGTCAATATCTCCATGTACCTGAAGACCGATGTCATTCCCGTAAGGCTGGTGGTAGCCACCGCGTTGATGGCTATCTCCCGAAAGGTGATCATCTTCGATTTCGAGAAGATCACACCCCCCTTCATCCTGGGCACCGCCGCCGTGGTATTCGCTCTCGGGATCACCTACTGGTTGATCTCCAAAAAGATTTGACCCCGCCTGAGTCTGCCCGGCATTGCGAAATCAATGACTCTGACCATCGATCTGGTGCGGAAGCAGGACAATCCGCATCCGCTCAGACTTGCTCATCGCCGATCCTTCGTACCGGATCCTGGCGATAGAACAGCGCCAGCTGTTCATACACCGCCTGAAGATGCTGTTTCAGCCGTCGCGGATCGGTAAAGAAATATTCACTTACCACGGCGAAAAACTCCGCCGGGCTGGTGGCGGCATACGGGTCGATATCGGAATGGTGGTACTCCAGCCGCTGCTGCAGGTGTTCATAGGCACGGCTGAACGCCTCGGTCCAGTGGCTACGAACCATGTCAGAGTGAAGAGGAGGCATGCCGTTGGCCTCCCCGTTCAGCATATCCAGTTTGTGGGCGAATTCGTGGATTACCACATTCCGCCCCGGATGGGGTTGCGCCAGATCGGAAGCAACGTCATCCCAGGAGAGGATCACCGGTCCCTGCAACCATGACTCGCCGCTGAGGGACTGCTCCAGCCGGGAGACCACACCCGCCTCGTCGACGACCTCCCTCTCGACCCGGAAGGCGCCCGGATAGACCACGACTTCCACCCAACCATCGTAGTAGTCCAGCCCCAGCTCCAGGACGGGCAAACAAGCCTGCGCAGCCACCGCCAACGCCATCTCTTCGGTCACCTCCAGCCCCAGCGCCCCCGAGAGCGCCTTGCGCCGCAGGAACAGGGTGGTCAACTCTCGCAGATGGGCCCGCTCCACCGCACTTAGACCGTGGAA
>WFXP01000132.1 GCA_015490535.1 Gammaproteobacteria bacterium
ATTAAGGAGTATCTGGAGCATCATTTTGAGCCCAGGGTGGATGACAACTTCCGGACTGAAGCTTGAACGGGTCTTTTGACCCGTATCCGGACTTTCAGTCCATAAAACGAACCCACCAGCTTTAGCTGGTGGTTGTTGAGTACCTTGAAAGAGTAGCACGGCGGAGAGGCAGCCTTGCTGGACATCACCCAGCGATGGCCCGTCTCGGCAATGGGCAGCTATCCCCGTGGAACGCTCCGCAGTTGAAGCCACGCTACCTGTCCGGCTCGGTGGGATGGCGAGACCGGTCCGCGCTCGGGAACATGCCTTGCAGATCCTCGGAGCGCAGCTCGACAACCATGTGTCGCTCTTCTCCCCCTTGGACCAGGGGGTGAACCTCCCGCAGCAGCTGCTGCAGCTGATCGCGGCTCGACCAGGTGGCAGAGGCCGCTCCGTGGCGGGCCAGCAGAGCACACAGATCCGGCGTCTCCCCCTCCCACCGCACCAGCTCGGCGAGAAGGGACGGCACCAGCCGATTCACCTCGCACTCCCCCAACAGAGCAGGAAGCCGTCGCACCACCGCGCTGCCGGGAGAGGTGGATGTGACCTCCAGACCCAGCTCCAGAAGCCGCTCTCCAAAACTATCCAGGGCCGCAGCGGAAGCGGGCTCCAGCTCTATCTGCTGCGGCAGCAGCAGAGGCTGAGACTCCACCCCGCTCCTCTCTCTGGCCGCGTTGAGGCGCTCCCTAAGCACTCTCTCCCTGGCCACCCGGAGATCCACCAGCAGAAGCCGCCCTTCCTGCCGCACCAGGGCGTAGCGCCCGAACAGCTCCTCCACCAGCTTCCAGGGAGAAACAGGGCTATCGGCAGCCACCCGCTCCCCCGCGCCCTCTCCCCCGCCCTCATGCAACCTCTTGTAGGAGGCGATCTGCTCCCTCACCGTTGCGGTCCCGCCCTGCTCCGGGCGCCTCCTTTCCGAGGCTCTCGCGAGGGAGCATGAGGCCGCATCCTCCGCCTCCCTATGGGTCCATCCCCCCCCTTCTCCCTGCGCCAACGCCTGTTGCAAACAGCTCAGCAGGAAATCGTGGACCAGGCGCCCCTCCCTGAACCGGACCTCATGCTTGGTAGGATGCACATTCACATCCACCTGCTCCGGCGCCATCTCCAGAAACAGCAGGTAAGCGGGGTGCCGCCCCTGGTAGATCCGCTCCTGATAGGCCTGGCGGACAGCGTGGTTCACCAGCCGATCACGGATGGAGCGCCCATTGAGATAGAAATACTGCATATCGGTCTGGCTGCGCGCAAAATCCGGTGTCGCTATCCAGCCGTGCAGACGCATCCCCGAGGCCTCGAACCTGACATGGAGGGCATGTTGGAGAAACCCCTTGCCGCACAGTTGGGCCAGCCGCCTCTCCCGCTGCCGCCGGTCGGCGCAGGCATGCAAGCGATATACGCAGCGCTGCGCATTGTGGAGCGTGAAATCGATCTCGAAGCGGCTCAGCGCCATCCGCCGAAAAATATCCTCCAGGTGACCCCGCTCGGTGCGCTCGCTGCGCAGGAAGCGGCGTCGCACCGGTGTGTTGAAGAACAGATCCCGCACCTCCACCGTGGTTCCCACCGGGTGCGGCCGGGGAACAGGCTCACCCTCCACCACGCTGCCGGCCACCTCCATGGCCCAGCCACACTCCATGTCCGCACTCCGCGAAACGATGCGGCAGCGGGAAACCGAGGCGATGCTGGCCAGGGCCTCGCCCCGGAATCCCATGCTGGAGATATGCTCCAGATCCCTCAGATCCTCTATCTTGCTGGTGGCGTGGCGGCTCACCGCCAGCATCAGATCGTCGCGATGGATACCGCAGCCATCATCCTGCACCCGAATCAGACCCACCCCGCCCCGCTCGATATCGACACGTATGGTGCCGGCTCCGGAGTCGAGGCTGTTCTCCAGCAGCTCCTTGAGTACGGAGGCGGGCCGCTCCACCACCTCTCCGGCAGCGATCTGGTTGGCCACCCGGGGAGGCAGGAGATGCACGCGGGGGGTGGCGCTCATGGCGCTGTCGCACCCCGCCGTTCAGGGAGGCAGGCCTTACCGGAGGGAGAAATCATCGGCGGCGAAGAACAAAGCGGGGACCGAGCGACGCCCTTTGCCGGCCGAGTGCGCTCCTGTTACGCAATCTGTTCATTGAGCCTCTTCATGGCCACGGAAATTGCATTGAACACCAACATATCCGGTTTGACATAATGTTGATAGTAGACAGAATTGTTCAACATCAGCTCTGTTCTCAACTGCTGATCGGACAACAGTTTCATTGACTGCTCTACGCACTCCTCTGGTGAGGAAAACTCCAGATAGTTGTGCCCCGGCTGAAAAAATCCCGGCACATCATAATTCAGCTTCTCTGAAACGATAGCTTTTGAGAAAGAGACATACTCCGCGAGCTTCCACCCTATGGAACCATGTAATCCCGTTGTAGCGACGCATATGGGAAACTCCTTCAGGATTTGAAGGTAGTTTTGCTTCTTCGCGCTTTGAGGATCGCCTAACAGCACATCCTTGTAATGCTCTCTTGTATATTCGTTGTGGACAAATCCACCAAAAAATTTCGGACCAAGCTCTTTGCGCAGCGCGCGGACACAATCTGCTCTAAACTCATTGATATGTATCCGTTCTTCGATTTTTTCCCTGGGACGTTCGGACCAATCATACGGATCATATGCGGTAACCATAAACAATACCTTGGGTTCGTGAGACACCGCAGGCAGGGAGTGAAGATCCCGCACTCTTGGGTAAAACTGGGTTCTGTTTTTTGTATCGATGGACGATATTACACCGCCAAGTTTTCCTCGAACCGAATCGGGCAGCGATACGTTACGATGTAACGTCGTCATGCTGAAGCTGTTGGGAAGAACCCAGTAATTTAGTCCCAGAGGATAAATTTTGTCTTTGTACTCGGAACGCTGTTCACTGATGTAGTTTGGTGAAAAGGAGCGCTTGAAATAGATGTCGCAATTTTGCAGATCGTGCTCGTCTATTTCCCGGGAATCAAGGTTATCAAAGTAAAGGATCAATTTCTGTTTATTGCCAGATAGTAGCTCCACTGCCAAATGTGCATGTGCAGCACTCTTTGGATACCTGTTGTGGAGCGCACCGTTTTTACCACAATTTACGAACTCTTGACCGAGTTTGACTATTCCATTTTCGGCGAGTATGTCGAAGCCCGTATAAAGTTGCTGTATATGCAGGCTACGAGAGTGACAGTAGAGGGTACACTTTATTTGAGCCATAAGGATCTTTCCCTGTAACCGTTCAGCTCACCCACCATCCGCTCCCTGCAGGCGATAGTGCAGGAAAAACTGCAGCGCACGGGGAAAAGTCACGGATAAGGGATCTGTCAGCCACCCAGGGTGGCGGGAATCAGCAACACCTCACCCGCCTTGAGCAGATCTCCCCGCAGGCCATTGCTGCGCCGCAGCTCCTCCACCCGCACCCGGTGACGGCGCGCTATGGTGGAGATGGTGTCACCCGGCTGGATCACATATTTTTTTCCCTCCGAGCGCAGCGCAAGAGTCGTGCCTGGCGGTGGATACTTCATGAAATAGCTGCGTATCCCGCCCAGTATCGCACCGGCCAGCCTGCGCTGATGCCTGGCGCTGTTGAGCTTGCGCTCCTCGACCGGATTGGAGATAAAAGCGGTCTCTACCAGAATGGATGGTATGTCGGGCGATTTCAGCACCGCGAACCCGGCCTGCTCCACATGGTCCTTGTGCAACCGGTTCACCTTGCCAAGCTGCTCAAGGACCGTGGCGGCCACCATGTTGCTGGCCTCGATGGTAGCGGTCTGGGAGAGATCCAGCAGCACCGAGGCCAGTACCTCGTCCTTGTCATCAAGGCTCACCCCGCCGATCAGATCGGCGGCATTCTCTCTCTCCGCCAGCCAGCGGGCGGCTTCACTGCTGGCGCCGTGCTCCGACAGGGTAAACACCGACGATCCGCGCGCCCTGCGGTTCTTGAACGAATCGGCATGGATGGAGACGAACAGATCGGCCTTGTGCTCGCGGGCCCTCCTGATCCGATCCCGCAGCCCCAGGTAGTAGTCACCGTCCCGGATCATGACGGCGCGCATGCCAGGCTCCCTGTTTACCAATGCCTCCAACCTGCGCGCGATGGCCAGCACCACATCCTTTTCCCGCGTACGGTTCTGGCCGATTGCCCCCGGATCTTCACCGCCATGCCCCGCATCAATGGCTATCACCACGTCCCGACCCCGGCGTGGAGCCGGAGGATGGGCGGGTTTGGCCCTGCCGGCGGCCGCTCCCCCGCCGCCGCTCGCGGCCACAAGATCCACCACCAGCCGATGGCCATACCTGCGGTCGGGCTTCAGGATGAAACTGCTGGCGGTGACTGACCGGTTCATGTCCAGCACCAGCCGAAGATCCCGGCCATTGCGTGGCGCGCTGCGAATCTGTTTCAGCCACCCTCCGGAGGCAACCGCCATCGGGCGGCGTGCCCAGTCAACCCGTGCGTTGGAGAGATCCAGCACCACCCGCTCGGGGGCGGAAAGCCGGAACAGGTTGTGCCGTACCGGAGAGCTCAAATCGAACACCAGGCGCAGCTTCTCCGCCGAATGCCACAGGCGCACCCCCTGGATCTGCACCGGCTCCGCCCAGGCGGCGCAAGCGAGCAGCGCCAGGCAGGCTGCAGCGAATACCCTGCTTGCACCCCCTTTTGTCATCCGCAATATCATGGCCACCTGACGGGAATCGCTCCGCACCCCACGTCTTGAAACGGAAATTGCTATTATTTTAGATGGCTATGCATCCTATTTACAGTCTATTCTATATCCTTTCCAAAAGGAAGGACAGTATCAAGACCGCTGACCCGGGCTATCCTCAGCAGCTGCTCGGGAACCCCGCAGAACAGAATCCGGATCCCCCGCCTCCGCGCCCGCCGCAGCCAGCATACGAGCAGTGCCAGCCCGGCACTATCGGCGTGCGATACACCTCCCAGATCGATCTGCAGCCGCTTCCCCGCGGCGCCAGGCTCCATGCTGATGCTTTCCACCAGCTCCGGAACGGTGGTAAAGGTAAGCTCACCCGACATCCGCCACACCCCGCCGGGCAACTTCTCCATGCGCGCCTCCCCGCCCATCCGCCGCCAATCAGCTGTTGTGCTCCGCAAGCCGGGTGATCAGGCTGTCCAGACCCTCTCGCCGGATCTCCTGGGCAAACGAGCTGCGGTAGTTGGCCACCAGACTGACCCCCTCCACCAGCACATCGTAGGCCTTCCAGCCATCCTTGCCCCTGAACAGGCGATACTCGATCCGCACCGGCGTCGCGCCGCGGCGCAGCACTTCGGTGCGTACCGTGGCCTTTTTGGCCCCCTTCGCCAGCCGCGGCTGCTGATATCTGAACTCATCGTCCAAGAACTCCAGCAACGATGAGGCGTAGCTCTTCACCAGCAGTGTGCGGAACTCCTGCCTGAAACGGCGCCGCTGCTCCCGGGTGGCGGTGCGCCAGTATTTGCCCAGCACCCAGCGCGACATGCGGGTGAAATCGAAGTGCGGCAGGACGATCTCCTCCACCAGTTCATAGATTAGCCCCGGTTCATCCTGCAGCTGCGCACGGCGCTCACGCAGAACCTTCAGCAAGCGTTCCGAGGTCTCCTGTACCAGAACGGCGGGATCGCTACCGGAGTCGGTCCAGCCGCTTCCCGGACACAACAGAAGGACAAGTATGCCGATAAGCGCCAGACGGGGTCTCATCTACTGGTCATCTCCCTGCGACCGACTGAACAGAAACTGGCCGATGAGCTTCTCCAGCACCAATGCGGACTGGGTGATTTCGATCCGGTCACCGTCCCCAAGGGTCTCCTCCTCGCCACCCGGCTCCAACCCGATATAGTTCTCCCCCAGCAGCCCGTCGGTAAGGATGCTGGCCGAGGTATCGGCGGGCAGAAAGTCATACCGGCTGTCGATGCGCATGGTCACCACGGCCTGAAAGCTCTCGCTGTCGTACTGGATATCGCTCACCCTTCCGATGCGGACTCCCGCGATGCGGACCGGCGCTCGAACCGTCAGGCCGCCGATGTTCTCGAACGCGGCACTGATCCGGTAACCATCACCCTGCGCGTAGCTGGTTATGTTGCTCACCTTCATCGCCAGCATCAGCAGGGCCGCCAGGCCCGCGGCAACGAACGCCCCAACCCAGATCTCCAGGGCTCGCGACTGCCTCATGTATCGTCTCCAAACATCAATGCGGTCAGTATGAAATCCAGACCCAGCACCGCCAGCGAACTGTTCACCACCGTACGGGTGGTGGCTCGGGCCACCCCCTCGGAGGTGGGAGCCGCATCATACCCCTCGAAAACCGCGATCCAGGTAACCACGACACCGAATACCACGCTCTTGATCACCCCGTTGGCCAGGTCGTCGAACAGATCCACATTGGCCCGCATCTGGGACCAGTAAGCGTTGCTGTCCACCCCCAGCAGACCGGTGGCCACCAGAAACCCCCCGCTGATCCCGACGGCGCTGAAGATGGCGCTCAACAGCGGCAGGGAGATAATCCCGCCGGCCAGGCGCGGTGCGACAATGCGCCGCAGCGGATCCACCGCCATCATCTCCATGCTGGAGAGCTGCTCGGTGGCCTTCATCAGACCGATCTCGGCCGCCAGCGCGGATCCCGCCCGCCCCGCGAACAGCAGCGCGGTCACCACCGGACCCAGCTCACGCACCAGGCTGAGCGCCACCACCGGACCCAGCGACTGCTCGGCGCCAAAATCCACCATGGTGTTATACAGCTGCAAGGCAAGAACCATACCAACAAACAGGCCGGCCACCACCACGATGGGCAGCGACAGCACGCCGATGGCGAACGTCTGCTGCACCACCAGACCCGGCCGCGCCAGCAACCCCGGCAGCCCCGGCACCACATGGAGCAGGAACAGGTTGCTGCGCCCGAGCCGCTCCAGGCGTTCCAGCGCCCACCGCCCCATACGCTGCAGCGTGAGGGCGATCATCTGCTGCTTCCCGGCTCCAGCAGCTCCACGCCGAACTCGGGAGCCGGGTAGTGAAACGGCACCGGTCCGTCCGGCAGGCCGTTGAGAAACTGCCGGGTCCAGCGCGAGCCGGCGCGCTGCAGCTCATCGGGGGTGCCATGCTCCACCACCCTGCCCTCCGACAACAGGTAGAGGTAGTCGGCGATGGCGGCGGTTTCGTGCACATCGTGGGAGACGATGATGGTGGTCATACCCAGGGCGTCGTTGATCTCCCGGATCAGCTTCACCAGCACCCCCATGGATATGGGGTCCTGGCCGGAGAAGGGCTCGTCATACATGATCACCATGGGGTCCAGCGCAATGGCGCGGGCCAGCGCCACCCGGCGCGCCATTCCACCGGAGAGCGCCGCCGGCATCAGATCGCGCGCCCCCCGCAGTCCTACCGCCTGCAGCTTGATAAGCACCAGATCGCGAATCATCTCCTCCGGCAGCCGGGTGTGCTCGCGGAGGGGAAAGGCGACGTTGTCAAACACGCTCAGATCGGTCAGCAGGGCCCCGCTCTGGAACAGCATCCCCATACGCTTGCGCAACTCGTACAGCTGCCTCCGGGAGAGCCTGGACACCTCCATCCCGTCCACCCGTACGCTGCCGGAGGCGGGCTGCTCCTGGCCGCCGATGAGGCGCAGCAGGGTGGTCTTGCCGGTGCCGCTGGGCCCCATGATGGCGGTCACCCCACCGCGCCGGATGTCGATGTCTATACCGTCGAAAATGGTCCTTCCGGAGTATGCGAAACGCAGTCCGCGAATCTCCACCAGGGACGACCCATCAGCCATTCTCGCCAGAACCACCTACAGCTGCCTGCCAGAAGCGGGCATTGTACGCAGATTCGCCGACGGTTCAAAATAACCACTGGCTTGCGACCGGCCCATTTGGATAGAATGCCCTCTTTTCACCGGCTTGGAACCCCAGATTGTTGCGTAAAGTACACAAACCCATCCTGCTGACCGTCGCGGCCCTGCTGCTCCACGGCTGCGCCAGCTCCCCGGGCGGGAAATCCGGCGTGGATCCACTGGAGCGCTACAACCGCGCCATCCACTCGTTCAACCAGAAGGTGGACAGATATGTGGCGAAACCGCTGGCCGAAGGTTATCAGGCTGTGACTCCCGGCTTCGTGGACAAGGGGGTAACCAACTTTTTCGGCAACCTCGACGACATCGCCACCCTGTTCAACAGCCTCCTGCAGCTCAAGGGGACCAAGGCCATGACCACCTTGGGACGCATCACCATAAACAGCTCCCTCGGGCTGTTCGGACTGGTGGACGTGGCCACCGCCTTCGGCCTCCCCAGGCAGGACGAGGACTTCGGCCAGACGCTGGGCTACTGGGGGGTCCCCTCCGGACCCTATCTGGTGCTGCCCTTCTGGGGACCCAGTACGGTGCGCGACAGTTTCGGGCTGGCGGGAGACTACTTTACCGAGCCCTACACCTATCTTCCCGAGCAATCCACCCGATGGGGCCTGTTTGCCCTGGAGGTGGTGGATACCCGCGCCGATCTGCTTTCCGCGGGACGCATCCTGGAGCGTTCCACCTTCGATCCCTACGCCTTCCTCCGTGACGCCTACCTGCAGCGGCGCAGAAGCCAGGTTTTCGACGGCAACCCGCCCGGGATGGAGGAGGAAGATGACGATCTCCTGTTCGACCTGGAAGAGGAGGAGTAACCGATGCTGATATCTGCCATTGCGGTGGTGGCGGGGTTCACCCTGCTGGTGTGGGCCGCGGACCGCTTCGTAATAGGCGCCGCCGCCACGGCACGCAACCTGGGGATATCACCGCTGGTGATCGGGCTCACCATAGTGGGCTTCGGCACCTCCGCTCCCGAAATGCTGATCTCCGCCATATCCGCCTGGGATGGCAACCCCGGCGTCGCGGTAGGTAATGCACTGGGCTCCAATATCGCCAACATGGGACTGGTCCTGGGAGCCACCGCCCTGATCAAACCGCTGCAGATCCACTCCGCCACCCTGCAGCGTGAATACCCCATAATGTTCATCGCCATAATCTTTGCGCTGCTGCTGTTGCTGGACAACAAGCTGGGGCGCGGCGACGGCCTCCTCCTGATGGGCGGCCTGGCACTGGTGCTTTACTGGCTGGTGCGCATGGGACGGCGGGAACAGGACGGGCTGGATCCCATGGCGGCCGAGTTCGAGGCTGAGCTGCCTCCGGAAATGTCCAGCGGCAGGGCCCTGCTGCTGCTGCTGGGTGGGCTGCTGCTGCTGTTGATCAGCTCGCGGATGGTGGTCTGGGGAGCGGTGGAGATCGCCCGCGCCCTCGGCGTCAGCGATCTGGTAATAGGCCTGACCATCATTGCCATAGGCACCAGCCTGCCGGAACTGGCGGCCTCCGTCATGAGCGCCCTGCGCGGCGAGCATGACATCGCCATCGGTAATGTTATCGGATCCAACATATTCAACATCCTGGGGGTCCTGGGGATCTCCGGCATCATCCTTCCCTACCACATGGATCCGGAGGTGCTGGGCCGGGATTTCCCCATCATGACCGGCTTCGCCATAGCCCTGTTCGCCCTGGCGTACGGCTTCCGCAAACCGGGCTCCCTGACCAGGAGAGGGGGTGGAATACTGCTGGCCGGCTACCTGGGCTATCTGGCGATGCTGGGAGCGGCCTCCATGCAGTGATATGCTTGTGGGCGGGAGTCATGACAGAACCATAAAATCGGGGGTAACAAGCCATGCAGAGCGAGACGTTCAAGATAGAAAACGTAAGGTGTTCCGGCTGTGTCAAGACCATAGTCGAGGGGGTTGGATCCCTTCCCGGGGTAGCCAGCGTGACGGTTACCGTGGAGGATGACGAGGTGACCATATTGGGAGATGGTCTCTCCCGGGCCAGTCTCGCGGCAAAACTGGCCGAACTGGGGTACCCCGAAACCGGCGGCTGATGGGTGACGCCAGACTGCAACAGCTAGGCCGCGCCGTGCTGGAGGTGGAGGCGCGGGCCGTCAGCGACCTCATCCCGCGCATCGATGCGGGTTTTGCCCGCGCCTGCCAGCTGATGCTGCGGTGCGAGGGGCGGGTGGTGGTCACCGGCATGGGCAAGTCCGGACATATCGGCAGCAAGATCGCGGCCACCCTGGCCAGCACCGGCACCCCCGCCTTCTTCGTCCATCCCGGCGAGGCCAGCCACGGCGATCTGGGCATGCTTACCGCTGGCGACGTGGTTCTGGCGCTCTCCAACTCGGGAGAGACCAGCGAACTGCTCACCATCCTGCCCCTGATCAAGAGGCTGCATGTGCCGCTCATCACCCTGACAGGCAATCCCGAATCCCGCCTGGCGCGCGCCGCGGACATAAACATCGACGTAAGCGTGGCCCAGGAGGCGTGCCCCCTGGGGCTGGCCCCCACCTCCAGCACTACCGCGTCGCTGGCCATGGGGGACGCCCTGGCCGTCTCCCTGCTCGAGGCGCGCGGCTTCACCGCCGACGACTTCGCGCGCACCCATCCCGGGGGGCGGCTGGGACGGCGCCTGCTGCTGCTCATCGGCGACATCATGCACACCGGCGAGGAGATCCCCCGGGTGCTGGCGGAGATGCCGCTCAGCGAGGCGCTGGTGGAGATGAGCAACAAGCGGCTCGGCTTCGTCACCATCGTCGACCGGCACGACACCGTGGAGGGGATCTTCACCGACGGCGACCTGCGCCGCGTCCTGCAGCAGAAACAGATCGAGCTGCGCAGCACCCCTGTCGGGGAGGTCATGAGCCGCGGCTGCACCACGGTCGGCCCCCGGATCCTGGCGGCGGAGGCGCTGCAGATCATGGAGGCCAGAAAGATCAACGCCCTGCCGGTGGTGGACGACCACCAGCGGCTGATCGGCGCCTTCAACATGCATGACCTGCTGCAGGCAGGTGTGGTCTGAAAGGGGGAAAACGGCATGCAGGATGTTCTGGAGCGGGCCGCCACCATCGAGCTGGTGGTGTTCGATGTGGACGGGGTATTGACCGACGGCAGCCTGTTTCTTGGTGACGACGGGCTGGAGTACAAGGCGTTCCACTCCCGGGACGGCCACGGCATGAAGATGCTGCAGGCCAGCGGGGTGGAGATCGCCATCATCACCGGCCGCACCTCCCAGGTGGTACGGCACCGCATGGACAACCTGGGGATACGCCACCTGTTTCAGGGTCAGCTGGACAAGCTGCCCGCCTTCGAGCAACTGCTGGAGAAGGTGCAGATTCCCCCCCGCCAGGTGGCCTACGTGGGGGACGACGTGGTGGACCTGCCGGTGATGCGCCGCGCGGGACTGGCCATAGCCGTCCAGGACGCCCATCCCCTGGTCAAGGAGCACGCCCACTGGTGCACCCCCCACGGAGGCGGCCGGGGGGCGGCGCGCGACACCTGTGAACTAATCATGCGCGCCCGCGGAACCCTTGATGAACAGCTGGCCAGATTCCTGCGCTGAACGGTGCCGGAAGCGATGAGAGCCATGCGCAACACCGCCACCCACAGGGGCATCCTGCCGCTCCTGCTGCTGGTTCTGGCCGCGCTGAGCGCATGGCTGAAATGGCAGAGCAGCCCCTCTCCCGTCCCGACGGCCGCCGGCGAGAGCGGGCCGGACTACTATCTGAAAAACTTCACCATCACCGCCACCGGCGCCGACGGGGCGCCGCGTCACCTCATCGAGGCGGACTACATGGAGTACCTCTCCGGGCAGGAAACCCTGCAGTTCATCGCGCCACGGCTGCTGTTCCAGGAACGGGAGGAGTCATCCTGGAGCGTAACCGCCCGGCGGGCCAGCGTCAGCGACCGGGGCAAAAGGATCCTGATGCAGGGTGACGTGACCATCAGGCGGCGCGGAACGGCCGCGAACGGGAACCTTGAGATGGAGACCGCGGATCTGCTGGTACTCCCGGACAGGAAGAGCGCAAGCAGCGATGCTCCGGTGCGCATAAGCATAGATGGCTCCACCCTGAAGGCCACCGGCCTGCGCCTCGACATGGCGCGGGAGCGGGTGGAGCTGATGCACCGGATTCGGGGGAGATTCCATGCGCCGGCATCCTGATCCGACCCTGCTGGCGGGGCTGCTCCTGCTGCTGTGCTGCCTCGCGCCCGCAGCCGCCGCCCAACCCATCGACATAGAGGCGGATCACGCCGAGTTCAACAGCCCGAGCGGCACCACCCTGTTCCGGGGCAACGTGGTGCTGCGCCGTGGCGCGCTCACCATCACCGCCGACAGCATCACCCTCTACCGTAGTGATGGCCGGGTAACCAGGACGGTGGCGGAGGGCGCGCCGGCGCGCTACTCCCAAACCCTGCCCGACGGGGAGGAGATCACCGCCGAGGCGCGCAGGATAGAGTACCTCGCCAGCGGCGAACAGCTGCTGCTGAGCGGCCAGGCACGTTTGCGGCACGGCAGGAACCGTTTCAGCGGAGAGCAGATAACCTACGACATCCGCAGCAAAAAGGTGCGGGCGGAGGGAGGCGAGGACAGCAAACAGCGGGTGCGCGCCGTCATCCACCCCGACCGGCCCGAGACACAATGAACCGGTCCCGACACTCGCTGGCCGCCCGCGAGCTGGTCAAGCAGTACCGTGACCGGATGGTGGTGGATGGCTTCTCCATGGAACTGTACAGCGGAGAGATCGTGGGCCTGCTGGGCCCCAACGGGGCCGGCAAAACCACCAGCTTCTACATGATCGTGGGCCTGATCCCCTGCGATGCCGGAAGCATCACCCTGGACGGCAGGGAGATCACCAGCCACCCCATGCATATCCGCGCCCGCCTGGGGATAGGATACCTGCCCCAGGAGGCCTCGGTATTCCGCAAGCTGTCGGTGGAGGAGAACATAATGGCGATCCTGGAGACCCGCGGCGAGCTGAGCCGCGCCCAGCGCCAGCAGAAGCTGGAGCTGCTGCTGCAGGAGTTCCACATCGGACACCTGCGCACCACCGCCGGCATCAGCCTCTCCGGAGGGGAGCGGCGGCGCGTGGAGATCGCCCGGGCCCTGGCCACCGAGCCGCGCTTCATCCTGCTGGACGAACCGTTTGCGGGGGTGGATCCCATCTCGGTGCTGGACATCCAGAACATCATCCGGCAGCTGCGCGATCGGGGGATAGGCGTGCTGATCACCGACCACAACGTGCGCGAGACGCTGGGGATCTGCGAACGCGCCTACATCCTGAGCGCCGGCCGGGTCATCGCCGAGGGGCCGCCCGACACCGTTCTGCAGAACCGGCAGGTGCGCGAGGTCTATCTCGGCGAAAAGTTTACCCTTTAGGACGGCGCCTCGGGGAGGCGTGGCTGCGAAATGGGGTCTTCCCCAAATCGTGTGGGCAAAATGGTAAATCATCCTTGACAGGCGGAATGCGCGCCGGAAGATGGTCGGCATAAGGGGATTGGGGAGACTTTGGGATAGCCGGAGCAGTTGCTATTGGCGCAGGTGGTGGATATCCGCCACTCCCCAGCCAGAGAGCCCCAATCCCCTTCTGGTTACCGAGTATGTGGCGTGCATTCTGCCTGTCAAGGATGATTTACCATTTTGCCCACACGATTTGGGGAAGACCCACGAAATGCGCAACGGTTCACAAAACCGCACCACGGCCGAGAGGTGCAAGGGTACACCGCCACCCTGTAATTGAGTAAAATAGCGCTGCATCGATCTGGTTGGTATCAGATGAAACAGACCCTACAGTTACGCCTCGGCCAGCAACTCACCATGACCCCGCAGCTGCAGCAGGCCATCCGCCTGCTGCAGCTGTCGTCCGTCGAGTTGCAGCAGGAGATCCAGCAGGCGCTGGAGTCCAACCTGATGCTGGAGCGGCAGGACGAGAACGGCGAGGCGCTGATGGAGGGCAAGGAGGAATCCGCCGATCCAGCGGTGGCGGAGACCCCCGCTGACGGGGATATGCAGGCGCTGGAGGTGGGGCAGCAGGGGGAGGAGATCCCCGCCGAGCTGCCGGTGGATACCCGCTGGGAGGATGTGTACGAACCCGGCCCGGTCTCCGCTGGTGGAGCGGCATCCGACGATGATCGCGACTACGAGCCGCAGGGCAGCACCACGGAGGATCTGGGCAGCCATCTGCTCTGGCAGGTGGAGATGAGCAACTTTACCCCCGTGGACCGGGCCGCCGCGGAGGCGATCATCGACGCCATCGACGGAGACGGCTATCTGAAGACCCCCCTGGAGGAGATCCACCAGCTGCTCCTGGAGCAGTTTCCCGAACTGGAGCTGGAGGAGGTGGCGGCGGTGCTGCGCCGCATCCAGAGCTTCGATCCCCCGGGGGTGGCGGCCCGCGACCTGCAGGAGAGCCTGCTGCTGCAGCTGGAGCAGCTCCCGCTGGATGTTCCATGGCTCGAGCAGGCCAGGGCGGTGGTGCGGCACCACTTCAACCTCCTGGCGAAACGGGACTATAATCAGCTCATGAAGCGCAGCCTGCTCGGCGAGGAGGAGCTGCGGCAGGTCATCGCCCTGATCCAGTCGCTCAACCCGCGTCCCGGCGGTCACATCTCCAGCAGCAGCCCCGAGTACATCGTCCCGGACGTGTTCGTCACCAAGGTAAACGGCCGGTGGCGCGTGGAGCTCAATCCGGAGAACACCCCGCGCCTCGGCATCAACCGGCACTATGCCGCCATGATCCGGCGCGGCGACAGCACCGCCGACAACCTCTGCCTGAAAAACCACCTGCAGGAGGCGCGCTGGTTCCTGAAGAGCCTGCAGAGCCGCAGCGAAACGCTGCTCAAGGTGGCCAGCACCATCGTGGAGCGGCAGCGGGAGTTCCTGGAGCATGGCGAGACCGCCATGAAACCGATGGTGCTGCACGACATAGCCGAGGCGGTGGACATGCACGAATCCACCATCTCCCGGGTTACCACCCGCAAGTACATCCACACGCCGCGCGGCATCTTCGAGCTCAAATACTTCTTCTCCAGCCATGTGAAGACCAGCAGCGGCGGCGAGGCCTCCTCCACCGCCATCCAGGCCCATATAAGAAAGCTCATCCTCGAGGAGCAGCCGCGCAAGCCCCTCAGCGACAGCAAGATCGCCGAGATCCTCTCATCCCGCGGAATCAAGGTGGCGCGCCGCACGGTGGCCAAGTACCGGGAGATAATGAACATACCGCCATCCAACGAACGCAAGCGTTTGGCATAACACTTTGACAAATCAACACTCTGGAGTAACCATCATGCAACTCAACCTGACCGGACACCACATGGACCTGACAGATGCCCTGCGCAACTACGTAAACGAGAAACTTGGCAGACTGGAGCGCTACTTCGACAAGGTGGGCAATGTGCATGTGGTGCTCAGCGTGGAGAAGAACCGGCAGAGGGCCGAAGCCACCATGCATGTAAACGGCGCCGACCTGTTCGCCAACTCCGAGGGGGACGACATGTACGCCGCCATCGACGCCCTCAGCGACAAGCTCCACCGGCAGCTGAAGAAACACAAGGAGAAGCTCAGCAGCCACTGATCCCCGGCGGGGATGGAAAGACCGATGAACATCGCACGGATCCTGACGCCGGAACGCGTCGGTTTCGATATCGAGGCCACCAGCAAGAAGCGCGCCCTGGAGCTGTTGAGCGCCAAGCTGGCGGAGCATCAGGAAAACCTCACCACATGCCAGGTGTTCGACAGCCTGCTGGCGCGGGAGAGGCTGAGCAGCACCGGTCTGGGCCGGGGCGTGGGGCTGCCCCACGGCCGGCTGAAGGATCTGGATCGCAGCCTGTGCGCCTTCGTCAAACTGCGCGAGGGGATCGATTTTGACAGCAATGACGGGCAGCCTGTGGACCTGCTGTGCGCCTTGCTGGTTCCGGAGCAGTCCACCGACGAACATCTGCAGCTGCTGGCCATGCTGGCCGAGATGTTCCGCGACCAGGAGCTGTGCCGCAGGCTGCGCGCGGCCTCCTCCCGTGAGGATCTCTACCGGATCCTGATCCACTGGCACCCTTCCGGCCGCTCCACCCCGGAGCCGGACCCGGGCCACCGGGCGGCGAGCTGAGCGGAGATGTCGCGCCGGACGCAGCATCTTCACGGCGTGTTTCTCGAGGTGCTGGAAATCGGGGTGCTGCTGGAGGGCCCGGCGGGGATCGGCAAGAGCGCCCTGGCCCTGGAGCTGATCAACCGCGGCCACCGCCTGGTTGCCGACGATGCGCCACTCTTCGCGCGCAGTGGCGGCTCCGCAACAGTGACCGGCAGCTGCCCCCCCGAGCTGCGCAATCTCCTTGAGGTGTATGGCCTGGGTGTGTTAAATATCGCGGCCATGTTTGGCGACCATGCAACAAGGGAGAGCTGCCCGCTGCAGCTGGTGGTCTCTATGGTGCCGGGGGAGCACTACCGGCCCGCGGGGGAGGAGCGGCTGCGCGGCGGCTGGCAGACCCGCAACGTGCTGGGGGTGGAGATCCCGCTGTTCAGACTGCCGGTGATCGCCCAGCGCAACCAGGCGGTGATGCTGGAGGGGGTGGTGCGCAACCACCTCCTGCGCCTCCGCGGCGAGGATACCGCCGGACGGTTCATCGCCGCCCGGCAGGCCGCCCTGGGGGAGGAGAGATGAAACTGCTGATCGTGAGCGGCATGTCCGGCTCCGGCAAGAGCGTGGCCCTCAACGTACTGGAGGATCTGGGCTACTACTGTCTGGACAACCTGCCGGTCTCGCTGCTGCCGGAGTTTGCCGAACGGGTACTGATCAACAAACAGTCCCGGGTGGACCGGGCGGCCGTGGGGATCGATGCACGCAACCTCACCGGCGATCTGGGGTCGTTCCCGGAGATCATAGCGAAACTGCGGGAGCGGGGCATCGAGTGCGAGACCTTCTTTCTCACCGCCGACGAGAACACGCTCCTGAAACGCTTCAGCGAAACCCGCCGGCGCCACCCCCTGACCTCCCGGAACGTCACCCTGGCGGACGCCATCAAGCGCGAAGGGTTGTTGCTGGAGCCCATCTCCGCCAATGCGGACCTGCGTATCGAGACCAGCCTTACCAACGTCCACCAGCTGCGCGATCTGATCGTGAAGCGGCTGCAGAACGACCACCCGCGCGCCATGTCCATCCTGTTCGAATCGTTCGGTTTCAAGAACGGCGTGCCCGCCAACGCTGACTTCGTGTTCGACGTGCGCTGCCTGCCAAATCCCCACTGGGAGCCCTCCCTGCGCCCCTTCAGCGGGCTGGACCAGCCGGTGATGGAGTTTCTGGAAGCGGAGCCATCCGTGAACCGGATGCTGGAGCAGATGTACCGCTTTCTGCACGACTGGATCCCCCAGTTCGAGGCGGACAACCGCAGCTACATGACCATCGCCATCGGCTGTACCGGCGGGCAGCACCGCTCGGTATATCTGGCCGAACAGCTGGCACGACGCTTCCAGCGCATCCGCGTCAACATACAGGTACGCCACCGCGAGCTGCTGTCGTGAGCACCGGCCTGCTCATCATCACCCACGACCAGATTGGCGACGCACTGCTCGCCACCGCCGTTGCCATGATCGGCTCCTCACCCATGACCTCCAGAACCATGGCGGTCTCCCTGGACACCGATCTGGAGCAGCTTACCGGAGAGGCGCGCAGCCTGGCCCGGGAGCTGGACCAGGGTGACGGTGTGCTGATCCTGACCGACATGTTCGGCTCCACTCCGAGCAATGTGGCCGCCCTGCTGCTGGATCAGCCCGGGGTCGCGGTGGTGTCCGGAGTCAACCTGCCGATGCTGATCCGGGTGCTCAACTACGCCCACCTGGGCCTCCCAGAGCTGGCCCACAAGGCCACCAGCGGGGGACAGGACGGCATAATCTGGAGCAGCTCCACCGCACGCCGGTGATCAGCAAGGAGATCACCATCGTCAACAAGCTGGGCCTGCACGCCCGCGCCGCGGTGAAGTTCGTCAACCTGGCCTCCCGCTTCCGCTCGGATATCCGGCTGATGGCCAACTACCGTCGGGTAAACGGCAAGAGCATCATGGGGCTCATGATGCTGGCCGCCTCCCGGGGAACCGGAGTCACTCTGGAGATCGACGGCCCCGACGAGGAAGAGGCCCTGGCCCAGCTGGAGAGTCTGATCCTGGAGCGGTTCGGGGAGCCCGAGTAACGCACAGCAGCGGCTGGCACCTCCGCGCCCCCCTTCTCCCGAGTGGCGGCCGGTCAGCCAGGCCCCCTGTGCGGCTCGCGGAGCTCCACCGCCACATGCTCCAGCAGCCCCCGGCAGGCGTTCTCCACCAGATCCAGCACCCGCTCAAACCCCTTTCTGCCCCCGAAATAGGGATCGGGCACCTCGCGCAGGGTCACATCGCTGGCAAAATCCAGCAGTAGCCGCGGCTTGTGCCGGTGGTCCGGCGGACACAGCTCCCGCAACAGGCGCAGGTTCTCCTCATCCATCGCCAGCAGATAGTCGAACCGTTCGCAATCCTCCACAGTCACCCGCCGCGCACGCAGATCGGAGAGATCGTACCCCCGCGCATGGGCGCTCTGCATGGCCCGCTGGTCCGGCACCTTACCAACATGGTAGGAGTGGGTCCCGGCGGAGTCCACCTCGATGCGGGACTCCAGCCCCGCCTCCTCCACCAGCCGGCGGAACACACCCTGGGCGGTGGGAGAGCGGCAGATATTCCCCATGCAGACGAACAGGACCCGGACCACGCTCACTGGAACAGCTCCTCCGGTTTCACGGGCAGCTCGCGGATCCGCTTGCCGGTGGCGGCGTAGAGTGCATTCACCACCGCCGGCGCGACGGGCGGCACGCCTGGCTCGCCCACCCCGCCTGGCGGCGCGCTGCTGGGAACGATGTACACATCGATGGGAGGAACTTCGCCCATGCGCAGCAGGGGAAAATCATGCAGATTGCTCTGCTCCACCCTCCCGTTGCGGATGGTGATGGCGCCGGCCAGGGTAGCGGTGAGGCCGAAGATGATCCCTCCCTCCATCTGCGCCTTCACGGTATCCGGATTGACCACCCGCCCGCAATCTACGACACACACGATGCGATGGAGGCGGATCCCCCTCTCGCGATCCGCGGAGAGCTCCACTACCTGGGCCACCAGGCTGCCAAAGCTGGGATGCGCCGCCAGACCCAGATGGTGCCCCTCGGGCAGCCTGCCGCCCCACCCGGCCCTCTCGGCCGCCTGCTCGATCACGGCGCGGAACCGGGGCTCATCCTCGAGCAGGGCCAGCCGGTAGTCGAGGGGATCCCGCCCCGCCGCAGCAGCCAGCTCATCCACGAATCCCTCGATCACGAAGGCGTTGTAGGAGTGGCCCACCGAGCGCCACGGACCGGTGGGAACACCGCTCTCCAGCTTCAGCGTATCTCCCCCCCTGGCCGGGATGGAGTAGTAGGGGGATCTGAACCCGCCGGCGCCCACCGCCAGCTGGTGCCACGCCAGCGGCATCCCCTGCCGGTCCAGCCCGGCGCGCATGCGGTGCAGGCTGGCAGGTCGGTAGTAACCGTACCGAATCTCCTCCTCGCGCGGCCAGAGCAGCCTGACCGGCGCCTGCGCCAGCTTTGCTATCTTCACGGCCTCCACCACGTAGTCCACCGCCAGGCGCCGCCCGAACCCTCCCCCCAGCCGCATGGTGTGGATCCGCACCGTGTCGAAGGGGCGGCCCAGAAGCTTGCCCTTCAACCTCTGCAACAGATAGCCGGGGCGGGAGAGGGAGAGACGCGCCGCCACCTCCTGGGCATCGCTGGGGGACTGGGTGGGCACCCACACCTCGCAGATCCCGTCATGGATATGAACCGTGCAACATATGGACTCCGGCACGGCATGGGCCTGGAAGGGTATGTGATAGTCCGCCTCCAGGCGGCGCGGCGCACTCTCCAGAGCGCGGGCCAGCTCCTGATCGATGGAGTCGAAGCGGTCCGCATGGCTCTGGAACAGCCTCCTGATCCCGGCCGAATCGAGCCCTGCGGCGGCCCCGTAGTCCCACTCTATGCGCAGCGCCCTGGCACCCTGCTGCGCCGCCCAGAAATGCTCGGCGAGCACCACAACCCCCTCCTCGATCTCCAGCACACGGCGCACCCCCGCCACCCGCAGCGCCGCCTCGCTGGCGACGCTGCGCACCCCGCCGCCGAACACCGGACAGTGCACCACTACGGCGGTCAGCATGCCGGGCAACTTGAGATCGCTGGCGTAACGGAGCCGACCGGTGACCACCGGTACCGCCTCCACCTCTCCAGTGGCACGGCCGATGATCCGGAAGCTGGCCGGATCCTTGAGAGAAACCTGGGAGGGAGGATCCAGCTGTGCTGCGGCGCTGGCCAGCTCACCATAAGTGGCCCGTTTGCCGCTCGCGGGGTGCTCCACCACCCCCAGGCGGGCGCGGCACTCTCCTGGCGGCACCTGCCAGCGGCGCGCCGCGGCCTCGACCAGCATCTGACGCGCCGTGGCCCCGGCGCGGCGCATGGGCTCCCACCCCTCGCGGATGGAGGTGCTGCCTCCGGTGGACTGCCAGCCGTACAGTCTGTTGTCCACCGAGGCCTGTTCCACCTCCACCTGCTCCATGCCGACCTCCAGCTCCTCCGCCACCAGCATTGCCAGCGACGTGTGCACCCCCTGCCCCATCTCGGCCTCGGCTACGGTGATGATGATGCGACCTCCGGGAGTAATCCGCAGCCAGCCGTTGGGACGAAACCCGCTTCTCCCGTTCGCGGAGGAAACCGCTCCGCAGGAGCCCAGCGCAAACGCGAGCAGCAGCCCGCTGCCTGCCGCCACGGTGGTGACCATGAAGCTGCGCCGGCCGGGGTTTTGCAGGGCGCTCATGCCCCCACCTTGCCGGCGGCACGATGAATGGCGCGCCGGATGCGTGGATAGCTGCCGCAGCGGCACAGGGTTCCCCCCATCACCTCGTCTATGGCGGCATCATCCGGCGTCGGATTCCTGCGCAACAGGGCGATGGCCGCCATGATCTGCCCCGGCTGGCAGTATCCACACTGGGAGACCCGCTCCTCCAGCCAGGCCTGCTGCACCGGATGGGAACCGTCCGGCGATATCCCCTCGATGGTGGTCACCTCCCTGCCGCTGGCGGCCGCCACCGGGACAGAGCAGGAGGGGGTCAGCTCGCCATCCAGATGGACGTTGCACATACCGCATACCCCTATCCCGCAGCTGTATTTGGTTCCGGTCAGATCCAGCAGATCGCGCAGCACCCACAGCAGGGGCATATCCGGCTCCGCCTCCACCTCGCGCCGTTCGCCGTTGACCGTCAACACAAAGCGCGCCATCTTGCTCATCTCAAGACTCCGCCTTCTGCGGTTGCCGATTATCCCGGATTTTTCCCGCCGCTGCCAGCGTATCCTCCGCCAGCACTCCGTCAAGGTGATAAATCAGGAAAGTCTTCCTCGAATCGTGTGGGTAAAATGGTAAATCACCGCGTAGCGGCTCCGTCCTTGACAGGCGGAATGCACGCCACATACTCGGTAACCAGAAGGGGATTGGGGCTGTCTGGCTGGGGACAAGCGGATGTCCACCGCCTGCGCAAATTGCAACTGGTCCGGCTATCCCAAAGTGCCCCCAATCCCCTTCTGCCGACCATCCTCCGGCGTGCATTCCGCCTGTCAAGGATGATTTACCATTTTACCCACACGATTCGAGGAAGACCCAATCAGGATTCAGCATCCCTCCAATCCTGATTTATTGCCTTGAAAGAGCACTAGCACCTCACCGGGAAAATAGCAGCTGAACAGACTCCCCTTCCCGACCTCACTCTCGATCTCCAGCCGCCCTCCGTAGCGGCTCATCACATGCTTGACGATGGCCAGCCCCAGCCCGGTCCCACCCTTGGCGCGGGAACGGCCCACGTCGATGCGGTAGAAGCGCTCCGTGAGACGCGGGATGTGATGGGCGGCGATCCCCGGACCGTCGTCCCGCACCTCGAAGCGCGCCCCCTGCCCGGCACGGTACCAGCGGATGGCGATCTTCCCCCCGGCCGGGGTGTACTGCACCGCGTTGAAGATCAGGTTGGAGAACAGGCTGCGCAGTTCGTCGCGGCGCCCCTTCACGAACAGGCTTGCGTCCGCCTCCAGGGTGAGGGAGTGTCCCCCGCCACTCAGGGTAAACGCCTCCTCCCTGATGGCTGTCAGCAGCTCCATCACGTCCACCGGCTCTTCACCACCGCTCTGCCGGCCGTTTTCCATGCGCGCCAGAAACAGCAGATCGTCCACGATCTGCTGCATGCGCCGGGTCTGCTGCTCCATGAGGATTACGGAGCGGCGCCACTGCGCGGGGAGCTCATCGGCGCTGTCCGACACGGCCTCGAGATAACCGGCGATCACCGTCAACGGCGTGCGCAGCTCGTGGGAGACGTCGGCCACGAAGTCGCGGCGCAGCTGCTCCAGGCGGTAGAGGCGGGTCACGTCGCGGGCGGTGAGCAGGCGGCGGTTCCTGCCGTAGGAGACCAGATGCACCGACAGCATCCTGTCCGCATCTGCGGGGGAAGGGATCTCTATGGGCTCGTCGCCACCGCCCCGGGCCAGGTACTCCCTGAAGTCCGGGTGCCGCAGCAGGTTGCCGATGTTCTGTCCCACGTCACCGGAAGGCTGCAGCCCGAGCAGCCGCTGCGCCGGCCGGTTGTACCACTCTATGATGTCATGCTCGCCCAGCATGACGGTGGCGTCGGGCAGCGCCGCGGCCAGCTTGTAGAACCGCTTCAGCAGCCGGTTGAGACGCTTGCGGCGCCGCAGGCTGCCGGCGCGCAGCCGGTGGATGCCGTCGAACACGCTGCCCCAGATCCCGCTGGACACCGGCAGACTGCCGAGCTCCGCCTGCCGCAGCCAGCGCCGCAGGCGCAGCAGGTTGTAGAGGTGCCAGGCCAGATAGCCAAGCACCGCCAGCAGCAGGAACAGCAGCGGCCGCCCGGTCAACCACCCCAGCAGCAGGGCCAGCAGGGTGGCTGCGATCACGCGGATATACTCTATCCTGGCAATGGCGACGCTCCTCTCAACCTTTTTCGGAGAACCGGTATCCCGCCCCCCTCACGGTCTGGATGAGTCCGTCGCAGCGGTGCGGTTCCAGCGCCTTGCGCAGGCGGCGG
Source organism: Gammaproteobacteria bacterium (assembly GCA_015490535.1). GTDB lineage: Bacteria > Pseudomonadota > Gammaproteobacteria > Thiohalospirales > Thiohalospiraceae > DRMK01. The sequence continues at coordinate 22,987 of WFXP01000132.1, forward strand.
ATGTGAACATCCACGGTGCGCTCCTCGATATATGTGGTGCCTCCCCACACCTGATCGATCAGCTGGTCACGGCTGTAGACCCGCTCCGGGTGGCTCATGAAAAAGCGCAGCAGGCGATACTCCGTGGGTCCGATCTCGAGCGGCGCGCCGTGGCAGGTGACCCGGTGGCTGGCCTGCTCGAGCCGTAATCCGCCCGCCTCCAGCACATCGTCCTCCACCGGCGCGACGCGGCGCAGCACGGCCCGGATACGCGCCACCAGTTCGCGGGGTGAGAAGGGCTTGGTCACGTAGTCGTCGGCCCCCACCTCGAGGCCGCGGATCTTGTCCTCCTCTTCACCCCTGGCGGTCAGCATGATGATGGGCAGATCGCTGGTGGCCGTCTCGCGCCGGAGACGCCGCGCCAGATCCACGCCGCTCACGTCCGGCAACATCCAGTCCAGCAGCAGCAGATCCGGCCTCTGCTCGAAGATCCGCCTCCTCGCCCCGGCCGCGTCGGCCGCCTCATCCACCTGGAAGCCCGCGCGGGTGAGGGCGAATCCTATCATCTCCCGGATCGCCGCCTCATCCTCCACCACCAATATCCTGCTGGTCACACCGGCCTCCCTCCGCTCATTGGCCCTTCGCCCGAAGTGTGGACCGGTTCGGGTTACAGCGCAACATCAACCTCCACTAGTACTCTTTCAAGGTAATAAATTAGGATTCAGTTGGTCTGTCAACGTTCAGGGCAAGGCGCTCCTCGCAGCGAATGGCCGTCGCCCTTCGCAAGAGGAGCAACGCCGCCATGGACGTTGACAGACCAACCCTTCGGGCGTCCCTGTGGTGTCCCGCTGCGGCGTTGCAGTGCTTGACAAGGGAACAACCCTTGCCTGCGCACTGCGCCTTGCCGCGAAACACCACAGGGACGCTGAATCATAATTTATTACCTTGAAAGAGTACTAGGCGCTGCCCGGCATGCCTGAACTCCTGCCACAGCTCCCCCAGAGGGCGTCCCTCCAGGGGGTGCAGCCGGGTCGGGTCGATCTCCGCCAGAGGGCGCAGGATGAAGGCGTAAGCGGTGATCTCCTCCCGCGGGATGCGGATCCCCTCCTCCTCCAGGACCAGATCGTCATACAGCAGCAGATCCAGATCCAGGGTGCGTGGACCGAAGCGCGTCCCGCCCCTCCTGCGACCGTGGCGCGCCTCGATACCGCGCAGGATGGCCACCACCTCCCGCACCGTCCTGCGGCTGTCAAACCCCACCACCAGGTTCAGGAAATTGGCCCCCCGGAAGCCAACCGCGGCGCTGTCGTAGATACGGGAGAGCAGCAGATCCCCGAACTCCGCCCGCAGGGAGGAGATTCCGCTGCGGATATTGTGGAGACGATCCAGGTTGCTCCCTACCCCGACGTAGATCCGGGCCATGCTACTCCCTATGGCCACGCTCTATGACTACCCCCACCTCCCGGCAGTCACGCAACGCACCTCTCTTGTCGATGCGCAGCCGCAGCCAGCGCACGCCAAACTCCTCCCGTACCAGCTCCGCCACCCGCTCCGCAAGGGTCTCCACCAGCTGAAACTCGCTGGAGCCCACGAACTCGATCAACCGCTTGGCTACCGCCTTGTAGTCCAGGGTCTCCCCGATGCGATCGGCCGCCGCCGCCCTGCGGATGTCGGCCGCCATCTCCAGATCCAGGCTGACCACCTGCTTGATACGGCGCTCCCAGTCGAAGATGCCTATTACCGTTTCTATACGCAGATCACGCAGATAGATGATATCCATGTGGCAAATATCCCATCAATTGGGTACGCTGTCCACATGATATTGCGTAACCATTTCCGGGACGGGGGACAGGGATGCTGAACGGTGCGCTGATCGTGGCCGCCTACCTGCTCGGCTCCCTCTCCACCGCCGTGGTGGCCAGCAGGGCGCTGGGACTGCCCGATCCGCGCACCCGGGGTTCCGGCAATCCGGGCGCCACCAACGTGCTGCGCATCGGCGGCAGGGGAGCAGCCGCCATCACCCTTCTGGGAGACATGCTGAAAGGGCTCGTCGCGGTGCTCGCCGGGCGGCTCGCGGGAGTTGGGGACGGGGTGGTCGCCGCCATGGGGATGGCGGCCTTCCTGGGCCACCTCTATCCGCTGTTCTTCGGTTTCAGGGGAGGCAAGGGGGTGGCCACCGGCCTTGGGGTGCTGCTGGGAATCTCCTGGCCGGCAGGGTTGGCGGCGCTGCTCACCTGGCTGGTGGTGGCGGCCATCAGCCGCTACTCCTCCCTCGCGGCCCTGTGCGCCGCGCTCCTGGCACCCGGCTGGGTCGCCCTGTTCAGCCCCTCTACCCCCTTCCTGGTCATGACCATCCTGCTCTGCGCACTACTGATCTGGCGCCACCGCGGCAATATCCGCAACCTGCTCGACGGCTCCGAAAGCAGGTTCGGAGGCGGAGGAGCCTGACCGGGGCAAGCCATGGTAGCCGGTCCGGGGTAGCGGCGAAAGGAGGGACGCTATTTTCTTGCGGTCAGCTCCGCGAGCATTCTCTCCATCCGCTCCAGTCTCCGCTCGATGGTTTCGGTATGCTCCCGAATCCAGTGCACCTCTCCGGCCTCCCCCTCGCCATGCTCCCGATCGAACTTCTCATGCTCCTTCTGCATGACATCGATCACCACGCCGATCATCATGTTGAGAAAAACGAAGGCGGTGAGGAATATGAAACTGATATAGAATATCCAGCTGAGAGGATACAGCTCCATGGTTTCATACATCACGTCGGTCCAGTCCTCAAAGGTGACCACCCGGAACAGGGTAAGCATGGCGATGGTGATATCGCCCCAGAGCACCGGATTTATCTGCTCGAAAAAGAGGCTGCCAAAGGCGGCATAGACATAGAAGATGATAAACATCAACAGCGCCACATAGCCGATTCGGGGCACCGCCTTGACCAGGGCGCTCATGAGGATGCGCAGCTCGGGGATTATGGAGACCAGACGCAATACCCGGAAGATCCGCAGCAACCGGGCCAGCAACACCATCTGGCTCTCGTCAACAGGGATCAGGCTGCTCACCACGATCACAAAATCAAATACATTCCAACCACTCCTGAAAAAGTTGCGCAACCTCTCCTCGGCCGCCATCCGGATCAGGATCTCCGCCAGAAAAAACAGCGTAACAGCGATATCGAATACGCCCAGCACCTCGAGCCAGAAGGGGCTGATGTCATAGGTGGTGGCGCCGATCAGCATCGCCGAAAGGATGATGATGACGATGACCGTCGTTTCGAATATCTTGTTACTGCGTATGGTTACGAACCACTCCCGTAACTCCAAAGAGGGCAGACTCATCTTGAAAACTCCACAACAAAACCAACCGCTGTCTCAAAACTCCCGTCGTGGCGGGCAGAATCGCCCGATCACGGAAAAATTCCCTGCTGCTCCCGACGAACCGGCCGGCAAAGGACGGAACATCACCGCCTGGCACCGCCCCTGGGAGGCACGGTGCCCGCTGCAGGCCCGGGGGTCGGAAACGCTTCAACTGCAGGCCGGCGCAACAGTAGAGCGCGGATTCTATACCGAGTTGCGCCCCGAAATCTAACCCGGACCGCAGGCGCCGGCATACCCGCGCAGATACCGGTCTTGGCCAAATCGTGTGGGTAAAATGGCGAATCACCGCATGGCGGCTTCCTCCTTGCCAGGCGGAAGGCACGCCACTTACCCGGTAGCCGGAAGAGAATTGGGGCTGTATGGCTGGAGACCACCGGATATCCACCATCTGCGTGAATTGCCAGTGGCCCGGCCGCGCCAAAGCGTCCCCCAATCCCCTTGCGCCGACCATCTTCCGGAGCGCACCAACCGGGGAAAATATGCTATATAAGGGGTATGGAGCCCGGAAACAGACGGTACGACCACTTCCGTAATTTAAGGAGCATAGTGGCATTGATCTGGCAACGACATACCAAGACGCTCGATGGCAGAGCACTCTTCAAAAGGTCCTGTATCGTTGCCGGGATAACGGTGGCTATCCTCTCCACCACGTGGTGGAACAGCGCCCGTGGAGAGCCGGATGGCGGCAGGCTGTATGCCATACACTGCGCCGCATGTCACGGCGACAGGGGTGGCGGCGGAATCGGAGTTCCCCTCTCGCTACCGGACTTTCTCTCCAGCGTCACGGACGAGTATCTGTTCCTGACCATCCGCCACGGCCGACCGGGACGGATCATGCCGGCCTTCCGGCACCTCAGCGAGCAGCAGACATGGGCCATCGTTGGGCACATCCGCGCCTGGGCCAGCGGGGAAACAAGGCTCGCACCGGAGGGGACGCCCGGGGATCCCCAAAGGGGGCGCGACATATTCGCCAGACACTGCGCCCGCTGCCACGGACCACTGGGCAAGGGCGGCACCGGCACCGGGGTGAACTTTACCCGGCTGCATGACCAGCCTGTCGTCGCCCCGGGTTTGAACAACCCGGGTTTCCTCGCCGCGGCTTCGGACCGGATCATAAGAACGACGCTGCTCAAGGGCAGACGCGGCACCCCCATGCAGTCTGCCGCAAAAATGGGGCTCAGCGAACAGGATGTGGACGATGTGGTCAGCTTTATACGCAGCTTTGAAAAATCTTTTGAGAACAGTGCAGTAGACCCCGAAGCGGACGCAGATCCTGCGCTGATGGTCACCTCCCCCCTGCCCTTTGCCGAAACGGTGAAGAGGCTCAAGCAGGCCATATCCGCACGTCGGCAACGCATTATACGGGAACATCCGCTGGACGACGGGCTGACCGGTGCCAGAGAGAGCGGGCGCAGCAGACACCTGGCCATATATTTTGGCAACATCCGGCACCTAAACACCCTGCTGGCCATAGACCCGCGCATCGGGATCTTCCTTCCCAGCCGCATCACCGTCATGGAGGGGGAGGATGGCAAGGTAACGGTGACTGCCGTAAATCCACTCCGCTTCCGCAACCTGTTCAACAACGCCCGCCTGGAGCACACCTCCAGGGAGATGCATGAGCTCTACGTGGCGATTCTGGGGGAGATTTCGGAATGAAACGGAGCGGACAACGCACCCTGCTGCGGCTCTCTCTCTTCCTTGCCTCCATCCTGGCGGTGCAGTCCCTGCAGGCAGACAGCCTGATCATGGTGCGCACCCACCACCCTCTTGCAACCACGCTGGAGAAGCTGAAACAGGCCATCAGGGAGCAGGGCTACAGTGTGGCGCGTGTGGACATGGTCAACATAGGCCTGCTCGGCATGGGCTACACCAGCAGCAGCTACCGCGCCGTCTTTTTCGGCAAGGGCGACGAGATCAACCGGCTCGCCGGCAAGTATCCGCAGCTGGTCCCCTATCTTCCCCCTCGTATCGCCGTCTTTTCCGAGGGGAACAGCACCCTGCTGGTAACTATCGAGCCCTCCACATACTATCGGGAGCTGCTCCCCGATGCGGAGGAGACCGGCATATTCCGTAATTGGGAAAGGGACATTGTGGCAATCCTCTCCCGCATGACGCAGTGGGCTGGGAAACCTTAGATAGGGTGTCGTTCCACAGCTGTCGGCCTCCTTGCAATGGAGCCCGCCTGCCGGTCTGGCGGTGGTGCTGGTGGCGCTGGCGCTCTGGGGGCTTTCACCGATATGGCGGGAAAAGGGTATGAGGATATGTGGTATCAGCTGTTCGGTATCTTCGTGGTGATAGTCTCATCGGTAGTGATGATCGAGCGTTACGGAACTCCTCCGCCGGGGCAATCAGTGGCCTATCTGTCGTTCGGGGCGCTGTTCGTCCTGTTCGGGGTGATGGTGGGCAAGATGCAGGACGCAGATGTATGGAGTCTGCTGTCGCTGCGGGAGTGGGGCATCAACCTGTCGCTGATGGGGATCGGCTACGCAGCGATGGTGGCCGGCCTGGTTGGCCTGTCGGCACCGCTGATTGGGCGGATCCGACGAAGATAGCCCCACTGCGGAATCAACCCGTAGCGGCGCCTTCCCCGGCAAGGGCCCCTCGGCTCTCTCTTCCTTCTTGATCAACTTTCCAGGATTCCCATCAATCTGCAGCCACGCCGCGTTCAAAGGGGTTGAAGACTGGACGAATTCGGGGAGACCCACAAAAACAGACGAATCCTGATTATAATCAGGATTCAACCCTACAATTTCTGGGTAAATTGAGGTAGGATGCAGGTAGCAACGAGGCCTGAGAGACGTGCAAAGCTCTAGACTCCATCGAAAACTGCTGCTGGTGGCGCTGTTGCTGTCAGGTACCCTGCCGGGTTTCGCGGCGGCGTCCGGCTGGCCCATGTTCCTGGGCAATCCTTCCCACACGGCGGTTTCGCAAACCGCCATCTCTCCACCCCTCGAACAACGGTGGCGATTTGATACCGGGGGCGCCATCTACTCCTCCGCGGCAGTGGACGGCGAGCGCCTCTATTTCGCGTCTCTCCCGGGACGCGTCTATGCGCTCGCCATAACCACCGGACAGCCGGTCTGGACGTTCGAGACCGATACCGAAATCAGCGCTTCTCCCGCTCTCTTCGAGGGGAGGATCTACATAGGCGCCAAAGGCGGACAGTTCTACTGCCTGGACAGCGGCAACGGCGAGCCGGTCTGGACCATCGAAACCAAGGGCAAAATCACCGCATCGGCGGCGATCGACGACGGGGTGGTCTATTTTGCGTCTCACGACATGACGCTCTACGCCGCCCGCGCGAAGGATGGCAAGTTGCTCTGGAAGACCAGGCTGCCGGGCCATGCCGCGGCCAACGGCATCTACTCCACCCCGGCCGTGGCGGACGGCATGGTGTACGTCGCGGAAAAATCCCACAACCTGTATGCGCTGGACGCGAGCAACGGCCAGATCATGTGGAAATACCGTACCGACTCCGCCGTTTACTCCTCCCCCTCCGTCAGGAACGGGATGGTATTCATAGGAGGATATGATCGCCAGGTCCGCGCGCTGGACGCCAGGAGCGGCAAGCTGATCTGGAAGGCCCAGCTGGATGAGTGGATCTATGCAACCCCGGTTCCCTTCGGCGGCAACCTCTATGTGGGCAGCAAGGATGGCATGTTGAGCGCTTTCAACGCTCGTGACGGGGAGCTCGTATGGTCCCTCGACCTGCGCGGCACCATAAGTTCGACCATGGCGGTGGCGCGGGGTGGGATCGGCTACGTGGGCAACGAGGACGGCGAGATATTCGCCATAAACCTGGAGAAGGGCCGGATCATCTGGAAAGAGATCCTGGCAGAGGATGGCTTCCACGCATCACCCGCGCTGGCCGGTGGAAAACTCTATATAGGCACCCTGAACGGATACCTCATCTCCTGGGGGAAGAATGGCGCAGAGAACAGATAACCGGTCCCTGGTATGGATAGCTGCCCTGGCAGCGGTGCTCCTTGCACCGCTGCCGGCGGCCGACGACCAGTCACCCTCCTACCCGAACCCTCACTGGTCGGACTCGCCGGATGCCTGCCTGGAGTGTCACGACAAGGTCCCCAAACAGGGTGATCCCCTCTACCTGCGTTTCGGCGGCGACATCATGGAGCTGTGCAACCGCTGCCACGCAACCATCTCCAAGGACAAATATATCCACGCCGCCGGAATGGTGCCGCCGACGCAGATGGTGGAGCGAATGCCCCGGGAGTTTCAGGAGGCGCTGGAGAGGGATCCGGAGGGGAGGATAACCTGCCGCGTCTGCCATGAGATCAAGTATCAGTGCCTGAGCAAGGAGTTCTACCGCCGCGCCGACAATCCCCTGTTCCACCGCGGCGCTCCCTACAGGAAACGAACCGATCTCTGCTACAACTGCCACAACAAGTCGGAGTACAAGGGCAAGCACAACCCTCACGACCAGATCAATGACGAGGGTGAGCTGATGACCGACGTCTGCACATATTGCCATGCCAAGCTTCCGGACCGCAGAAAGGCGCGGAGCATCGCGGACGTGAGTTTCGAATACGAGAAGCTGGACATGCTCTGCCTGCGCTGTCATACCGATGATGCCTACGCATACGGTTGTGCCACCGGTTACGAGGAGGATGGCCGCCCCATCTATCACGGAGACCGGCCGGACGAGGAGATGCTGGCCAGGATCGATCAGCACACCAAGGAGAATATCCTGCCCCTGGAGCTGATTACCGGCAACATCTTCTGCGGCACCTGTCACAACCCGCACGAACTGGGTGTGCAGCGCCAGCACAAGGCGGACGTGGGAGCGGATGCCCACAAACGCCTCAGAATCAGCAAGAAGGATTCCCATCTCTGCCTTGGCTGTCATGACGAAAAGGACATCCGGAAATTCCAGCTTGGAGAGTAGCAGTTGAGCGTAGCCCCCAGCTTCCGGAACCGGCTGTTCCCCATCCAGAACAGGCCGAGACCGGGCTACCGAACCAACCTCCTCCTTCTTTTTCTGCTGCTGGTGGCCGCCGTACCGTTGCGGCCCGCGCTCGCCTTCTCCGGCAGCGAGCTTCTGCCCATCGAGCTACTGGCCACCATCGGAGGCAAGGGGGGTGACTCCAGGCTGCGCCAGCCGAGCGCGGTTCTGACGGCGAGAAACGGAAACATATTCGTGCTGGACGGGGCCGTCAACCGGGTCGCAGTGTTCTCGCCACGGGGCAGGTTCCTCTACGATTTCGGACAGGATCACCTGAACATGCCCCTGGGAATGGCCATGGACGCCAGGGGACGGCTCTACGTCACCGATACCCGAAAGGGGCGCATCCAGCTGTTCACGTCCCAGGGCGAACACCTGAAGCAGATCGAACTTCCCGAAAGCAGCAAGGGGATCCCCACCGAACCGGTCGACCTGGCGCTGGACGAGCGACGCAGGCTCCTCTACGTCGTGGACAACCGGAACCACCGCCTTCTCATCCACGACCTGCGCAAGGGCACCGTAGTCAGGACGGTGGGCAAGATGGGCATGGAGGAGGGAGAATTCAGATGGCCCTTCTCCCTGACACTGGACGGGGACGGAGTGATCTATCTGGTGGACGTGATAAACACCACGGTCAGGACCATCGATCCCGCACACGACTGGGCGTTCCTGGACAATATTGGAAGCTGGGGGATCCAGAAAGGCGAGCTGTTCCGTCCCAAGGGTATCGCCATCGACTCGAAGGGGAGATTGCTGGTTTCCGACTCCTACCTTGGGGTGGTACAGATGTTCGACCGCCAGGGCAACTTCCTGTCCGTTCTGAGCGACAAGGACGGAACCATCCACCGCTTCACCACGCCCGTCCGGCTGTTCGTGGACCGCAGGGATCGGCTCTACGTGGTGGAGATGTTTGCCAACCGGATAAGCATATTCAGGATGGGCAGATGAGAAACGGCAGGGGTTGGTTCCGGTCCGTTCTGCCACTGCTGGCGATACTGCTGCTGCCGTTCCTGTCCGGCCTGGCCCAGGCCGCCGCCGACAGGCTGGAACGAAACTCGGCGCGGGAGTGCTCGATGTGCCACATACGCTGGGTGGACGAGTTCAAGACCGAGGGAACCCCGGATCTGCTCATCGACTATCCCCCCACCCGCCAGGTGGCCAACGAGATGATGTGCTACAGCTGCCATGACGGTTCGGTGGTGGACTCCCGCTGGAGGGTCTGGGAGACATCACGCCACAAGACGGGGGAAAAACCTTCCCACAAGATCACCGTGCCCGAAAACTATCCGCTGGACAGCAACGGCAACGTACAGTGCTATACCTGTCACTCGGCCCACGGCGTGGAGGGTGGTACGGACATGGCCACCGCCATATTCCTGCGCGAACCCAACGTCAACTCTTCCATGTGCCGCAAATGCCACCAGGGCAAGGACCGGGGCCCGGATGAAGGATCCCATCCTGTCGACGTGGAGTTCCCGAAGTTCCCCGAAAAGATCCTCCGCGCCGGAGGCAAGGCGGGAACCGGGAAAACCGTCATCTGTGAATCCTGTCATACCCCGCACGGCAGCACTGCGGAACATTTTCTGGTGGTTCCCAACGAAGGCGAGGGCAGCCTGACCCACTCCATGCTGTGCGAAACCTGTCATACCGTATCGCCGGACATCAACAGCGAACAGGTACTGCGGCGCTTCTCACATCCGGTGGCCGTAAAACTGCCCCGGGAGGCGGAGCTTCCCGAGAGGTGGGACAACGGGGAAAAACCCTATCTCGGCAAGGGCGACACGGTGAACTGCCGCACCTGCCACTCGCCCCACAACGGCACGCCAAAGAACCACCTGCTCACCACCAAAAAGAGGGGAGACGAGCTCTGCCTCACCTGCCATACGTCCAAGAAAAGAATCTACGGGACCAGGCACGACATCGCCAAAAAGTTTCCGGAGAGCGAGAACGCGGACGGCGAGAAGGCCGCAGCGAAGGGCACCTGCAGAAGCTGTCACTTCATGCACAAGGGCTACGGGCCCAAGATGTGGGCGAGAAGGGGCGCCGCGGCGACGATGGAGGGGGTTTGCCTCTCCTGTCACTCGGAGGGCGGGATGGCCGAGGAGAAAACCACGGGCAGATACAGCCATCCGGTGGGAGTCAAGCCGCAGCGGATCAAGCAGGAAGGCGCGGCGCTCCCGCTCTTTACCGACAAGGGGAGAAGGGACCCGGAGGGGAAGATCTCCTGTGCCTCCTGTCACGACCCGCACCGCTGGGCGCCGGACAGTGACGATCGCGGCGCGGACAGCAAGGAGGGGGACGTCAACAACAGTTTCCTGCGCAAGGCCGGCACTCCGGACGGAAAACTTTGCAAGAGCTGTCACGCGAGCAAGTGGTCGGTAATCGGCAGCAAGCACGACATGGGCCTCATGGAACCGCACTCGAAGAACGCCAAGGGACAGACCATCGAGGAGTCCGGAGTTTGTGGAGCCTGCCACACGCCGCACAATGCCAAGGCGGAAAAACTGTGGGCGAGAAGCCCCAAGCATGGCGAGGACAGCATCGAACGGCTATGCACCTCGTGCCACTCCAAGGGACGCGAAGCGGAGCGCAAAACCACCGGCGAAAACAGCCATCCATTGGGAGTCAGGCCGGACGGAAGGACCGCCAGAAAGAGCGGCCTGCCCTATTTCACCGAAAGCGGTGAGCGAGACCCGAACGGCAACGTCAGCTGCGCCACCTGTCACGATGTCCACCGCTGGGAGCCCGGGGTGGCCGAGGGGCCAGGCAAGCGCAAGATCGAGGGAAACAGGTTCAACAGCTTCCTGCGCAAGCCCTACGATGATACGGCAACGCTGTGCGCCTCCTGTCACCGGGAAAACGCCCTTGTTGTCGGCACCGATCATGACATGAACGTAACCGGCCCCGGGAGCAGGAACCTGAACGGTGAAACGGTGGAGCAGTCAGGCGTATGCGGTGCATGTCACGCGGTGCACAACGCCTTCGGCAGCCTGCTCTGGGTGCGCGGCGTGGGATCCGGCGAAAACCGCAACGAGGCGCTGTGCAAGGGGTGTCATGCGCGCCGCAAGGTGGGATCCAAGAAGATCATCAGGGAACCAAGTCATCCCATGAACAAGGCGGTCTCCGATGCCCGTCCCACCCTGAGACGCGAAACCAGCGCGTTCTACGAACATGCCAGAAAGGATGGCAAGAGCACCGAACTGCCCCTGTTCAAACCGGATGGGAAGCGCTCCCGGGACGGGGACATCACCTGCCCCACCTGTCATAACGTCCACCGCTGGGATCCCGACAAATGGGCGAGGGGAAGCGGCCGGAAAATCGAAGGTGACGGCGGCAACAGCTTCCTGCGCAAATCCAATCTTCCCGATTCGGGGCTGTGTGCCACCTGCCACACCCGTAAGAGATTTGTGGCAGGGACGGATCATGACATGTCGGTTACCGCGCCGCAACAGAAGAACAGCCTGGGACAGACCGTGGCACAGAGCGGCGTGTGCAGCGCCTGCCACGAGCCCCACGGCTCAACCGCCGGTGGATACCTGCTCTGGGCCAGAAAACTGGGAGCGGGCAGTGACCTGCCCCAGGAGCAGGTGTGCCTGAGCTGCCACTCGCGCGGGGGGATCGCCGGCGACAAGGTGGTGACGGAGTTCGAACACCCCCGCAATGTAACCATCACGGAGCAGAACCATCCGGGACAGAACTTCTACGCCCCTGTCTACAACAAAAAGGGCCGTAAGGTGGATGCGGGCCTGCTCTCCTGCCCCACCTGCCACAATCCACACATCTGGTCAGCCGCCAGACCCGGGCCCGGCAAGGGCAAACCCGTGGAGGGCAACGTCAGAAACAGCTTTCTGCGGTTCAGAAGCCGAAACAACATCTGCCGCAACTGCCATGGACTGGACAGCCTGGTCAGATACAAGTATTTCCACTCTAGTACTCTTTCAAGGTAATAAATCAGGAGGGTCTTCCTCAAATCGTGTGGGTAAAATGGCAAATCACCGCGTAGCGGCTCCGTCCTTGACAGGCAGAATGCACGCCACATAATCGGTAGCCAGAAGGGGATTGGGGCTGTCTGGGATGGGGAGTGGCGGATATCCACCACCTGCGTCAA
>WFXP01000133.1 GCA_015490535.1 Gammaproteobacteria bacterium
GCCGGGGCCGCCGCCCCCGTGGGGGGTGGCGAATGTCTTGTGCAGGTTGAGATGGACCACGTCGAACCCCATGTCCCCCGGGCGCACCTTGCCGAGGATGGCGTTCAGGTTGGCGCCGTCGTAGTAGAGCAGCCCGCCGGCGGTATGGACGATATCGGCAATCTCCCTGATGCGCCGTTCGAATACCCCGAGGGTGGAGGGGTTGGTCAGCATGATCCCAGCGGTCTGCGGGCCGACCGCGCTTCGCAGGGCCTCGATATCCACGTCCCCCTGCTCGTCGGTGGGGATCTCCCGCACCCGGTAGCCGCACATGATGGCGGTAGCGGGATTGGTGCCGTGGGCCGCGTCCGGCACCAGCAGCTCGTCGCGCCCGCTATCGCCACGCGACTCATGGTAGGCGCGAATCATCGCCACCCCGGCGAACTCTCCCTGGGCACCGGCCATGGGAGTCAGGGAGATCCCGCGCATGCCGGTCACCTGCTTGAGAATCTCCTGCAGATCGTGCAGACAGGCCAGCAACCCCTGTCCATGGCTGCGCTCCGGGGCCAGAGGATGACGCGCGAGAAATCCTGGCAGGGAGGCCAGGCTGTTGCAGGCGCGCGGATTGTATTTCATGGTGCAGGAGCCCAGCGGATAGAAGTGGGTGTCTATGGAGTAGTTGCGCTGGGCCAGCCGGGTGTAGTGGCGCACCACCTGCAGCTCGGACACCTCCGGAAGCGGGGGACGACCGCGCCGCCGGAAGCGCTGCGGGATGGTTTCGGCGCCGCAGTCGGCGGCCGGGGCCTGGGCGGGATTGCGCCGGCCACTGCAGGAGCGCTCGAAGATCAGCACCGGGAGCTCCTCAATTCCGCCACGGCCTGCCCCATCAGGTGGGCAAAGCGCTCCAGATCCGCGCTGCTCTTGGTTTCGGTGCCGCACACCAGCAGCGCATCGCCGAGTTCGGGGTAGTCGCGGGAGAGCTCGTATCCCGCCAGCAGCTGCTCCCTGGCCAGGCGCGCCAGCAGCCGGTCTGCCGGCACCTCCAGCGCGAGCGCCACCTCGTGGAAGAACGGCCGGTCGAACAGCGCCTCCACCCCGTCGATGGCGGTCAGCATCTCCAGCAGGCGCCGCGTGGTGTGATGGCAGCAGGCGGCGACCCGCTCCAGCCCGGTGGGCCCCAGCAGGGCCATGTGGATGGTCGCTGCGGTGGTCATCAACCCCTGATTGGTACAGATGTTGGAGGTGGCCCGGGAGCGGCGGATGTGCTGTTCGCGGGCCTGCAGGGTTAGCGTGTAACCGGGATTGCCGGCGCTGTCCACGGTACGTCCCACGATGCGCCCCGGCATCTGGCGCACGTGAGATTCGCGGCAACAGAGGAATCCGAAGTAGGGTCCGCCGGAGGAGAGCGGCACCCCGAGAGGCTGCCCCTCGCCGCAGGCTATGTCGGCCCCCTGCTCCCCCCACTCGCCGGGCGGCGCCAGCAGCGCCAGCGCCACCGGATTGACCAGCCCGATCACCAGCATGCCGTTGGCGTGGGCCCAGTCGGTAAGCTGGTCCGCCTCCTCCAGCACACCGAAGAAGTTGGGCTGCGGCACCACCAGGGCGGCAAACTCCTCTCCGGCGAAGCGCTGCAGGGAGCCGGGAACTATGTTGCCGCAGGCGCTGCAGTAGGGCAGCTCCACCAGCTCGATTCCCTGGTTGCGCACCACGGTACGCACCACCTGCCGGTAGGCGGGATGCACGGTGGAGGGCATCAGGATGCGCCGCGAGCGGGAGCCCCGGTTGGCGCGCACCGCCATCAGCACCGCCTCGGCCAGCGCCGAGGCGCCGTCATACAGCGACGCATTGGAGATCTCCATCCCGGTCAGGCCCGCCATCATGGTCTGGAACTCGTACAGCAGCTGCAGGGTTCCCTGGCTCGCCTCCGCCTGATAGGGGGTGTAGGCGGTGTAGAACTCGCCGCGCGTGGCGATCTCCCAGACGGCGGCCGGGATGTGGTGCTCATAGGCTCCCGCACCGATGAAACAGAGGGGCCGACCATCCGCCGCGGCCCGCTCATGCATCAGCCGCGCCACCTCCATCTCGCCCATGGGGGGCGGAACGGCGCCCGGCTCCCGAACGCGCAGGTCGTCGGGGATCTCCGAGAACAGATCCTCCATCCGCTGGACCCCGATCACATCCAGCATCTCCCTGATCTCCTCCGGAGTGTGGGGGGCGAACGGCACCGTCAGTCACCCGATTCCAGCAGCTCCTGGTACTCCCCGGCACCCAGCAGCTCCTCGCCCGCGCCATCCTCCCTGGGCTGCAGCCGGAACAGCCACCCCTCCCCGTAGGGGTCCTGGTTGACCAGCTCCGGGCTGTCCACTACCGCATCGTTGACATCCACCACCTCCCCGCTGAGGGGGCTGTAGACATCGGAGGCCGCCTTCACCGACTCTACCACCACGCACTCGTCGCCGGCGCCGAGCTGCCTGCCAGGCTCCGGCAGCTCCACATAGACCATATCGCCCAGCAGATCCTGGGCATGATCGGTAATCCCCACGCTCACCGTGCCATCCTCGTTGTGTCTAACCCACTCGTGGGATTTGGTGTACTGCAGTTCGTCTGGTATGTTGCTCATCTCCAATACTCCCTCATAGACAGGATTTGCCCTTGCGCACGAAAGGGGGCTCCACCACCACCGCCGGCAACAGCCGGCCCCGGATCTCCACCTGGCAGGCGCCATCGGCAGCCGCAGGCAGCCGCGCCAGGGCGATGGCGCGCTCCAGGGTGGGGGAGAAGCTGCCGCTGGTCACCCGGCCCTCCTCCGCCACCCCCGAACAGATCACCCGCTGGCCGCCACGCAGTACGCCACGCTGCTCCAGCACCAGCCCCACCAGCTTGCGGGGGGGACCGATGTCGCGCTGGGCCTCCAGGGCGCCCCGCCCGAGGAACTCCCGCTGCGGCGGATCCCAGGCCACGGTCCAGGCGAGACCACACTCCAGCGGGGTAGTGGTCTCATCCATGTCGGAACCGTACAGATTCAATCCAGCCTCCAGGCGCAGGGTGTCGCGCGCCCCCAGACCACAGGGCTTCACCCCGGCGCGAAGCAGCAGCCGCCACAACGGGGCCGCCTGCTCCCCGGGCAGAATCAGCTCGAATCCATCCTCCCCCGTATAACCGGTGCGCGCCACGAACAGGCCGTCTCCCGCAAGGGCGTGGAACGGCCGCAGATCGGGGAGGGAGGGCACCCGATCCGCCACTGCCCGCAGCACCGCCTCCCTGGCCGCCGGACCCTGTACCGCGATCATGGCCAGATCCACCCGCGCCCGCACGGAGACGCCGAAAAAATCGGCATGCAGATCGATCCAGGCCAGATCCTTGTCGCGGGTGGCGGCGTTGACCACCATGCGGAACCCGTCCTCCCCCATATCGTAGACGATGAGATCGTCGATCACCCCCCCCTGCTCGTTGAGCATGCAGGAGTATGTGGCGCGCCCCGGACGGGGCCGCTCCCCCACGTCGTTGGCCAGTAGATAGCGCAGGAACTCCCGGCACCGCGCACCCTCCAGGTCCACGATCATCATGTGGGAGACATCGAACATCCCAGCGGCGCGGCGCACCTGGTGATGCTCCCCGATCTGGGAGCTGTAGTGGAGCGGCATCTGCCAGCCGGCAAAATCCACCATCCTGCCCCCCAGGGCGACATGCTGTTCGTGCAGGGCGGTTCTAAGCGTCATGCGGCGTGCTCCGTCTCGGCGTGATAGGAAGAGCGCACCATGGCGCCCGCCATGACCCAGGAGAATCCCAGCCCCCGGGCCTCCTCCGCGTAGGCGGAAAACCGCTGCGGCGTCAAGTACTCGTGCACCGGCAGGTGCCGCCTGGTGGGGCGCAGATACTGTCCCAGGGCGACGCGGCTCACCCCTGCCGAGCGCAGATCCTTCAGCACCCCTGTCACCTCGGCATGACTCTCGCCCAGGCCGAGCATAAGGGAGGATTTCGCCTCGGTGGCGGGGAGCTGCGCCACCCTCTCCAGCAGGCGCAGAGAGCGCACATAGTCGGAGCCCTTGCGCACCGTGCGGTAGAGCCGTGGCACCGTCTCCAGGTTGTGGCCCCAGACCAGCCTGGCGGGGGCGGCGGCCCCGGCTATGGACGCCACCGCCTGCTCCTGGACGCGACGGAAGTCGGGGGTGAGGAGCTCTATCCCCACCGCGGGATTGCGCCGGCGCAGCTCTCCGATAACCTGTGCGTACAGAGCGGCGCCGCCGTCCGGGAGATCGTCCCGGTTCACCGAGGTGAGCACCACGTAACCCAGCCCCATGGCATCCACCGCATCCGCCACCCGCTGTACCTCCCCCTCATCCACGGCGGCGGGCCGCCCGGTCCTCACCGCGCAGAAGCCGCAGGCGCGGGTGCAGACATCCCCCAGCAGCAGGAAGCTGGCGATGCCGCGGCTCCAGCACTCCCCGCGGTTGGGGCAGCGCGCCTCCTCGCACACGGTGTGCAGCCGGGAGCCGTGCAGGCTGCGGGCGGTATGCCGGTAACCGGCCCCCTCCGCCAGCGAGGCGCGAATCCACCCCGGCATGCGCCCTGCATTGGGCAGATGCGAGTAGTCGAAGAAGGTGCCGCGATTACATGAGTGGCTCATACCGGACTCCGGAAACAGAAAAAGGGCGGCGCCGGATGGGGGTTCTCCCCAGCCGGCTCCGCCCCTCTGTCCCTTGACCTGAGAGCTTCAGCCCCTTCGGTGGGCGTTCTGCACGCCTCTCTCCAGAGTCAACCCATCCCTGCGGTCCTGGGTGCCTGAGCGATTCCGGGCGTGTTGCGCCTTCGGCGGCGGCCACACCTTCGGTGCGGCCGCTCTCTCCCGCAGGGTGTATGGCTGAGGGGCCAAGTGTACCCGCTGCGCCGGACAAAACCAAGTGTCCGGCCGAGCGGGCGGCCCTCCCTGGCCGGCACCCGGCTCAGTCTGCCTGGCGGCGCAGGAAGGCCGGTATGTCCAGGTAGTCCATGGAGCCATCCTCGGCTGCGGACTGGGAGAATCCACCCCCTCCCCCGGCGGCGGCCGCGCTCCTGTTGCGGATCACCGTGGGACGGTCCAGCTTGCCGTAGTCCACCTCTCCGGTGTGGCGGTTCTGCACCAGCTTGACCCGCCGCTCCGACTCCTCCTCCCTGGCCTGCTGTCCCAGTCCGGTGGCCACCACGGTGACCCGCATCTCCCCCTCCATCTCCGGCTCCAGCACGGTGCCCACCACCACGGTGGCGTTGTCGGAGGCAAACTCCTTGACCGTATTGCCCACCTCCTCGAACTCGCCGATGGACATATCCATTCCCGCGGTCACGTTGACCAGGATGCCGCGCGCCCCGAGCAGATTGATATCCTCCAGCAGCGGGCTGGAGACCGCGGCCTCGGCCGCCAGCCGGGCGCGATCCTCACCCGCCGCCACCCCGGAGCCCATCATCGCCATGCCCATCTCGGACATCACGGTACGCACGTCGGCGAAGTCCACGTTTATCAGGCCGGGCCTGGTGATCAGCTCCGAGATACCCTGCACCGCCCCCAGCAGCACATCGTTGGCCGATTTGAAGGCGTCCAGCAGGGTCATGTTCTTGCCCAGCACCTGCACCAGCTTCTCGTTGGGAATGGTGATCAGCGAGTCCACATACTCGCGCAGCTCGGTGATTCCGGCGTCGGCGATCTCGGCCCGCTTCCTGCCCTCGAAGGGAAACGGCTTGGTGACCACGGCAACGGTCAGGATCCCCATGTCCTTAGCGATCTGCGCCACCACCGGGGCTCCCCCGGTCCCGGTTCCGCCCCCCATGCCGGCGGTGATGAACAGCATGTCGGCACCATCTATCACCTCGGTGATGCGCTCCTGATCCTCCATCGCCGCCTTGCGGCCCACCTCCGGATCGGCGCCGGCGCCGAGCCCCTTGGTGATGTTGTTGCCCAGCTGCAGCACGGTACGCGCCGACGAGTTGTGCAGCGCCTGGGCATCGGTGTTGGCGCAGATGAACTCCACGCCCTCCAGGTTCTGCGCCACCATGTGCTCCACGGCGTTGCCGCCGCCGCCACCCACACCGAGCACCTTGATGACCGCGCTCTGACTGAAAGAGTCCATTAGTTCAAACATGATCTTTCTCCTCTGTGAAATGTATAGCTCGCCTGAATCAGAAATTGCCCTTGAACCAGCTCTTCATTCGTTCCCATATACCCTTTATTCCGCTATCAAGTGGTTGCTCCTCCGTCCTGTTACTCCAGTGTTCGTGGCCGAACAGCAGCAGCCCCACGCCGGTGGCGTGAATCGGGTTGCGCACTACGTCGGCCAGGCCGGTGGTCGCCTGGGGAACTCCCAGCCGCACCGGCATGTGAAATACCTCCTCCGCCAGCTCCACGGCGCCCTCCATCTTGGAGCAGCCGCCGGTCAGCACCACCCCCGAGGCGCACAGCTCCTCGAACCCGCTGCGCCGCAGCTCCGCCTGAATCAGGGTGAACAGCTCCTCGTAGCGCGGCTCCACCACCTCCGCCAGCACCTTGCGCGCCAGGCGCCGCGACTCCCGCTCCCCAACTCCGGGCACCTCGATGGTCTCGTCGGAGGTGACCAGCTGGGTGAGAGCGCAGGCGTACTTGAGCTTTATCTCCTCCGCGTTCTGGGTCGGGGTGCGCAGCGCCACGGCGATGTCGTTGGTCACCTGGTCCCCGGCTATCGGGATCACCGCGGTGTGGCGGATGGCGCCGTCGGTGAACACCGCGATGTCGGTGGTGCCGCCGCCGATGTCCACCAGGCACACCCCCAGCTCCTTCTCGTCGTCGGTCAGCACCGCGTAGCTGGAGGCGAGCTGCTCCAGGATGATGTCGTCCACCTCCAGCCCGCAGCGGCGCACGCACTTGACGATGTTCTGAGCGGCGCTCACCGCTCCGGTGACCATGTGCACCTTGGCCTCGAGGCGTACTCCGGCCATGCCGATGGGATCCTTGATCCCCTCCTGATAGTCGATGATGTACTCCTGGGGCAGGGTGTGCAGCACCTTCTGATCCGCCGGGATGGCCACCGCGCGCGCCGCGTCCAGCACCCGCTCGATGTCGCCGGGGCCCACCTCCCGGTTGTCGCGGATGGCGACGATGCCGTGGGAGTTGAGGCTGCGGATGTGGCTGCCGGCGATGCCGGCATACACCGAGTGGATCTGGCAGCCGGCCATCAGCTCCGCCTCCTCCACCGCACGCTGGATGGACTGTACGGTGGACTCGATGTTGACCACGGCGCCCTTCTTCAGGCCGCGCGAGGGATGGGAGCCGATCCCGATGATCTCCACTCCCCCCTCCGGATTTATCTCCCCCACGATGGCCACCACCTTGGAGGTGCCGATATCCAGGCCGACGATCAGGTTCTTCTCCGTTCGTTTAGACATTGTTCAGTTCCTCTGCCTCCTCCCCTGGGTGCCCGGCGTCCTCACGCCAGCGCACCGCAAATCCGTTGGTGTAGCGCAGATCGATCTGCTCGATCCGGTCCACGCGCCCCGCCAGCGCCCGGTCATAGGTCCGTACGAAACGCAGCAGCCGCTGGTAGCTCTCCCCCTCGCGCCCCAGCAGCAGCGTGATGCCGTTGTCCAGCTCCAGCCGCCAGGAGCGGCGCCGGTCCATCTCCAGGGTGGCCACGGCAAGCCGCAACGGGGCCAGAATGCGGGCAATCTCGCGGTAGCGGCGCACCAGCTCCGGGGCATGCTCCGGCGCGGCGTGCAGCAGCGGCAGATCCGGCGGATAGCTGGCCGGCGGCGGGGTGAACAGCTCCCCGTCCCGGTTCACCAGACCACCCCCCTTCCAGCGCGCCACCGCCCGCTGCTCGGTAAACTCCACGCGCAGGGTGTCGGGCCACACCCGGTAGACGCTCGCGGCGCGGATCCAGGGCAACGCCTCCACACTACGCTGCACCTCCGCCGTGTCCACATACACGAAGCCCTGGTGCGCGAAGCGCGCCAGCACCGCGCGGATGGCGGCCGGGGTCACCTGGACGAACTCCCCGTGCAGCTGGGCGGTGCGCAGTGGCAGGGTCCCGGGCCGCGCCAGCTCTCCGCCGGCCCAGACCAGGCCGTAGAGCAGTGCGCCCGCACCCGCCAGCCAGGCCAGGGGGCGTAGCGGAACGCGCCGGGGAGCGGGCGAAACCGCCTTGCGGCTGGCGCCCCGCCTCCTTCTCCTGTCACGCCCGATGAACATCCATCTCCTCCCGCGGGCGGTACTCCAGGCTGTGCGCCAGGATGCGCCACACCAGCTCGTCGAAGCCGATCCCGGCGGCGCGCGCCGCCATGGGCACCAGGCTGTGGTCGGTCATGCCGGGCAGGGTGTTGCTCTCCATGAGACAGAATCTCCCCTCCCGGTCGCGCAGAACGTCCACCCGCCCCCAGCCGAGGCCGCCAACCGCCTCGAACGCCCGCAGCGCCAGATCCCGCAGCTCCTCCTCCTGCTGCGGGGAGAGTCCGCTGGGGCAGTGATAGCGGGTATCCTCCGCGCGGTACTTGGCGTGGTAGTCGTAGAACCCTCGCGCCGCCTCGATGCGGATCGGGGGGAGCGCCTCGCCGTTCAGGATCGCCACCGTGTACTCTCCCCCTTCCAGCCACGGCTCCACCATCACCTGGCGATCGTGGCGCGCCGCCTCCCGCCAGGCGGGCAGCAGCCGATCGGCCCGCTGCACCCTGACGACACCGATGCTGGAACCCTCGCGCACCGGCTTTACCGCCAGGGGCAGGCCCAACCGCCCAGTTATGGCGTCGGGATCGCTCTCCTCCCGCAGCAGCTCGAACCGTCCCGCGGGCAGGCCGAGCGATTGCCAGATCTGCTTGCAGCGCAGCTTGTCCATGCCCAGCGCGGAGCCCAGCACGCCGCTGCCGGTATAGGGGATCCCGAGCGCCTCCAGAACCCCCTGGATGACGCCATCCTCCCCGCCGCGGCCATGCAACATAACGAAAGCGCGCTGGAAATCCCCTTCGACCAGCCGCTGCACGATCTCCCTGCCCACCTCGATCCCGTGGGCATCGACCCCCCTGCGCCGCAGCGCCTGCAGCACCGCAGCACCGCTCTGCAGCGAGATCTCCCGCTCGCTGGACCAGCCTCCCATCAGCACCGCCACCCGGCCGAATTCGCTCGCGTTCACGGCAGCCGCTCCCCCACGATATGCACCTCGCGCTGCAGCTCCACCCCGTGCTTCTCCAGCACCACCGCCTCTACCCGCTCGATGAGTGCCTCGATGTCCGCCGCGCTGGCGCCGCCGCTGTTGATTATGAAGTTGGCGTGCTTGGTGGATACCCGGGCGCCACCGATGCTCGCCCCCTTCAGCCCCGCCGCCTCGATCAGGCGCGCCGCGTGGTCGCCGGGGGGATTGCGGAACACCGAACCGGCGCTGGGCAGACCGGTGGGCTGGGTGGCGCCGCGCCGCTCCAGCAGGTCGCGGACGCGCTGCCGGGCCGCCCGCGGATCGCCGCCCTCCAGCTGCAGGGTGGCGGCGCAGAACCACTCCCCCGGGGGGCCCTGCACACTGCGATAGCCGACCCGGTACTCGGCGGGATCACGGCGCCTCTGCACCCCCTGCCGGTCCACGGTCTCCACCCCGGCCACCAGGTCCCAGGTCTCACCGCCGAAGGCTCCGGCATTCATCTGCAGGGCGCCCCCCATGGTGCCCGGGATCCCGGCCAGGAACTCCGCGCCGGTGAGCCGCTCCCGGGCGCAGAAGCGGGCCACGCGGGCGCACGGCACGCCGGCCTCCACCCGGATCCGGTCCCCCTCCAGCCGCTCCAGGGCAGAGAGCCGTCCGGTGGTGTGAATCACGGTGCCGCGGATCCCGCCGTCGCGCACCAGCAGATTGCTGCCCAGCCCCAGCCAGAACAGCGGCTCGTCCGGGGGCAGGCTGCGCAGCAGGGCCGCCAGATCGTCGCGGTCCGCAGGCTCGTAGAAGCGCTGCGCCGGACCGCCCACGCGCCAGGTGGTGTGACGCGCCATCGGCTCCTGCTCGCGCATGGTGCCGCGCAGTGCCGGCGGGGCGGGACAGGCCATCACCTTGCCGCCTCCCTGCCGAGCTGCCCGGGGAGGGCGGCGGCGGCCGCGCCGATGCTGCCGGCCCCCAGGGTGAGCAGGATGTCGCCATCCCGCAGGATGTTGTCCAGCACCTGCGGGAGCTCCTCCAGCTGCTCCACGAATACCGGCTCCACATGGCCGCGGCTGCGGATGGCGCGGCACAGGCTGCGCCCGTCAGCGCCGGCGATGGGCTTCTCCCCGGCGGAATAGACCTCCAGCACCAGCGGAACGTCGGTCCGGGAGAGCACCTGCGCGAAGTCATCCAGCAGATCCCGGGTGCGGGTGTAACGGTGCGGCTGGAAGGCCACCACCAGGCGGCGCCCGGGCCAGCCGCTGCGGATCGCCTCGATGGTGGCCTCGATCTCGCGCGGATGGTGGCCGTAGTCATCCACCAGCATTACCCTGCCGCCGCGTATGGCCACGGCGTCGCGGATGACGAAGCGGCGCCCGATCCCCTGGAACGAGGCCAGCGCCCTGCCCATGGCCACGTCCCCCACCCCCAGCTCGCCGGCCACCGCGATGGCTGCCAGCGCGTTCAGCACGTTGTGCCGTCCAGGCATGTTGAGGGTGATCTCCAGCGGCTGGCGGCGGCCCGGCAGGATCACCCGGAAGCGGCTGCGGGAGCCCTCCTGCTGCAGGTCGAAGGCGTGCACGTCGGCCGCCTCGTGAAAGCCGTAGGTGAGCACCGGCTTGGCCACCTCTGGCAGGATGCCGCGCACCACCGGGTCGTCGAGGCAGAGCACCGCCAGGCCGTAGAACGGCAGATGGTGCAGGAACTCGATGAAGGTCTGGCGCAGCCGTTCGAAGTCGCCGCCGTAGGTCTCCATGTGATCCGCGTCGATGTTGGTCACTACCGCCAGCATCGGCTGCAGATGCAGGAACGATGCGTCGCTCTCGTCCGCCTCCGCCACCAGGTAGCGGCTGGCTCCCAGCCGGGCGTTGACCCCGGAGCTGTTGAGCTGGCCGCCGATGACGTAGGTGGGATCCAGCCCCCCCTCCGCCAGCAGGCTGGCGATCAGGCTGGTGGTGGTGGTCTTGCCGTGGGTGCCGGCCACCGCGATGCCGAACCGGAAACGCATCAGCTCGGCCAGCATCTCCGCGCGGCGCACCACCGGAATACGCCCCTCCCGCGCCGCCACCACTTCGGGGTTGTCCGCCTCCACCGCGCTGGAGATCACAACCACGTCGGCACCCTGGACGTTGGCGGCGGCGTGCCCCAGCCGGATCCGGATCCCCTGCCGCGCGAGGCGCGCCACGGTGGCGTTCTCGCGCAGATCGGAGCCGGAGATCTGATACCCCAGATTGAGCAGCACCTCGGCGATGCCGCTCATGCCGACCCCCCCGATCCCCACGAAATGGATGCGGCGGATGCGCCCCATGCCGCCCTCGGCCTCGTGCACCTTATCCAGCACCTCAACCACGGGCCACCTCCAGACACTGCTCCACCACCTGCCGGGTGGCGTCGGGTTTCGCCAGGCGCCGCGCCGCCTGCGCCATGGCCAGGAGCTTGCGGCGCCCCCGGCGGGCATCCGCCACGAACTCCAGCAGCCGATCGGCCAGCATGCGCGCGGTAAGGCGGGACTGGGGGATCAGGATTGCGGCCCCGGCATCCTCCAGGTAGATGGCGTTGTGGGTCTGGTGGTCGTCCACTGCGTGGGGATAGGGCACCAGCAACGAGCCCACCCCGGCCGCCGCCAGCTCCGAGACGGTCAGGGCGCCGGCCCGGCAGATCACCAGATCGGCCCAGCCGTAGGCATCCGCCATATCTTCGATGAACGGCTCCACGCGCGCCTCCACCCCCACCTCGCCGTAGGCGGCGCGGGCGGCCCCATCCTTGCCCCTGCCCGCCTGGTGGCGGATGGCGGGGCGCTCCCCTTCCGGCAACAGGGCTACGGCGCGGGGCAGGGTCTCGTTCAGCGCCTGGGCCCCCAGACTGCCACCCACCACCAGCAGCCGCAGCTGCTCGCGGCGCGCCTGGAAGCGCTGCTCCGGCGGCGCCAGGCGGGTAAACTGCTCGCGTACGGGATTGCCGGTGTGCACCGCGTGGTAGCGGGTCAGGCAGGCGTCCGGAAACGCCTCCAGCACCCGCGTGGCAAATCTGGCCAGCAGCTGGTTGGTCACGCCGGGAATGGCGTTCTGCTCATGGATCACCAGGGGACGGCGCAGCAGCCAGCTGGCGATCCCTCCGGGGCCGGTGACGAACCCGCCCATTCCCAGCACCACCCCGGGACGCCGCCGCAACAGAATGCGCAGCGCCTGGAGCAGCGCCAGCGCCGACCTGAACGGCGCCAGCAGCCAGCCCCCCAGCGCCTTGCCCCGCACGCCACTGATGGAGATGAAGTCGATCTGGTAGCCGGCCGCCGGCACCACCTCGGCCTCCAGGCCGCGCCGGGTGCCCATCCAGCTGACCTCCAGCCCCCGCTCGCGCATGGCGTCCGCCACCGCCAGGGCGGGAAAGACGTGCCCGCCGGTGCCGCCCGCCATGATCAATACCCGGCTCACCATGGCTCCCCCGCGCGCGGCCTGCCGTTCTCGTCGAAACGGTTCTCGTACGCCACCCGCAGCAGCAGCGCCACCGCAATACAGGTGGCGACGATGCTGCTGCCGCCGTAGCTCATGAGCGGCAGGGTCAGACCCTTGGTAGGCAGAATCCCCATGTTCACGCCGATATTGACAAACACCTGCAGAGCGATCCCCAGCCCCAACCCGTAGGCCAGATAGGCGGCGAAGGGGCGCTCCGCCAGCCAGGCGCTGCGCCCCACCAGCAGCGCGCGCCAGACGAGCAGCGTAAACAGCGCTATCACCACCACCACCCCCACCAGGCCCAGCTCCTCCGCCAGCACGGCAAACAGGAAATCGGTGTGCGCCTCGGGCAGGTAGAACAGCTTTTGTACGCTTCCACCCAGCCCCACGCCGAGCCACTCGCCCCGGCCGAAGGCGATCAGCGCCTGGGTGAGCTGGAAGCCGCTGTTGTACGGATCCGCCCAGGGGTTGAGAAAGGTGGTCATGCGCGCCATGCGGTAGGGGGCCGAGACCGCCAGCAGCGCCGCCAGACCGGCCACCAGCAGCACCAGCACCCCGAACAGCCACCAGCGCACCCCGGCCAGAAACAGCACCCCGAGCACGGTCACGGCCAACACCGCGGCCGCGCCAAAGTCCGGCTCCAGCAGCAGCAGCAGGCAGGCTGCGCCGAGCAGCGCCAGGGGCTTCAGGAAGCCGGCCACGCTGCCCTGCACCGCCTCCTCGTGGCGCCGGATGTAGCCCGCCAGGTAGATGATCATGAACAGCTTGAAGAGTTCCGACACCTGCAGGTTCACCGGCCCCAGCGATATCCAGCGGGTGCTGCCATTGATCTCGCGCCCGATCAGCAGCACCAGTCCCAGCAGCACATAGCCGAACAGCAGCAGGAACGGTCCGGCCCGTTCCCACACCGTGAGCGGAATGCGCAGCACCAGCAGCGCCAGCGCCAGCCCCACCAGCACGAACACCCCCTGGCGGACGACATAGTAGAGCGGCATGCCGAAATCCCGGTCCGCGATACCTATGGAGGAGGATCCCACCATCACCAGCCCCAGACCCAGCAGCGCCAGCGCCGTGGCGGCCATAAGGGGATCGTACCTGGGCTCCCGGCGCGGCCGTGTGGCACGCCCGGCGACCGGCCGCTGCGGACTGCCCCTGCCGATGGCGATGGCCACTAGAGCTGCTCCTCTCTCATCAATCCGGTGAGCGCCGCAACGAAGGCCCGGCCGCGCTCCTCGAAACCGCTGTACATGTCGAAACTGGCACAGGCGGGCGACAGCAGCACGCTGTCCCCCGGCTCCGCCCAGCGGCGCGCCAGGGCCACCGCTTCCTCCATCCTGCTGGCATACTCCACCGGCGCCATCCCCTCCAGCACCCGGGCCATCAGGGAGGCGTCGCGCCCCATCAGGATCACGGCGCGCGCCTTGGCCGCGATGGCCTGGCACAGGGTGGAGAAGTCGGCGCCCTTGCCCTCCCCCCCGGCGATCAGCACCACCTGCCCCTCCATCCCGCTCAGGGCGGCCAGGGTGGCACCCACGTTGGTGGCCTTGGAGTCGTTGTACCAGTTCACTCCGTCCAGCTCCGCAATCCACTCGGTGCGGTGCGGCAGACCACGGAAGTTGCGCAGCGCCTCCCTCATGGCATCCAGCGGCAGCTCCATGGCCTTGCCCAGCGCCAGGGCGGCGAGGGCGTTGAGCTGGTTGTGCCGCCCTGGAATACGCAGCTCGCGGACCGGCAGGATCAGCTCCTCCCCCCGGGCCAGCCACGACTCGCCGTTGATGTCGCGCAGGCCGAAGTCACCCGGCTGCGGCTGTCCCGAACCGAAGCGCACCACGCTGCGCCCGCCCTGCGCCATCCGCGCCACCCGCGCATCGTCGGCATTGATCACCATCACCCCGTCACCGCGGTAGATGCGCTGCTTGGCGCGGCTGTACTCCTCCATGCTCCGGTAGCGGTCCAGGTGATCGGCGCTCACGTTTAGAACCACGGCGACCCGGGCATTCAGACTGCTGGTGGTCTCCAGCTGGAAGCTGGAGAGCTCCAGCACGTAAAAGTCGGGGCGCTCCTCCCTCAGCAGATCCAGCGCCGGGGTGCCCAGGTTGCCGCCCAGCAGCACCTCCCTGTCCGCCTGCCGGGCCATGGCGCCCACCAGCTCCGTCACCGTGCTCTTGCCGTTGGAGCCGGTTATGGCGATCACCGGGGCATCCGCGCTCCGGGCGAACAGTTCGATGTCCCCCACCACCGGAACGCCGGCCTCGATGGCCGCGGCTATGGGGGGTTCGCGCAGCGCCACTCCGGGGCTGACCACCAGCCGCCGGGCGCGCCGCAACAGCTCCGCGTCGAACCCCCCGGTGATCGCCTCCACCCCGGGGAGCTCCCGCCGCAGCCGCTGCAGGGCGGGGGGCATGTCGCGGCTGTCCATGACAGTGACCTGCGCACCGCTCCGGGCCAGGAAACGGGCGCAGGAGAGGCCGGTCTCGCCGAGACCGACGACGATCTCCCGCTGCGGTTCGGTCCGAATCTGCCGGCGGCTCTCCAGTGCCATACCGTTCACCGAATCTTCAGGCTGGAGAGACCCACCAGCACCAGGATGATGGTCACGATCCAGAAGCGCACGATAACCCTGGGCTCCGGCCACCCCTTCAGCTCGAAGTGGTGGTGCAGCGGCGCCATGCGGAAGATGCGCCTCCCGGTCAGCTTGTAGGAGACCACCTGCAAAATCACCGAGACGGTCTCCATGACAAACACCCCGCCCATGATCATCAGGGCCAGCTCCTGGCGCACCAGCACCGCAACCACCCCCAGCGCCGCCCCCAGCGCCAGCGCGCCCACGTCGCCCATGAACACCTGCGCGGGATAGGTGTTGAACCAGAGAAAGCCGAGACCGGCCCCCATCAGCGAACCGCACAGCACCACGATCTCCCCGACCCCGGGCACGAAGGGAATCCCCAGGTAGCGGGCGAACACCGCGTTGCCCGCCAGATAGGCAAACACCCCCAGCCCGCCTGCCACCATCACCGAGGGCAGGATCGCCAGCCCATCCAGGCCGTCGGTGAGGTTCACCGAGTTGCTGGTTCCCACGATTACGAAATAGGTGAGCAGCACGTAGCCGAAGCCCAGGTCGATCACCACATCCTTCACGAACGGCACGATGAGCTGGGTCTCCACCGGCCGCTCGGCGGTGTAGTAGAGGAACAGCGCCGCCGCGAGCCCGGCCAGCGACTGCCAGAAATACTTGTGGAGCGGGGTCAGGCCGCGCGGATCGCGGCGCACCAGCTTTTTGTAGTCATCCACGAAGCCTATGGCGCCGAAGGCGAAGGTCACCAGCAGCGCCACCCAGACGTAGCGGTTGCCGAGATCCGACCAGAGCAGGGTGCTTATTCCGATGGCCACCAGGATCAGCGCCCCTCCCATGGTGGGGGTTCCCGCCTTGCTCAGATGGCTCTGCGGACCGTCGTCGCGCACCGTCTGGCCAATCTGGTAGCGGCTCAGGCGCCGGATCATCAGCGGACCCACCAGGAACGAAATGACCAGGGCGGTCAGGACACCGAGAATGGCGCGCAGGGTAAGATACTGGAATACGTTGAATCCGCTGTGGAAGCGCACCAGATATTCAGTCAGATAGAGCAGCATCTACTCCCCCTCCCCGCTCCCGAGCAGGGCCTCCACCACCTGCTCCATACCCGCGCTACGGGAGCCCTTCACCAGCAGCGTGAGCTGCGGGCCCAGCTCCTCCCGCAGGGCATCGATCAGCTGCTCGCGGCTGTCGAAATGGCGCCCTCCGGAGCCGAACTCCCTCACCGCCGCACGGCTCAGCTCCCCGGTGGCGTAGAGCCGCTGGATACCCTCCCGGCGCGCCGCACGTCCAATCTGCCGGTGCAGCTGCCGGGCCTCATCGCCCAGCTCCGCCATGTCCCCCATCACCAGCAGACGCTCGCCCGGCGCCGCCGCCAACACCTTCAGGGCCGCCCCCAGGGATGCCGGATTGGCGTTGTAGCTGTCGTCGATGATGCAGGCCCCGCGGATCCCCCGCTTGCGTTCCAGCCGCCCCGGAGCCGGCGCGACCTCCTGCAGCCCGCTGCCGATGGTCTCCGGCTCCACTCCGAGCGCCACCGCCGCCGCGGCGGCGGCCAGGGCGTTCATCACATTGTGCCGCCCCGGCAGGGGGAGCCACAGCTCGACGGCGCCGCAAGGCGTAGTGAGCACAAACTTGCTGCCATCCGCCCGCGCCTCCCAGCGGGCGCTCACATCGGCCTCCCGCTCCAGGCCAAAGGTGATCACCCTGCGCTCCCGGTTCAGACCGAGCCACAGTTCGCAGAAGGGGTCATCCGCGTTGACCACCGCCACGCCGCCCTCCTCCAGCCCGCCGTAGATCTCCCCCTTGGCCCGCGCTACCCCCTCCAGGGAGCCGAAGCCCTCCAGATGGGCCGCCGCGGCGTTGGTGATCAGCGCCACCGAGGGGCGGGCCAGGCCGGTCAGCCAGGCGATCTCGCCGGCGCGGCTGGCCCCCATCTCCACCACCGCCGCGCGGTGTACGGGGCGCAGGCGCAGCAGGGTCAGGGGCACGCCGATGTCGTTGTTCAGGTTGCCACGGGTGGCCAGCACCGGACCCTGCCGCTCCAGGATCGCCGCCAGCATCTCCTTTACCGTGGTCTTGCCGTTGCTGCCGGTCACCGCCACCAGCGGCAGCGCAAACCGGCCGCGCCACGCAGCTGCCAGCCGCCCCAGCCCGATGCGGGTGTCCTCCACCTCCATGGTGGGCAGCGCGCTCTCCAGCGGACGGTCCACCATCAGTGCCACCGCCCCCCTGGCCTGCGCCTGCGCCGCGAAGGCGTGCCCGTCGAAGTTGGGTCCGCGCAGGGCGACGAACAGATCCCCCGGTCGCAGGGTGCGGCTGTCGGTGCTCACCCCGGAGAACGGCGGATCGCCGCCGCGCAGCCGGGCGCCGATCCGTTCGGCGAGAACGGAGAGGGCGATCTGCTCAGCCATGGTGTCCGCCTCTCCGGGTCAGCATATCCTGCACCACCTCCCGGTCGCTGAAGGGAAGCTTGAGCCCGCCCACCTGCTGGAAGCGTTCGTGACCCTTGCCGGCCACCAGCACCACATCCCGCTCCGACGCCCGCCGGAGAGCCGATTCGATGGCCCCGACCCGGTCGTGGCAGACCACGGCATCCGCATAGCCGGGAACTCCGCCCAGGATATCGGCGACGATGGCGCCGGGATCCTCGCCACGCGGGTTGTCGTCGGTAATCACCAGATGGTCGGCATGGCGCGCGGCGACGGCACCCATCAGCGGCCGCTTGCCGCGATCCCGCTCGCCGCCGCAGCCGAACACGCACCAGAGCCTCTCCCCGTGCTCACGCAGGGCAGTCAATACCTGCTCCAGCGCCTGCGGGGTGTGGGCGTAGTCCACCACCACCAGCGGCGTCCCCTCTCTCCTGAAGGACTCCATCCTCCCCGGAACCGGTTTCAGCTCCCCCAGCCGGGCGGCGGCCTCTCCGGGGGCGACTCCCAGCGCCAGAAGCACCGCGAGCACCCCCAGCAGGTTGCTGGCGTTGAAGCGGCCCAGCAACGGACTCTGCACCACGCAGCCTCCCCGGGGGGTCTGCACCTCCATACGTATACCGCCGGGGGAGAGATGCAGGCTGCCGGCCGTCACGGTGGCGCCACCTTCCCGCGCGCCCTGCAGCGAAAATCCGCATCTCTCGACCCCTGGCGGCAGGCTCTCCAGCAGCTCCCGACCGAAGCGGTCATCCTGGTTGATCACCGCCCGGCGCAGGCCCGGCATCCGGAACAGCCGGCTCTTGGCCGCCCCGTAGCTGGCCATGTCTCCGTGATAGTCCAGATGGTCCCGGCTCAGATTGGTGAACAGGGCGGTGTCAAACCTGACCCCCTGGACGCGCCCCTGCTGCAGCGCATGGGAGGAGACCTCCATGACCGCCCGGCGCGCCCCCCGCTCCCGGAACCGGGCCAGCAGGGAGTGCACCGTCACCGCGTCCGGGGTGGTGTTGCCGCTCTGCTCCAGCTCTCCCGGCAGTCCGTGGCCCAGGGTGCCGATGATCCCCACGGGGGGGTCGTCGCCCAGCGCCCGGGCGAGAAAGTGGCAACAGGATGTCTTGCCGTTGGTGCCGGTTATCCCCACCACCTGCAGCTCGCGGGAGGGGCTTCCGTAGAAGCGGTCCGCTACCTCTCCAGCGCGCATCCGCAGATCCGGAACCGGAATCAGCGGGATCCGCCGGCGGATCTCGATCTTGCTCGCCGGCGGCGCCTCCCACAACACCGCCGCCGCGCCCCTCTCTATCGCCTGGTCGATGAACTGGTGGCCGGAGGTGCGGCCGCCATGCAGCGCCAGAAACAGATCGCCCGGCTGGATCCTGCGGCTGTCCAGCTCCAGACCGGCTATGACCGGATCCAGCGGAAGCACCATGCCGGGCAGGAGGGTGCTCAGGTGGGGAGCCTGATGCAGCTGCGCCACCGCTGTCATCGCTCCTGCCCCGCGAGGGCGGCCAGTTGCTGTCCCTGGCCCGGCAGCGCATCCGGGGGGATGGCCAGCAGGCGCAGGGCCCCCGCCATCACCCTGGCGAAGACCGGCGCAGCCACATCCCCCCCATAGAACTCCTCACCGGATGGCTCATCCACCACCACCACCATTACCAGGCGCGGGTCGCTGGCCGGCGCCATGCCGGCGAACAGGGCCACGTAGCGATCCTCGGAGTAGCCTCCCGCCACCGGCTTCCTGACCGTGCCGGTCTTGCCCGCCACATGGTAGCCCGGCACCGCGGCCCTGGTTCCGGTCCCCTCACCGAAGACCACGCGCTCCATCATGCTGCGCACCTGGCGCAATACCCTGCCGCTGAATACCCTGGGACCGGCGTCCAGCTGCTCCCCCTGTCCCTTGACCACCGACACCGTCCGGAGGCGCCCGTCACCCGCCAGAACGGTGTAGGCGCGCGCCAGCTGCAGCGGGGTTACCGCCACCCCGTAGCCAAAGGCCAGGGTGGCGCGCTCCAGCTCGCTCCAGGTGTGGTAGTCGCTGAACACCCCGCTCGACTCACCAGGGAAGCCCTCTCCGGCCAGCTCGCCGAACCCCACCCGGTGGAAGGTTTGCCAGATCCGCTCGGGAGCCAGGGTAAGGGCTATCTTGCTGGCCCCTACGTTGCTGGACTTCTGAATGATGGTGGATAGATCGATGCGTCCGTAGTTGCGGCTGTCGCGCACCGTGTGACCGCCCACCCTGTAGTATCCCGGTGCGGTATCGATCAGGGTGCCGGGCCGGTAACGGCCGCTCTGCAGGGCTGTGGCTATGGTGAACGGTTTCATGGTGGATCCGGGCTCAAACATGTCGGTTATGGCGCGGTTGCGGTAGCGCTCCCCCCGCAGCCTCTCCCGGTTGTTGGGGTTGAAGGCGGGCTGGTTGACCATCGCCAGCACCTCGGCGCTGCGGGCATCCAGCAGCACCAGGGAGCCACCCTTCGCCCGGTGCCGCTTTACCGCCGCCAGCAGCTCCCGGTAGGCCAGGTACTGCAGACGGCGGTCTATGGTCAGCTGCAGATCCCTGCCCGGGCGCGGCTGCTCGATACGCTCCACATCCTCCACCACGTGCCCCAGGCGGTCCTTTATGACGCGCTTGCTGCCGGGGGTACCGCGCAGCCAGTTGTCGTAGGCCAGCTCCAGCCCCTCCAGCCCGACATCGTCCACATTGGTGAACCCGAGCAGGTGCCCGGTCACCTCACCGGCTGGGTAGTAGCGGCGGTATTCGCGCTGCAGGGAGACCCCGGGGATCTGCAGTGCCATGACCCGGGCCGCCAGGGCGGGGGCGATGCGCCGCACGATATAGACGAACTCCCGTTTCTCACGCCCCTGCAGCGCCTCCTGCAGCCGCTGCTCCGGGATCCGCAGCACCCCGGCCAGCTCCGGCCAGCGGGAGCGGGCCGTCAGGAACTGGCGCGGCTCCACCCATACCGAGTCCACCGGGGTGCTGACCGCCAGGGGCTGGCCGTGACGGTCCAGTATGCTGCCCCGGTGGGCGGCGATGGAGATCTCGCGCAGGTAGCGCGCGGTTCCCTCCTCCTGCAGGAACTCCTTGTTCAGCACCTGCAGATCCACCCCGCGCGCCACCAGCACCGACATGGCGCAACCGATCATGAACAGCGTGAACAGAAGCCGTCCGCGAAACGAGGGTCTGGCCTGAACCTGATTCATGGTTTGACTATCACGACTGCGTCCACCGGCGGCATCACCATCTCCAGCTGCTCACGCGCAATTCCCTCCACCCGTGCATGGGTGCCCCAGGTGCTCTGCTCCAGCTGCAGCTGGCCCCATTCCACCTCCATTTCGTCCCGGATCTTTTCCAGGGTCTGCAGCTCCACGAATAGCTTGCGGCTGGTGTGCTTTGCGTACACCACCCCCAGTGCGGAGCCGATTACCGAGGCCGCCAGAAGAAGCGCCAGAAAAGTGCCATTGAGTTTCATGGCAGGCGCTCCGCCACCCGCAGCACCGCGCTGCGCGCCCTCTGATTGCGGGCCAGCTCGGCCGCCCCGGCCCGGATGGCGCGCCCCACCACCCGCATGCGCGGCCGCACCTGCTCCAGGGTAACCGGCAGATCCGGCGGATACCGGTCGCCGCGTGCCTCGTTGCGCATGAAGCGTTTTACCATCCGGTCTTCCAGC
Source organism: Gammaproteobacteria bacterium (assembly GCA_015490535.1). Classification (GTDB taxonomy): domain Bacteria; phylum Pseudomonadota; class Gammaproteobacteria; order Thiohalospirales; family Thiohalospiraceae; genus DRMK01. The sequence goes on from WFXP01000133.1 coordinate 21,211, forward strand.
GAATGAAAACTGATCACTGCCAGCCGCCCGCCGGGGGCCAGCATGCGCGGCACCTGCCGCAGCAACTCCTCCAGCTCCTCCAGTTCACGGTTGACATGGATGCGTATGGCCTGAAAGGTGCGCGTGGCCGGATCCTTGCCCGGCTCCCGCCGCGGCACGCATGCGGCCACCAGTTCAGCGAGCTGCGCCGTGCTTTCCACCGGTCTCCCCGCGGCGCGGCGCGCAACGATGCGCCGCGCGATACGCCGCGCAAAACGCTCTTCACCATACTCCCGCAGCACCTTGGCTATCTCCCCCTCCCCGGCACCCGCCAGCCAGCGGGCCGCACTGGCGCCGCTGCCGGGGTCCATGCGCATGTCCAGCGGGCCGTCACGGCGCAGGCTGAAGCCACGCCGGGCGTCGTCCAGCTGGGGGGAAGAGACCCCCAGGTCGAGCAGAATTCCCGCGACCCGTCCCTGCCAGCCCCGCTCCCGCACCAGCCGCTCCATGGCGGTAAACGACCCCTGCCGCACGACGAAACGGGACTCCGCGGCAAATCGCTCAAGCCCCGCCTGCACCGCTTCCGGATCCTTGTCGAGAGCCAGCAACCGGCCCCGCGGTCCCAGGCGCCGCAGGATCGCCCCGCTATGCCCGCCACGGCCGAAAGTGCCATCTATATATATGCCCTCCTCCCGGATCGCCAAGGCGTCCATCGCCTCCTCCAGCAGCACCGGGTGGTGCCCGAAATCGTCTGCCATCTGTGTGACCCGCTCCGCCGCGATGCCCGGGACGCCTCCTTCCGGCCCGGCCCGCGGTCGAGCCCGGCTACAGCGCCAGCGTCTCCAGCTCGGCGGCGAGCTCGCTGTCATCCTCCGCAAGCCACTGTACCCGCCGCTCTTTCCAGTTCTGTTCGCTCCACAGCTCGAACTTGTTGCCCTGGCCCACCAGCATCACATGCTTCTCTAGGAATGCCGATTCACGCAGCTCCGCGCTCAGGAGGATGCGCCCCGCGCCATCCAGCTCCACCTCGGAGGCGTGCCCCATCAACACCCGCTGCAGCTTGCGAGCCTGGCGGTTCAGGGAGGGCAGGCGCACCAGCTTGCGCTCTATCACCTCCCACTCGGGGCGGGGATAGAGCAGCAGACATGGATCGCTCGGATCCAGCGTCACGATCAGCTGGCCGCCGCCGTTGTCCCGCAGCTGTTCACGGTATCTGGTAGGGATCCCCATCCGTCCCTTGCCATCCAGCGTGAGCGCATTCAGTCCGCGCAGCAAAATCTGCTCCCCTTTCCCGTTGCCGTGGATCCACAACTCCCCACTTTGATCCACTTTGTTACTATTTCGTCACACTATAGGAGCAGCGCCCATTCAGGTCAAGCGTTTTGCCGCACAATTTGGGAATAAGTTTCCTGCTTTTCGCACAATGACTTAGACAAACCGGAAAGGATCGCACGGCGGCCGGAGGAGACCGGCAAAACGAGTTCATCAAAAACAAAAAGTTATCGGGAAAATATATAGAAAAATCTAGCTTACGTCCGGAAGCCGCTCAGGCGGGCGCGAGACGGGGAGATTCCGGGAGAAAACAGAGACACCATTACGACCCGAGCCTTCCGGGGCAATCCCTGCTGCCGGTTCGCTCCGTATGCCAAAAAACACTTTTCTCCACCGCCGGATCGACAAAACGGGAGAGTCGGCCGATAAGCCGGGTTCTGTCGTGGACAGCCATTCATCTGGGGTACATGTCGCCATGTACCTCGAGCGACCTACCCGGGAACTGCGCGGGCCACGCATCGCGAAACGCTGGTTCCCCTATTTGGTCTTGCTCCAGGCGGGGTTTACCCTGCCACCGATGTTACCATCGGCGCGGTGCGCTCTTACCGCACCTTTTCACCCTTGCCGGCACCAATTGGTGCTTGGGCGGTATGTTTTCTGTGGCACTTTCCGTAGGCTTGCGCCTCCCAGGCGTTACCTGGCGCCTTGCCCTGTGGAGCCCGGACTTTCCTCCCTGCCCTCGCGGGCACAGCGACTGTCTGGCCGACTCTCCCTGCACATTATAGCGGGGTTTTCACCAAATCGTGTGGATGAAATGGCGAATCACCGCGTAGCGGCTCCGTCCTTGACAGGCGGAATGCACGCCACATACTCGGGGATTGGGACTGTCTGGCTGGAGACCACCGGAGTATCCGCAACCTGCGCAAATTGCAAGTGATCTGGCCAATTCCAAAGTGTCCCCAATCCCCTTCTGCCGACCATCTTCCGGCGTGCATTACGCCTGTCAAGGATGATCCGCCATTTCACCCACACGATTTGGTGAAAACCCTCTAAGCGCGGATATCAGGAGCGGCGCTCCGGGGCGACGATATGTTCATAGAGCAGGTTTTTCCTCTCCCCGGTGATCCTGGCCGCCAGCTCCGCCGCCTGCCGGGATGGCAGCTCTGCCGCCAGAATCTCCGCTACCCTCCCGGCATGGGCATCGAGCCCCGCACCGGCCGGACGCTTCGCGGCGCCGGCAACCAGCAGCACGAATTCACCCTTGCTCCGGTTCGAGTCCTGCTCCATCCAGCGGCAGAGATTCTCCAGGGTGTCGCCATGGATTGTTTCGAAGCTCTTGGTCAGCTCCCTGGTTATTACCGCCGGCCGCCCGGCGCCGAACACCTCGCTCATCTGCCGCAGGGTGGCGCCGATACGGCGGGGGGATTCGTAGAAAACGAGTGTTCGCTCCTCGTCCCGCAGCGCCTCCAGACGGCTGCGGCGCGCCCCGTCACGGGGCGGCAGAAATCCCTCGAAGCAGAAGCGATTGGTGGGCAACCCGGAGACCGAGAGAGCGGCCAGGAAAGCGCTCGGACCCGGGACCGGTACTACTCCCAACCCCTGCTCGCGCGCTTCCCTCACCAGCAGGTAGCCGGGATCGCTGATCAGCGGCGTCCCGGCGTCGGAGATCAGAGCGATGGAATCACCCCGCTTCAGCCTGCCGATCAATCGTTCCAGCTGCGCCCGCTCGTTGTGCTCATGCAGCGCCATACAGGGGGTGCCGATGCCGTAGCGCTGCAGCAGCCTGGCACTGTGGCGGGTGTCCTCCGCCGCTATCAGCTGCACCGCGCCCAGCACCTCGACCGCCCGGTAGGTGATGTCCGCCAGGTTACCGATTGGGGTGGCAACCACGTATAGGGTTCCCGGGTTGGGGATGGTCTCGGATGGCATTATTGTTACAATGGAAAGATATGGTCGTTAGCACCATCAATCTAACATATCGCAGCCGAGTCATGCCCAGATTCCTCACTGCCCTTGTCGTCTGCCTCGTGGTGCTCCTCCTGAGTTCCTGCGCCACGACGGCGCCGCCACAACCCACGTTCACGGATCCAACCACCCCGGCCCGCACCACCGCAGAGCGGCAACGCTATCTGGCCATGGCGCGCGAGTACACCCGCCTGGCCACCAGGGCGGATGCCCCGCAGCGTCAGGACTACCAGCTGCGCGCGGCCAATATCCTGGCCCTGGGCAACTTCACGCGCCATGCCCGGCAGATTCTCGGCTCCATGCCGCAGGACGCCCTGGACAGCTCGCAGCGCATACGCAAACGGCTGCTGAGCGCCTATGTGGCGATCCTGGAGCAGAATCCCCGCGAGACGCTGCAACTGCTCGCCGCGCCGCTGCCCGGCGACGCCCCGCAGGCCAGGAAAGCAGACTATCACCGCCTGCGCGCCACCGCCTACAGCATGATTGGAAAACATCTGCACGCCGCTCGGGAACGGGTGGCGCTGGAGCCGCTGCTCACCAGGCGCAGCGCCATCGAAAACAATCGCAAGGCCATCTGGCAATCCCTGTCCCGCACCGACGATCAATCCCTTGCCGCGGTGAAGACCCTGCCGCCACCTCACCAGCTGAGTGGCTGGATCGAGCTGATGCGCATCTCCAGATCGGCCCGCCGTGGCGGGCAACAGATGCGTGAACAGCTGGCCCGGTGGCAGGAGAGTTTCCCCGGCCACCCCGCCGGCGGCGCCATTCTCGCCGCCTTGTATGAGCAGAGCGAAAGGAGCCTCTCCCTGGATCCTGGCAACATTGCGCTGCTGCTGCCGCTGAGCGGGGATCTGAAACCTGCGGGCGAGGCGATACGTAACGGTTTCATAGCCGCCTATTATGCCGCGCGGGAGCGGGGTAGCGACGGGGAGAGAAGAATCCGCATCTACGATGCCGGCGGTGACGCCATCCAGGAGATGTACCAGCGCGCGCTGGCGGACGGCTCCGGACTGGTGGTGGGCCCGCTGGACAAGCGGGACCTGGCGCTGCTGGTGGAGTCCGGCGTCGCCACGGCGCCCACCCTGGCGCTGAACTACCTTGATCCCAATCTCCTCCGGCTGCCCCCCGATCTGTTCCAGCTGGGCCTTTCGCCGGAGGATGAGGCGCGCCAGGCGGCCCGGCGCATCTGGGCGGATGGCTACAGCCAGGTGGGGATCCTCTATCCCGCCACCCCGTGGGGGCAGAGGGTGGCCAGCGCCTTCGCCTCGGAGTGGGAAAAGAGCGGCAGCAGGATCGTAGCCGCCCAGAGCTACGATCCCGAAGGGCAGGATTTCTCCACCCCCGTCGCCCGCCTGCTCAAGGCCGCGGAGAGCAACGCCGCCGTGGTGGCCGCCGCCAGGCGACCAGCCCGGCAACAGCGCCAGAGCGACGGCAAGGAGGGAGACGTGGAGGACATACCGATAGGCGTGGACGCCATATTCATGCCCGGCTTCCCCCGCCAGTTGCGTCAGCTGCGTCCCCAGCTGCGTTTCCACGACGCCGGTGACGTCCCGGTGTACGCCACCTCCCACGCATATACCGGCAAGCCGAACCGGGCCATGGACAGCGATCTGAACGGCATCCGCTTCTGCGACATGCCCTGGATCCTGGATACCGGGAGCGGCAACAGGAAACTGCGCCGCACCATCAAGCAACAGTTCGCCATCGCTCCCGACTCCCAGCTCAACCGTCTCTATGCCCTGGGGGTGGACGCCTACAACCTGATCGGGGCGCTGGCCTCCCTGCAGAGCCAGTCGTACGAGCGCTTCGACGGCGAGACCGGCACCCTGATGATGGATCAGAGCGGCCGCCTGCACCGCCGGCTCTCCTGGGCCATCTTCGAGCGGGGAGTACCGCGCCTGCTGCCCGAGGCGGCCACACCCCAGGAATGAGCCCATCCTCCAGACAGCGGGGAGACCGCGCCGAACAGATGGCCTGTGACTATCTGCTGGCCCAGGGCCTGGAGCTGTACGAGAGAAACTACCGCTGCCGCTGCGGGGAGATCGATCTGATCATGGGGGACGGCGCCAGCCTGGCGTTCATCGAAGTCCGCTACCGCTCATCCAGCCGCTTCGGCTCCGCGGCCGAGACGGTGCAACGCCGCAAGCAGGCGAGAATCGCTGCTGCCGCCGCCCGCTACCTGCAGTCCAACCCGAAACTTGCGCGCCGGCCGGCGCGC
>WFXP01000134.1 GCA_015490535.1 Gammaproteobacteria bacterium
GGGGGGGGTGGCGGCGATGGGGTTCCTTTCCGCCCTCATCGTCGGACCGTGCGTGGCTGCTCCGCTGATGGGGGCGCTGATCTACATAGGCCAGACCGGGGATGCGCTGCTGGGGGGACTGGCCCTGTTTGCCCTGAGTCTCGGCATGGGCGCCCCGTTGCTGGCCATCGGCGCGTCGGCGGGCAGGCTGCTGCCCAGGGCCGGACCGTGGATGGAGGCCGTCAAGGCGGTATTCGGGGTGCTGCTGCTGGCGGTGGCCATCTGGATGCTGGAGCGTGTCGTGCCGCCAGCGGTGGCGATGCTGCTCTGGGCGCTGCTGTTTATCGTCTCCGCCATCTATCTGGGGGCGCTGGAGAGGAGCGAACCGGGCTGGGGCAGGCTGTGGAAGGGGATCGGGGTGGTGCTGCTGATCTACGGCGCCCTGCTGCTGACCGGCGCCGCCGCGGGGGGCAAGGATGTAATGCAACCGCTGCGCGGCGTGCTGGTGGCCGGGGGGACGGCAGGGAGCGGCACGGAGCATCTGGCGTTCCGCCGGATCAAGTCGCTGCGGGATCTGGAGCGCGAGCTCACCAACGCCGGCCGCCAGGGCCGGCCCGTGATGCTGGACTTCTATGCCGACTGGTGCGTCTCCTGCAAGGAGCTAGAGAGGTACACCTTCAGCGACGCGACCGTAATCGCCTCCCTGAAGAGGGCTGACACACTGCTGTTGCAGGCCGACGTTACCGCCAACGACGCCCAGGACAAGGAGCTGCTGCAAAGATTCAACCTGATCGGACCGCCGGCAATCCTGTTCTTCGGCCCGGACATGCAGGAGCGCAAGGCGTGGAGGGTGATCGGCTTCATGGATGCCGCCAGCTTCAATGACCACCTGGCGGGGGCGCTGCGCTGAGGCAAGGGGCGGGAAACTGCCGCGAACGTGCGGAAAAGTCGCCGGATTCTGGACATAGCAATCCAGTTCGGTCAGAATTGGCGCCATCCGATGCAACCACCCAACCAACGGGAATACTCCATGGCTGAGCTGCTGCTGCTGAACGGCCCGAACCTGAATCTGCTGGGCATGCGTGAACCGGATCACTACGGCTCCACCAGCCTGGCCGCCATCACCTCCCGCCTGCAGCAGATCGCAGCGGAGGCGGGGCGTCGCCTGGAGCACCAGCAGAGCAATGCGGAGCACGAGCTGGTAGAGCGCGTACACGCCGCCCGGGAAGAGGGGGTGAAGTTCATCATCATCAACCCGGCCGCTTTCACCCACACCAGCGTGGCGCTGCGCGACGCCCTGGCGGCGGTGGAGATCCCTTTCATAGAGGTGCATCTCTCCAATATCCACGGCCGGGAGGAGTTCCGTAGCCGCTCGCTGCTCTCCGATCTGGCGGCGGGAACCATATGCGGGCTGGGGGCGCTGGGCTACGAACTGGCGCTGCATGCGGCCCTGCACAAAATGGCTGAATCTTGAAACCAGGTCAACTATCCAGAAAATCGCAAACTTCAATGGAAGCTGCTCGGACCGCCACTGAAACCGGCCGGATGGTAACGGACGGGAGTCCCCAAGGGATGAACAACCGTGGTTTCACCCACGCATGGCAAATTTCAAGGGCAATCCGGACAGCTCCAGGTCAGAGACAGGAATCATGGACATACGCAAGGTAAAGAAACTCATCGAGCTGCTGGAGGCCTCCGGGGTTGCCGAGATCGAGATCCACGAGGGTGAGGAGTCGATCCGGATCAGCCGCGCCAGCCAGGTCACGGTGAACGGCGCGGCCCCGGCCATCCAGGCCGGCGCGCCGCCCCCGGCACCGGACCCCGCCCCGGAGGAGAGCGAGGAGAAGGGCGCGGAGCCGGAGCTTGGCGGCCATGTGATCAAATCCCCCATGGTGGGCACCTTCTACAGCTCCCCCACCCCCGGGGCCAGGCCCTTTGCCAGCGTCGGGCAGCAGGTCAAGGCCGGAGACACGCTGTGCATAATCGAGGCGATGAAGCTGATGAACCAGATAGAGTCCGACAAGAGCGGGACCATCAAGGCCATCCTGGTGGAGAACGGCCAGCCGGTGGAGTACAACCAGCCCCTGTTCGTCATCGAATGACAGAGCCATGTTCGAAAAGATAGTCATCGCCAACCGCGGGGAGATCGCCCTGCGCATCCAGCGCGCCTGCCGGGAGATGGGGATCAGGACCGTCGCCATCCACTCGGAGGCGGACCGCAACCTCAAGCATGTCCTGCTGGCGGATGAGTCGGTCTGCATCGGTCCCGCCCCGTCGACCCAGAGCTATCTCAACGTCCCTGCGGTGATCAGCGCCGCGGAGGTGACCGATGCCCAGGCAATCCACCCCGGCTACGGCTTTCTGTCGGAGAACGCCGAGTTCGCCGAGCAGGTCGAGACCAGCGGCTTCGTGTTCATCGGACCTCCCCCGGAGGCCATACGCACCATGGGGGACAAGGTGGCCGCCATCGAGGCGATGAAACAGGCCGGCGTCCCCTGTGTGCCCGGCTCGGATGGTCCCCTGGGGGACGATCCGGCGGAGAACCTGCGCATCGCGGAGCGCATCGGCTACCCCATCATCATCAAGGCCGCCGGCGGCGGGGGCGGCCGCGGCATGCGCGTGGTACACACCGAGGCCACCCTGCTGGACTCCATCTCACTGACCCGCAGCGAGGCGGGCGCCGCCTTCGGCAACGAATCGGTCTATATGGAGAAATACCTGGAGAACCCGCGCCACATCGAGATCCAGGTACTGGCCGACAACCACGGCAACGCCATCTATCTGGGAGAGCGGGACTGCTCCATGCAGCGCCGCCACCAGAAGGTGATGGAGGAGGCCCCCGCGCCGGGAATCACCGAAGAGCAGCGCCGCTTCATCGGCGAGCGGTGCACCCGGGCCTGCCGCGAGATGGGCTACCGTGGGGCGGGCACCTTCGAGTTCCTCTACGAGAACGGCGAGTTCTACTTCATCGAGATGAATACCCGCCTGCAGGTGGAACATCCGGTCACCGAGATGATTACGGGGGTGGATCTGGTGCGGGAGCAGATCCGCATAGCGGCCGGGGAGCCGCTCTCCCTGCGCCAGGAGGAGGTGGTGCTGCGCGGCCACGCCCTGGAGTGCCGTATCAACGCCGAAGATCCGGAGAACTTCATGCCCTCCCCCGGCACCATCACCGCCTATCACGCACCGGGGGGGCTTGGCGTGCGGATCGACAGCCATGTGTACAGCGGCTACACGGTGCCCCCCTACTACGACTCCATGATCGGCAAGCTGATCACCTTCGGTCCCACCCGGGAATCGGCCGTGGCCCGCATGCGCACCGCGCTGGAGGAGATGGTGGTGGAGGGAATCAAGACCAACATACCCCTGCACCAGAAACTGTGCGAAGACCAGGCCTTCATCGAGGGAGGAACCAACATCCACTATCTGGAGAAGAAACTGGGATTGTGACCTCCGCCGGCGCGAGGAGGGTAGAAGGCTGACCAATCCTGACATGGACACCCCCGAAAACAGCTGCTTCATCCCGGCGAACGGGGCGGGCCGCCTCTCCCGCACCGCTTTGCGCCCAGCATAATGTCCTGGCTGCAGCTCAAACTGCTCACCAATCCGGAACGGGCGGAGGGGATTGCGGAGCTCCTGGAGTCCGCGGGCGCACAGGCGGTCACCTTCCGGGACGCCGCCTGCCAGCCGCTCTACGAACCCGCCCCGGAGAGCAGGCCGCTGTGGCGCCGCACCGAGGTGAGCGGCCTGTTCCCTGCCGACGGGGCCGTTGACAGGCTCCTGCTCCATCTGCAGCAGTCCGGCATTCCCCCCCGGGACTGTATCCTGGAACACCTGCCGGAGCGGGAGTGGAGCCGCAGCTGGATGGAGGATCTCCACCCCATGCGTTTCGGAAGGCGACTCTGGATCTGCCCCAGCTGGCATGAACCGCCCGCCGGGGATGTCATCACCGTTACCCTGGATCCCGGACTGGCATTCGGCACCGGTACCCATCCCACCACCGCCATGTGCCTGGAGTGGCTGGACTCCCACCCGCCGGAGGGGCTGCGCGTGACGGATTATGGCTGCGGCTCCGGCATCCTGGCGATCGCCGCCCTCCTGCTCGGCGCCACCCGGGCCACCTGTGTGGACCATGATCCCCAGGCGCTGCTGGCCTGCCGTGACAACGCCCGCGGCAACGGTGTCTCCGGCCTCGCCGCCATCTGCGCGCCGGAACAGATGCCCACATCCACCTGTGACCTCCTGCTGGCCAACATCCTGGCCCACCCCCTGATCCAACTCGCGCCGCGTCTGGCGGAGCTGGTCTGTGCAACGGGGAGGCTGCTGCTCTCCGGAATCCTGGAGGAGCAGGCGGAAGCGGTGGCCACCGCCTACTCCCCCTGGTTCCGGATCGACACCCGCCAGCGGCGCGAGGGATGGGTTCTGCTGGAGGGGGAGAGGCGGCGGGGATGATGTACACCCTCTGCCCCCACTGCAGCACCTGTTTCAGACTCACCCCCGAGCACCTGAACGCGGCTGCCGGAAACGTGCGCTGCGGAAACTGCGGAGCGGTGTTTAACGCCCTGGACAATCTGGCTCACGAGCCGGAACCCCCGGAGGAGCTGCTGACCACGGAAGAGGAGGAGATACTGCTCAACGATCCCTGGGATCCGGAGGGGGGAGGCGGCGAGAGGGAGGTGGAGATGGAGGAGCACACCCTTCTGGAGGAGGAGCTGCCTCTGGAGAAGGACCCTCTCCTTGATGATGAACCATGGGACCAGCCCCTTCCGGAGGAGACGGCGGAACTGGGGGAGGACTCCCTCCTGTACGCGGAACAGGAGTTTCCGCCTCTTGGCGGGGAGGGGCCCAAGCCCGATGCCGCGACGGCAAGCACCACCAGCAAACCCGCCGTCCCGGATCTGCCCCAGGCCACCGAGGAGGAGCTGCACGAGAGCTATCTGGACAGCGCCGAAGATATAACCATCGAGGAGCTGGAGCGGCTGATCCTGGCGGAGGAGGAGAAGGAGGAGAGAGGGGAGAAGCCCGGCAGGGAGCCGATCCACCCCCTGGTAACCACCGAATCCGGGGCAGATGGCGCCCCGAGGCGCAGATCCCTCCTGAGCGCCGTTCTCGACAACTGGATGGTTACGAGCGCCGGGAGCCTGCTGCTCATCCTGCTGCTGCTGGGGCAGTACATCTGGTACGCCCGCGACCACCTGGCCCAGCACTATCCCGAAACCCGCCCCCTGCTGGGCATGATGTGCGACCATCTCGGCTGCAGGCTCCCCCTCCGGCGCGACCCGGACCGGATGCAGATCACCGCGCGCGACGTCCGCACCCACCCGAAGGCGAAGGGGGCCCTGCTGATCAACGCAACCTTCGTCAACCGGGCGCCGTTCCGGCAACCCTACCCGCTTGTCGAGCTGAGACTCTCGAACCTGCGCGGCAAGGAGATCGGCCGGCGCACCTTCCTGCCGCGCGAGTATCTGGTCGGAGAGCCCGATATCGAGGCCGGAATTCCGCCCGACGGCCAGGTGTATCTGGTCCTGGAGGTAATGGATCCGGATGGCCAGGCGGTCAACTTCCAGTTCGATTTTCACTGAGTGCCTTGAGAGGGTTTCTCCCGCACGATTCGGGGAAGAACCCCTTGAAAAGAGGACTCAGCCGGGCAGCTATCCAAACAGACACCGGATGGGTTATTCTATCCCGGTAACACGGCGACCGAACCTGTCAGCCCCGGGAAAGCTGGTACGGCGCGTGGCGTGCGGGAGATGGTTACCCCATCCCCCTGCCGGAAGCCGCGATGCGAAAGGGGCGTCATGCCCCTCCCCTGCCGGACGCCCTTTTTTCGGCGGGAAGGTGTGCCGGGCTGACATGACCTTTGGCAACGGCGGAAACGGCATGCAGAAACGCACCGCAACCATAAAGCGCGCAACCAGCGAGACCCGCATCACCGTCACCCTGAACCTGGACGGCGGCGGGAAGGCCGCCCTCGACACCGGCCTGCCGTTTCTGGATCACATGCTGGAGCAGGTGGCGCGCCACGGCCTGCTGGATCTGGAGATCGAAGCGCAGGGGGATCTGCACATCGACGGCCACCACACGGTGGAGGATATCGGCATAACCCTGGGGGAGGCGCTGCAGCAGGCGCTGGGCGACAAGAGCGGGATCCGCCGCTACGGCCACGCCCTTGTGCCGTTGGACGAGGCGCTCTCCCGGGTGGTGCTGGATCTCTCCGGGCGCCCCGGCCTGGTCTATGCGGCAAGCTTTCCCACTGCGCGCATCGGCGGGTTCGATACCGAGCTGTTCGGCGAGTTCTTCCAGGGGTTCGTCAACCATGCCCGGGTCACGCTGCACATCGACCTGTTGCGCGGTGGCAACTCCCACCACATTGCGGAGACCATCTACAAGGCGTTCGGGCGCGCGCTGCGCATGGCGCTGGAGCCGGATCCACGCGCCCCCGGCGATATCCCCTCCACCAAGGGCAGCCTGTGAGCCATGGGCAACCGGGTGGCCATAGTGGATTACGGCATGGGCAACCTGCACTCGGTGGCCAAGGCGCTGGAGTACGTCGGCGGCGACAGCGTCACCGTAACGGTAACCCATGACGCCCGGGAGATTCTACGTGCCGACCGGGTGGTGCTGCCCGGCGTCGGAGCCATGGGGGAGTGCATGGCCGAGATCATCCGCCTCGGGCTGGACCAGGTGGTCCGCGACGCCGCCGGCAGCAAGCCGCTGCTCGGGATCTGCGTGGGCATGCAGGCCCTGTTCGAGTACAGCGAGGAGAGCGGCGGCACCGACTGCCTCCGCCTGCTGCCCGGCACGGTGCGCGCCTTCGCGCCGGACATGACCGACCCGCAAAGCGGCCAGCGCCTCAAGATCCCCCACATGGGATGGAACCGGGTACGGCAGACCGGGGCACACCCCATGTGGCGCGGCATCGAGCAGAACAGCTGGTTCTACTTCGTGCACAGCTACTACGCGGTTCCCGCCGGCGACCACCTGACAGCCGCCACCAGCGACTATCCGCAACCGTTTGCCGTGGCCGCGGCGCGGGACAACATCTTCGCGGTACAGTTCCACCCGGAGAAGAGCCAGCATGCGGGACTGGCCCTGTATGCCAACTTCCTGCGCTGGGACGGAGGCGGCTGAATCACCGTTGAGGGAGAAGCAGAGATGGAGCTGATACCGGCAATCGACCTCAAGGAGGGCAACTGCGTACGGCTGCGCCAGGGGCGCATGGAGGAGGTAACCGTATACTCGGAGGACCCGGTGGAGATGGCGCGACGCTGGGTGGAGGCCGGCGCGCGCCGGCTGCACATGGTGGATCTGGATGGCGCCGTATCGGGCGAGCCGCGCAACGCAGCGGCGGTACACGAGGTGTGCGCGGCATTCCCCGACCTGCCGGTGCAGATCGGTGGCGGGATCCGCGACGAGGATACCGTGCAGGCCTACCTGGACGCCGGCGTGCGCTATGTAATCATCGGCACCCGGGCGGTCACCGCCCCCCACTTCGTCAACGACCTCTGCCTGGAGTTTCCCGGCCACATCATCGTCGGCCTGGATGCCCGCAACGGCAAGGTGGCCGTGGACGGCTGGTCGAAGCTCTCTCACCACGACGTCATCGACATGGCGCAGCGCTTCGAGCAGGACGGGGTGGAGGCCATCGTGTTCACCGACATAAGCCGGGACGGAATGATGAGCGGGGTGAACATCGACTCCACGGTAGAGATTGCACGCGCCATAACCATCCCGGTCATCGCCTCGGGCGGGATCACCAACCTGGAGGACATCCGCGCCCTCTGCGCCGTGGCGGACGAGGGGATCCAGGGTGCCATCACCGGCCGCGCCATCTACGAGGGCAGCCTGGACTTTGCCGGCGCCCAGAGTCTGGCTGACCAGCTGACCGGAAGCGGCCCATGAGCCTGGCCAGGCGCATAATCCCCTGCCTGGACGTGGATGCCGGCCGGGTGGTGAAGGGGGTACGGTTCGTGGATATCCGTGACGCCGGCGATCCGGTGGAGATCGCGCGCCGCTACGACCGGGAAGGGGCCGACGAGCTGACCTTTCTGGACATCACCGCCAGCCACGAAGGGCGCGGTACCATGGCCAGCGTGGTGGAGCAGGTGGCGGGACAGGTGTTCATACCGCTCACCGTGGGGGGCGGGATCCGCACCAGCCCGGACATCCGCTACATGCTCAAGGCAGGAGCCGACAAGGTGGCCATCAACACCGCGGCGGTACGCAACCCGGAGTTCGTCAAGGAGGCGGCCGACCGCTTTGGCTCCCAGTGTATCGTGGTGGCCATCGACGCCAAGCGGGTCGCCGGTGAGGGAGAGCAGCCGCGCTGGGAGATCTTCACCCATGGCGGACGCAATCCCACCGGGATCGATGCCGTGGAGTGGGCGTGCCGCATGGTGGAGTACGGCGCCGGCGAGATCCTGCTCACCAGCATGGACCGGGACGGCACCAGGGAGGGGTTCGATCTGGAGCTCACCAGGGCGGTGAGCGACGCGGTGCCGGTGCCGGTCATCGCCTCGGGGGGAGTAGGCACCCTGGAACATCTCACCGAGGGGATCATCCAGGGCCACGCGGACGCGGTGCTGGCAGCCAGCATCTTCCACTTTGCGGAGTACACCATAGAGCAGGCCAAGCGGCAGATGCGCGCTGCGGGTATCGAGGTGCGGCTGTGAACGACTCACCCGCATGGCTGGAGCAGGTACGCTGGAATCTGGATGGCCTGGTGCCGGTCATCACCCAGGATGCCGCAAGCGGCCAGGTGATTATGTTCGCCTGGATGAACCGGGAGGCATTGCGGCTCACCGCCAGCGGGGGGGAGGCGGTATACTGGTCCCGATCGCGCAACAGGTTGTGGCGCAAGGGGGAGCAGTCCGGCCATCTCCAGAAGGTCCGCGAGATCCGCCTGGACTGCGACAACGACGCCATTCTGCTGCGCGTGGAGCAGCAGGGCGGGATCGGCTGTCACACGGGACGGGCCAGCTGTTTCCACCAGCGCCTGGAGAGGCAGCACTGGCGCAGCGTGGAGCCGGTGCTCAAACCCCCTGCGGAGATCTACCGGACAGATGAGTGATATACTGGAACAGCTTGCCGCGATCCTGGAGGAGCGCAAACAGGCCGACCCCGGCTCCTCCTACGTGGCCGCACTGTATGGCCAGGGACTGGACACCATACTCAAGAAGATCGGCGAGGAGGCCACCGAGACGGTACTCGCCGCCAAGGAGGAAAACCTGCCCCAGGTCATTTATGAAACCGCGGATCTGTGGTTCCATTGCATGGTGATGCTGGCGCATCTGGGACTGGGTCCGGAGGAGGTGCTGGCGGAGCTGGAGCGCCGCTTCGGCCGCTCCGGCATCGAGGAGAAGGCAGCCCGGGAGAGCACATGAGCGACTGTCTGTTCTGCAGAATCGTAGCGGGAGAGGTACCGTCCGACCGGGTGTACGAGGACGATCAGGTGGTCGTGTTCAAGGACATCAACCCCAAGGCGAAGGTGCACCTGCTGGTGATCCCCCGCATCCATCTGACCAGCCTGGAGGATCTGCAGCCGCAGCACGACCGGCTCATCGCCCACATGATGCGGTTGCTGCCCCGGCTGGCGCGCGAGCAGGGGCTGGAGGGTGGCTTCCGGACCATCGTCAATACCGGCCGGGGGGGCGGGCAGGTCATCTTTCACCTGCATCTGCACCTGCTGGGGGGCCCCGATCTGCGCACATTCTAGGCGGCAGGGGTCGAGGGGAGGGAGTGATGTTACGGGTAGCCGAAGCGGGTTGGGACCGTTCGGCTCCATCGGCAACTAACGGAGAGTGACTCTATGGGTATCAGCCCTTGGCAACTGTTGATCATCCTGGCCATCGTACTGGTGCTGTTCGGCGCCAAACGGCTGCGTAGTGTGGGCAGCGACGTGGGGGCCGCCATCAAGGGGTTCCGCACCGCGATGCGGGAGGATGACGAGCCGGAGCGAAAGGAGAGCATCGAGCAAAAGGAAGGTGAGGAGAGCCGCGTAATCGAAGGCGAGTCCCGGCGGGAGAAGAGCAGCGGCTGAACCGCCGCCCCGCCCCCAGGTGGCGATCCTCCCGCCGCCCCTTCCGGGGCGGGTGTGCGCCTGAATCCAATCCGGCGGCGCCTCCGCCCTTCCGCCATGCGGTGATCCGCGGCACAGATCCTCTCTCCGGCCGGCCGGTTCCGGAAGTATCGAGCCATGTTCGACGTCAGTTTCTGGGAAATTTCCATAGTCGCCATCATCGCCCTGCTGGTGATCGGGCCGGAACGGCTGCCGGCGGTTGCGCGCACCGCGGGGCGCTGGTACGGCAAACTGCAGCGCTTTGTCACCACAGTCAGGGAGGATATCGAACGGGAGCTGAAGGCCAGCGAACTGAAGCAGATTATGGACGAGCAGAAAAACGAACTGGATCAGCTGAAGCGCTCCCTCGACCAGACCCGCTCGGAGCTGGAGCGGATCACCTCCATAGAGCGGCTGGAGGAGGAGATAAAACCGGTAACAAAGGGGGCGGAGAAGGATCTCCCGGCCTCCGGTGACAAAGCCCCTTCCCACCCCGGCAACGACCCGCGATGAGCCCTCAGGAGCAGATCCCGCCGACCGGGCCTGAAGGGCAGGAGGAGGTGGCCGGCGAGCAGCCGTTCCTCTCCCACCTGGCGGAGCTGCGCGACCGGCTGTTGCGCGTCATCATGGTGGTGGGAGTGATCTTTCTCTCGCTCATCTGGTTCGCCCGCGATCTCTACACCATCCTGGCCCGGCCGCTGCTGGCGCACCTCCCCGAGAGCAGCAGCATGATAGCCACCGAGGTGGCCTCCCCCTTTCTCACCCCCTTCAAGCTGACGCTGGTACTCTCCATATTCCTCGCCATCCCGGTGGTTCTCCATCAGGCCTGGGCCTTCATCGCCCCGGGCCTTTACCGGCACGAGCGCCGCCTGGTGTTTCCCCTGCTGATCTCGAGCACCCTGCTGTTCTATGCCGGCATGGCGTTCGCCTACTACGCGGTAATGCCGCTGGTGTTCGGGTTTCTGACCTCCATAGCTCCCGAAGGGGTGGCGGTGATGACCGACATCAGCCGCTACCTGGATTTCGTGCTGAAGATGTTCTTCGCCTTCGGCGTGGCGTTCGAGGTGCCGGTGGCGACGGTGCTGCTGGTACTGACCGGGGCGGTCACCCCGGAGAGACTGGCCGGCATGCGCCCCTACATAATTGTCGGCGCCTTCGTCATAGGTATGCTGCTCACCCCCCCCGATGTCATCTCCCAGACCCTGCTGGCGGTGCCCATGTGGCTGCTGTTCGAGGTGGGCCTGTTCTGTTCGCGCATCATGCTGCGCAGGCGCAAGGCGGCGCTGGAGGCGTCTGGCGGCAACGGTGGCTGACTCCGTGAGTAACTATTCAGACAGTATTGAAGCAGGCCGGTAGCTGTTCGGATCGCCCCTGAAATTCGTCAGTTCAAGGCGAAAAATGGGAGTTTACGAGGTGTAGGGGAAGACCCTCCCGATCCATTACCTCTAGTCGGGAAAATAGGGCTCTGTAAAGCGGGGAAGCATCAATACCGGACCCTCATCCGACCAGCCCTGCTCGCGCGCCAGATCGCGCAGATCCTCAAGGCGTCTCTCCATGGCCGGATGTGTCTGCATGAACTCGGGGAGACTATCCTTCTCCCGTAGCAGGGATTCAAACAGGTCGAAGGCTCCCGACAGATGGCCATAGAGGGAGTACACCGCAGCGAGGGCGGCGGCATCCGCCTGCCGCTCCTGCTCCCGGCTGAAGCCCAGCTCCGCCACCGCCCCCAGCCGGCCGAGCAGCCACTCCGCCAGGGAGTCTCCGGTAGCGCCCCCCACGGCGGCCAGCACCACCCCAAGCATGGCCCGGCTGCCCAGGTTCTTCAACGGGTGCCGCCGCTCTATGTGGGCGATCTCGTGGGCCATCACCAGCGCCAGCGCGTTCTCGCTGCCGGCCCGCTCCAGTAACCCCCTGTAGATGGTGATGTGGCCGCCCAGGCCCGCCACCGCGTTGACCGTCGGCTCATCCCTGTAATGGACGGTTACGGTGATCTCCTCCGGCAGCCCGCCGGCCTCCGCAAGGCGCCGAGCCAGCCACTGCAGGTAGGAGAGCAGATGGGGATGGCGCCGGTCGTCGCTGACTGGCGGATGGCCATCCATCAGCCGTTTCTCCCAGGCAAACGGGATCTGCGGCGCCATCCACTCCGCCACTTGGCGCAGAAGCAAGAGGGCGACCAGGAACAGCACCCCGATGACGGCCAGCAGACAGGCCAGCCGCGGCAGCGATCTCCTGCGGGGGGTGTTTATCCCTTCCGGGATGATCGGGTTCTCATACTTCAACTACACCCTCTTCCCCTTGCCGCAACGAAGTGGCGGTTCCGTAGGCCATCACCTCCACGGAGCCCAGCGCGCTGCCGCTGTCCCTGGAGATGGAGGAGGTCTCGAACCTTACGTTGAAAATCATGTTCGCCCCCCTCTCCCGCGCCTGCCGCTTCATGCGCAGCACCGCCTCCCGGCGGCCGCGGTCCAGAAGCGTCTCGTAGGAGCTCATCCGCCCTCCCACCAGGTTGCGCAACGCGGCCAGGAAGCGCTTGAAGTAGTCCACGGAGACCACCACGCTACCCACCACCAGCTCGCAGCCCTCCAGATGCAGATCCGGCTCCGGACGCCGCTCGGTGGTCAGCAGAACGTCGCCATATTCCCTCTCCCGCCGCAATATGGAGCGGTAGTGGCGCCGCTCCAGGTAGCGCCCGACGCCGTACCCGAGGAGCAGCAGCGCCAGGAAAAGCAGCAGGTTAATCATCGCGCCGCTCCAGAACCACCGCCGTCCCGTAGGCGAACAGCTCGGCCGCCCCCTGGGTCACCGAGGAGGTGGAGAAGCGCACATTTATCACCGCATTGGCGCCGACCGCCTCCGCCTGCCGCTTCATCCGCTCCACCGCCTCCTCCCGCGCCTCCTGCAGAAGCTCGGTGTAGCCGCTCAACTCTCCGCCGAAGATGTTCTTCAGGCTGGCCAGAATGTCCCGGCCCACATGTTTGGCCCGCACGGTGCTGCCCTGCACCAGGCCCAGATGCCTGACGATCCTGTGGCCGGGAACCATCTCCAGGTTGCTGATCAGCATCTCCCCCTCCTCTCCAGGATATAGAAACCGTATGGCCAGCGGTTCCGTTCGTCCGCCTCGAACTCGTGCCCCTCCAGCTCCCGCCACTCGCCGCGATCGAAAGGCGGGAACCTGGTGTCACCCTCGAAGCGACCGTGCACCAGGGTCATGTAGAGCCGATCGGCGCGCGGCAGCAGCTGCCGGTAGAGATCCGCGCCCCCGATGACCATCACTTCGGGAGCCGGCTCCGCCGCAGCCAGCGCCTCTTCCGGGGAGTGCACCACCCTGGCGCCCGGGATCCGATATCCCTGTTCCCGGGTGATCACTATGTTGAGCCGGTCTGGGAGGGGCCTGTCCCCCAGGGAGTGGAAGGTCCTGCGCCCCATCACCACCGGCTTGCCCAGGGTGTGGCGCCGGAACCAGCGCATGTCCGCGGGCAGCTTCCAGGGCAAACGGTTGTCCACCCCGATCACACCATCGTCGGACATGGCCCAGATCAGGGAGATCATCATACCGCCACCGGGGCCTTGATATGGGGGTGGCAGCGGTACTCCTCCAGCCGGAAATCCTCATAGCGGAAATCGAAGATCTCCTTCACCTCCGGATTGATCCTCATTGTCGGCAACGGATAGGGCTCGCGGCCGAGCTGCAACCGCGCCTGCTCCAGATGGTTCAGGTAAAGGTGGGCGTCCCCCAGGGTGTGCACGAAATCCCCGGGCTTCAGACCGGATACCTGGGCCAGCATCATGGTCAGCAGGGCGTAGGAGGCTATGTTGAACGGGACGCCGAGAAAAATATCGGCGGATCTCTGATAGAGCTGGCAGGAGAGCCTCCCTTCCGCCACGTAGAACTGGAAGAGGGTGTGGCAGGGAGGCAGCGCCATCTGGTCCAGCTGCGCCACGTTCCAGGCGCTCACTATCATGCGCCGGGAGTCGGGATCGTTTCTGAGCTGCTCCACCACCTGGCTGATCTGATCGACGTGGCGGCCATCGGGGGTGGGCCAGGAGCGCCACTGGTACCCATAGATGGGCCCCAGCTCCCCGTTTTCATCCGCCCACTCGTCCCAGATGGTCACCCCGTTGTCGTGCAGATAGGCAATGTTGGTTTCGCCGCGCAGGAACCAGAGCAACTCATGGATGATGGAGCGCAGGTGCAGCTTCTTGGTGGTGACCAGCGGAAACCCCTGCTGCAGATCAAAGCGCATCTGGTAGCCGAACAGGCTGAGAGTGCCGGTGCCGGTACGGTCCTCCTTGCGCACCCCGTTCTCCAGCACATGGCGCATCAGCTCCAGATACTGCCGCATCTACCTGGTCCCCGCGGCCCCCGCCGGCGCGGCGCTGTTACGGTAGGCGAGCCAGAGCAGGACGGCACCGGCGATGATCATGGGGGCGGAGAGCACCTGGCCCATGGTCACCCAGCCAAACGCGAGATACCCCAGCTGCGGATCCGGTACGCGCACGAACTCCACCAGGAAACGGAACACCCCGTAGAACAGCAGAAACACCCCTGAGACGGCGCGCACCGGCCGTGGCCGTCTGGAGAAGATCCAAACGATGGCGAACAGGACCGCACCCTCCAGGAACGACTCATAGAGCTGGGAGGGGTGGCGCGGCAGCGGCCCGCCTCCGGGGAACACTATGGCCCAGGGCAGGTCGCTCACCTTGCCCCACAGCTCGCCATTGATGAAGTTGCCCACGCGCACCACTCCGATGCCGATGGGGGCCAGCGGTGCCAGAAAGTCGGTGACCTCGAAAAAGCCCTTGCCGTGGCGCCGCGCAAAAAGCCCCATGCCTATCAGCACACCGATCAGTCCACCATGGAACGACATTCCTCCCTGCCAGATCTGGAAAACGCGCAGGGGATTTTCCAGATAGACCGGCAAATCGTAGAACAGCACATAGCCGATCCGCCCTCCCAGCACCACCCCGAGCGCCCCGTAGAAGATTAGGTCCCCCACCTGCTGCTCGGTCCAGCCCGAACCTGGCCTACGCGCGCGCAGACGCCCCAGCCACCAGGCCACGGCGAAACCTATCAGGTAGGTTATCCCGTACCAGTGGATCTCGAGGGGGCCGAGCCGCAACGCAACCGGATCTATGAAATGGTAGCTCTGCATGCGGCCAAGTATATCAAACCGCCTGGGAGATTGTCCGTCGCTACGGCAACCACCCCTCAAGTTACTGGAACTTCCCCTGACCGCGTGGGGGCGGCTATCGAGATGAGGCGAATCATCCCCGACAGGCAGAAGGTACTCCGGAAGGGTGAGCTGAACAGCTACGTCACCTTCAGGATTTCAGGAGCGGGCCGGAGCAAGGTGCGGCCGGCGGGCGATGGTTGCCCGCTCTCCACCCCTTCCGGGAGGGAGCCACGCGGAATTTTTTGGCAAAATGGTAACCTTGCCGGGTTGATAATTGACGGGGTTGGGATAGTCTTGTAACGGTGAGCACGGTTTGCAGCACCAGGGAGGGAAGGTGGATGATGGCGGGATCCGACAACCAGTGGTACGCCGGAGAGATGCGTCCCAGCCACCACCCCTTGCCGGGATCTCCCCTTCCGCTCCGGTCAACCCCGCGGGCTGTCCCGGGGCCGGGACAGCTGGCCACCGGGCTGATTGCAAGACGTTTGACAGTAAAGCGGCCTTCAGCGGGCGGTCGGGCGGGCGCCCGCAAGGCGCGGCGGCGGCGCCATGGCACTCCCGTGGCAAGCGGGCGCAACGCCGCGAACGGCCACCCTACCCCCCGCCCGGAGAAAACCGTCGGGGCCCTTGGAGAGGGCCGGCCAGCTCCCGAACCCACCGCCGATTTGATTTCCGGAGAGAGGCCCTCATGTGCCGGTCTGCCGGCGACGTCGGCGAGACCTGCCGGAGGGGGAATCCGGCGGCGTTTCGCCGCGTTGCGGCGGATCGGCGCACGGCGGCTGAAGCCAACACTTGTTGCCGGGTTGATAATAGCAATCCTCCCGCTGATCAACGGCTGCTATGTCTCCAATACCGAACCCAGGTCCCCCTCCAACACCAGATTGCCCAGCGACAGCGAAGAGGTGACCGGCAAACCCGCCCCGCCCACGCTGAAGATGGAGCAGCAGGGCAGGCAGCTCGTTTTCAGCTGGACCAGGGAGTACGGGGTGGACCACTA
Organism: Gammaproteobacteria bacterium; assembly: GCA_015490535.1. Classification (GTDB taxonomy): domain Bacteria; phylum Pseudomonadota; class Gammaproteobacteria; order Thiohalospirales; family Thiohalospiraceae; genus DRMK01. The sequence goes on from WFXP01000134.1 coordinate 16,208, forward strand.
CAACCTGTGGGAGAGCCCCGGCGGCGATGGCGACTTCCGGAAGATCGCCACGGATCTCGATACCCTCACCTACAGCATCGAGATAACCCCCCGTCCCGGCGGATGGAGCAGGAGCAGATACCGGCTGGAGGCTTGCAACAGATTCGGTTGCGAGCGGTCCGGCGAGCTGGGGACGGAAGAGGTCCTGAAACCCGGCATCGGTTATACAAGGCCCGCCAGCGCCTACCTCTCCGACTATTTCGGCACCGCGGTGGCCCTGGACCGCGACGGCAGGACACTGGTGGCCGGCGCCCCCGGCGAGGACAGCGGTATGGCCGGCAACCCCGGTGACGACTCGCTGCAGAGGGCGGGAGCGGCCTATATATTCACCTACAGCGCAGACGGGGGCAGGTGGGAGGGGCGGGCCTACCTCAAGGCGACCCCCAGCAGCAAGCAGGCCATGTTCGGCTACTCTGTTGCCGTCAGCGATGATGGAACGGTGGTGGCGGTGGGGGCGCCCGGAGAGGGCGACAGCTCCGGTGCGGCATACCTGTTTTCCCTGCGGGATGGGAGATGGGAGCCCGCCGGAACCCTCCGCCCCGCCAGCGGCGGAGAGGAGTCGCGACCACGCTTCGGAACC
>WFXP01000135.1 GCA_015490535.1 Gammaproteobacteria bacterium
TGCCGGAGGTGCGGTTGGCCTTGTCGAAGGAGGATTTGTAGATGAACGGGATCCCCAGGCGCCGGGTGATCTCCGCGAGCCGCCCGGCGGTGTCCAGGGCGAGCTGCTCACTCTCTATTACGCAAGGGCCGGCTATGAGAAACAGGGGATGCCCGAGACCGGCCTGAAAGCCGCACAGCCTCACTCCGTTCCCGCCGGCGTGAAGCTGCACGCCGCCTCGATGAAGCTGGTGAACAGTGGGTGGCCGTCCCGCGGGGTGGAGGTGAACTCCGGGTGGAACTGGCAGCCGATGAACCAGGGGTGATCCGGCAGCTCCACGATCTCCACCAGGTTGCCGTCGATGGAGCGGCCCGCGATGAGCATTCCCGCATCCTCGATGGCGGTCAGGTAGTGGTTGTTGAACTCGTAGCGGTGGCGGTGGCGCTCCACGATCCGCTCCCTGCCGTAGATGGAGCGCGCCAGGGAGTCCCTGCGCAGGTGGCAGGGCTGACCGCCCAGGCGCATGGTGCCCCCCAGGTCGGAGTCCTCGCCACGCACTTCGCGGGAGCCCTGGCTGGTGGTCCATTCGGTGATCAGGCCGATCACCGGGTGGGGTGTATCGGGCCTGAACTCGGTGCTGTGGGCACTCTCCAGCCCCGCAACGTGGCGCGCGAACTCGATTACCGCCACCTGCATGCCAAGACAGATCCCGAGATAGGGAACGCGCTTCTCGCGCGCGAAGCGCACCGCGGCGATCTTGCCCTCCACCCCGCGCTTGCCGAAACCACCCGGCACCAGGACACCGCCCATTCCCTCCAAGCAGCCAGTACCCTCGCTCTCGATCCTCTCCGAGTCCACATAGACGATGTTCACCCTGGTGCGGGTGTGGATCCCGGCATGGATGAGCGCCTCGGAGAGGGATTTGTAGGCCTCGGTGAGATCCACATACTTGCCCACCATGGCGATGCTCACCTCCTGCTCCGGATGGTGCAGGGCATCCACCACCTTGCGCCACTCGCAGAGATCCGCCTGGGGGGCGCTCAGGCCGAGTTTGTCCACCACGATCTCGTCCAGCTTCTCGCAGTGCAGCGCCAGGGGCACCTCATAGATACTGCTGGCATCCACCACGCTGATCACCGCGCGCTCCTCCACGTTGGTGAACAGGGCTATCTTGCGCCGCTCCTCCTCCGGCACCGGGCGATCGGCGCGGCACAGCAGAATGTCGGGCTGGATTCCGATGGAGCGCAGCTCTTTAACCGAGTGCTGGGTGGGCTTGGTCTTCAGCTCGCCGGCGGTTGGAATGTAGGGCAGCAGCGTGAGGTGGATGAACAGTACATTGTCGTGCCCCAGCTCCACCCCCATCTGCCGGATCGCCTCCAGAAAGGGCAGCGACTCGATATCTCCCACGGTGCCGCCGATCTCCACCATGGCCACGTCGTGCCCCTCGGCCCCCTCCTGGATGCGCCGCTTGATCTCGTCGGTGATATGGGGAATCACCTGTACCGTGGCCCCCAGATAGTCACCGCGGCGCTCCTTGCGGATCACCTTCTCATATATGCTGCCGGTGGTGAAGTTGTTGCGCTGGCTCATGGGAACACGCACGAAGCGCTCGTAGTGGCCCAGATCCAGATCGGTCTCCGCCCCATCCTCGGTGACGAAGACCTCGCCGTGCTGGAACGGGCTCATGGTGCCGGGGTCCACGTTGATATAGGGATCCAGCTTGAGCAGGGTGACCTTGATGCCGCGCGCCTCGAGAATCGCGGCCAGGGAGGCGGATGCGATGCCCTTGCCCAGGGAGGAGACGACACCGCCCGTTATGAAGATGAGTTTCGCCATCGGCTTGGTGTGATCAGGGAGACGATTCGCCAGCAGGGCTAGATTGTCGGTCTTTTCGATGGCCGTTTCAATCCCCGCCAGGCGGTTTCTCCCCGGATCTGGCGCGCATGTGGGGAAACAGCAGCACGTCGCGGATGGAGGCGGAATCGGTGAACAGCATCACCAGCCGATCGATACCGACCCCCTCTCCGGCGGTGGGCGGCATGCCGTGCTCCAGGGCGGTGATATAGTCCGCGTCGTAGTGCATCGCCTCCGGATCGCCGCTCTCCTTCTCCGCCACCTGCCTGCGGAACCGCTCGGCCTGGTCCTCGGCGTCGTTGAGCTCGGTGAAACCGTTGGCGATCTCCCTGCCGCCGACGAAGAGTTCGAACCGATCGGTGACAAAGGGATCCTCGTCGTTGCGCCGCGCCAGCGGCGACACCTCGGTCGGATAGGCGGTGATGAAGGTGGGCTGCTCCAGACGGTGCTCCACCGTCTTCTCGAAGATCTCGATCTGCACCTTGCCCAGCCCCCAGCTCTCCTTGAGCGGGATCCCCAGCCGCTCCGCCACCTGCCGGGCCTCCTCCAGCGAATCCAGCTGCGCGGCGCGGATCTCCGGATTGAACCGGAGTATGGACTCCCTCACCGTCATGCGGGTAAAAGGCGAACCGAAGTCGAACTCCCTCCCCTGCCAGGTAATGGTGGTCCTGCCCAGCACCATCTGCGCCAGCAGACGCAGCATCTCCTCGGTGAGATCCATCAGATCCCGGTAGTCCGCGTAGGCCTGGTAGAACTCCAGCATGGTGAACTCGGGATTGTGCCGGGTGGACAACCCTTCGTTGCGGAAGTTGCGGTTGATCTCGAACACCTTTTCGAATCCCCCCA
>WFXP01000136.1 GCA_015490535.1 Gammaproteobacteria bacterium
ATCCCAAACTCTCCCCAATCCCCTTCTGCCGACCATCTTCCAGCATGCATTCCGCCTGTCAAGGATGATTTACCATTTCACCCACACGATTTGAGGAAGACCATCCTGATTTATTACCTTGAAAGAAAATTAGATCGCCTGCACCGCCTCGCCGAGCCGTTGCACCGCGGTTATCTCCAGCCCCTCGATCCCCTTTTTGGGAACATTGGCGCGGGGCACGATGGCGCGGCGGAAACCGTGGCGCACCGCCTCGCGCAGCCGATCCTGGCCGCTGGGAACCGGGCGTATCTCCCCCGCCAGGCCAATCTCGCCGAACACCACCAGGTCCTGCGGCAACGGCCGGTTACGCAGGCTGGAGAGCACCGCCAGCAGCACCGGCAGATCGGCGGCGGTCTCGGTCACCCGCACCCCGCCCACCACGTTGACGAACACATCCTGATCATGGGTAGCCACCCCGGCATGGCGGTGCAGCACCGCCAGGGACATGGCCAGCCGGTTGTGCTCCAGCCCCAGCGTGACCCGGCGCGGATTGCTCAGGTGGCTCTCGTCCACCAGGGCCTGCACCTCCACCAGCAGGGGACGGCTCCCCTCGCGGGTCACCATGGTGACGCTGCCCGCCACCGGCTCTTCGTGGCGTGACAGAAAGATGGCCGAGGGGTTGCTCACCTCGCGCAGCCCGCGCTCGGTCATGGCGAACACCCCCAGCTCGTTCACCGCGCCGAAACGGTTCTTCACCGCGCGGATCACCCGGAAGCTGCCGCTGCCCTCCCCCTCGAAGTAGAGCACCGTGTCCACCATGTGCTCCAGCACCCGCGGGCCGGCCAGCTGCCCCTCCTTGGTGACATGCCCCACCAGGAACATGGCGATGCCGCTCTGCTTGGCGAAACGCACCAGCTGGGCGGCGCACTCCCGCAGCTGCGCCACCGAGCCGGGGGCGGACTGAAGCAGATCGCTATGCACGGTCTGGATGGAGTCCACCACCATCACCCGGGGACGCTCCGCGGCCGCCAGCGCCACGATACGCTCCACCCGGGTCTCGGTAAGCAGCCTGATCCCCTCCGGGGGGAGTCCGAGGCGGCGCGCGCGCAGAGCGATCTGTTGCGGCGACTCCTCACCGGTAACGTAGAGGGCCGGGATCTCCCGCCCCAGCACCGCCAGGGTCTGCAGCAGCAGGGTGGATTTACCGATCCCCGGGTCGCCGCCGATGATCACCACCGCTCCCGGCACCAGGCCACCCCCCAGAACGTGATCCAGCTCGGACAGGCCGGTGGGAATGCGCGGCTCCTCCCTCCCGCTCCCCAGCCCGGTCAGCGGTGCGATCTCCGCCTCGGCGGCAGCCCCGGCGTACCCGGCGAAGCGTCCGCCCTTGCCCCTCTCGGCGGGGGGCGCGGCCACCTCCACCAGGGTATTCCAGGCGCCGCATTCGCCGCACTGCCCGGCCCACTTGGGGGCCCGGGCGCCGCACTCGCTGCAGCTGAAATAGCTCCTGGGTCGGGCCACGGCTAGCTGTCGGAGAGCAGACGGGTGGGCAGACCGTCGATGCTTAACTGGTTGTTGCGCTCCCAGTACTCCCGAATACCGGCGTCACCCTTCTTCTCCGCCCAGCTACGCAGGGTATCCCGCTCGTGCAGCTCCCCGGTCACCCGCGGCACCCCGTATCCGCAGGATGTCTGCGCCGAGTGGAGCTCCAGCAGGATGATCTGCCGCTCGCCGGGCAGGGTGGGAAACCTGGTGCGCCACTCCCGCCAGGCCGCATCCCGCGGCCGGATCACCCGGCCCCGACCATACAGCTTGAGGATCAGCGGCTGCTCGCCGAAGCTGCAGAACATGATGGTGATGCGCCCGTTCTGCTCCAGGTGGGCGGCGGTCTCGTTGCCGCTGCCGGTGACATCCAGATACCCTACGTTGCGCTCGTCCAGGCAGCGGAAGGTGTCCATCCCCTTGGGGGAGAGGTTGATGCGCCCTTCCAGCGGCGCCGTCGCCACGAAGAAAATCTTCTGCGCCGCGATGAAGCGCCGCAGCTCCGGGGTGAGGGTTTCATAGAACTTGGCCATGTTGAATCTCCTGGTAATGCACCCGGTGGCGGGCTACGCCACACAACAGCTCGTACGCGATGGTGCCGGCGCACCTGGCCACCGTCTCCACCGGCAGCCCCCTGCCCCACAGGATCGCCGTATCGCCCACCCTGGCGTGCGGCAGGGAGCGCAGATCCACGGTGATCATGTCCATTGAGACGCGGCCCACCAGCGCTACCTGCCGGCCGCCGATCAGTACCGGGGTTCCGGCGGGGGCGTGGCGTGGATACCCATCCCCGTAGCCGATGGCCACCACCCCCACCGGCATATCCTCGGGGCAGATCCAGTCGCCACCATACCCCACCGGATCCCCCTCGCGCAGCCGGTTTATGGCGACAAGCCGGCTGCGCAGGGTCATCACCGGCCGCAGCCCCAGGGACTCCCCGCTGCCCTCCGTAAAGGGCGAGGCACCATACAGCATGATACCGGGGCGCAACCAGCCGCGCTGCGCCGCAGGCCACCCCAGGATGGCCGCGGAGTTGGCGATGCTCTGCCCGTCCGCCTCGGCCGTGAATCTGTCGAAAAGGCTCAACTGCCGCAGGGTGACGGGACTGTCCCGGTCGTCGGCGCAGGCCAGGTGGGTCATCAGTACCAGCGGCCCCGTTACGCTGGCGCAGGCAGCCAGGCGGGCGCGGGCTGCCGGCAGCTCCGAGGGGGGGAAGCCAAGGCGGTGCATGCCGCTGTCCAGCTTGAGCCACGCCTGCACGGGAAGCGGCAGCCGCGCCCCTTCAAGGGCCTCCAGCTGCCAGCGGTGATGAACCACCACCGTCAGCCGGTGCCTGGCGATGGGCTCCAGCTCCGCGGCGTGGAGAAAACCCTCCAGCAGCAGGATCGGGCCGGTGATCCCCTCCTCCCGCAGCCACAGCGCCTCCTCCAGACGGGCCACGGCGTAGGCATCCACCCCCTGCAGCGCCCGCGCCACCCTGATCAGGCCGTGACCGTAGCCGTCCGCCTTGATCACCGCCGCCACCGGGCAACCCGGCGCGGACTCCCGCACCCGCCGCAGGTTGTGCCGCAGGGCGGAACTGTCGATCTCCGCGACGACGGCGGGTACGCTACTCGTACACACCGTCATGGATGAAGTTGTCGAAACGGGTATACTGGCCGTGGAAGGTCAGGCGCACGGTGCCGATGGGTCCGTTGCGCTGCTTGCCGATTATGATCTCCGCCGTTCCCTTGTCGGGACTCTCCTCGTTGTAAACCTCGTCCCGATAGATGAACACGATCAGGTCGGCATCCTGCTCGATGGCCCCCGATTCGCGCAGGTCGGACATCACCGGCCGCTTGTTGGGGCGCTGCTCCAGGGAACGGTTGAGCTGCGACAGGGCGATGACCGGCACGTTGAGCTCCTTGGCCATCGCCTTCAGGCTGCGCGAGATCTCGGAGATCTCGGTGGCGCGGTTTTCCCGGCCCGGTCCCGAAGCCTGCATAAGTTGCAGATAGTCAATCACTATCAGGCCCAGACCATGCTCCCGCATCAGGCGGCGTGCGCGGGTACGCACCTCGGTGGGAGTGAGAGCCGGCGTATCGTCGATGTAGATGGGGGCCTCCTGCAGGATGCTGGTGGCGGAGGTCATGCGCGGCCAGTCATCATCGTCCAGGCGCCCGGTGCGCAGCTTGCGCTGGTCGATGCGCCCTACCGCGGCCATCATGCGCATGGTGAGCTGTTCGCCCGGCATCTCCATGCTGAACACCGCCACCGGCAGCTTGCTCTTGATAGCCACGTTTTCGGCGATGTTCATGGCAAAGCTGGTCTTGCCCATGGAGGGGCGCCCCGCCACCACAATCAGATCGGAGTTCTGCAGCCCGCAGGTGGTCTTGTCGAAGTCGGTGAACCCGGTGGGGATCCCGGTGATGGGATCGCCGCGCTCGAACAGCGCATCCACCTTCTCCACCACCTCCCCGAGCAGCTCCTGCATGCTGACGAAGCCGCGCCTCCCGCGCGCACCCTTGTCGGCGATCTCGAACACCAGCCGCTCGGCATGATCCAGCAGCTCCGCGCTGTCGCGCCCGTCCGGATTGAAGGCGCTCTCCCCGATCTCGTTTGCCACCCGTATCAGCTGGCGGATGATGGAGCGCTCCCGCACGATGGCGGCATAGGCCTTGATGTTGGCCGCGGTGGGGGTGTTCTTGGCCAGCTCCCCCAGGTAGGCGAGCCCGCCGCTGCCCTCCAGCTCGCCGCGCTGCTCCATCCATTCGGATAGGGTAATGGCGTCAAAGGGGGTGTTGCGCTCCGCCAGATGCAGCATGGCGGCGTAGATCTGGCGGTGATCCCGGCGATAGAAATCCTCTTCGTGCAGCAGATCGGCGATCTGATCCCAGGCGTCGTTGTCCAGCATCAGGCCGCCCAGCACCGCCTGCTCCGCCTCTATGGAGTGGGGCGGCACCTTGAGGGCCTCGGCGGCCGCTTCCATGTCATCTGCTGGATAGGAAAGATCCGGCATGTCACCTCCGGCCGCCCCCCGTGTGGAGGCGCGGCAAGCTACCGATGGCGCGGCGTTCGGCGGATCCCGAACCGCCAAGCGCCGCCCGAGCCCGACGCGCTCCCATGACGAGGGGAGGCGGCCCAATCAGGGCAAAGGCCACCTGCTGGCCCAAACACGGGGTTTCGCGGAAGCGATCCCGGCGGTTGTTATCCGCACCTCCTGCCGAGCGGTTACAGGATCTACTCGGCTTCGATTATAACCTTGATCTGCTGGGTGAGCAGCGAATGGAGCTGGATATCCACCTCATGCTCGCCCGTCATGCGCAGCGGACCCTCGGGGAGCCGCACCTCCTTCCGGGTAATCTCCACCCCCGCGGCGGTAACCGCCCCGGCGATATCCGAGGTGCTGACCGATCCGAACAGCTTGCCCCCCTCCCCCGCCTGGTGGGTTATGATCACCGGACCCAGCTCCGCCAGCCGATCCGCGCGCTCCTGCGCCGCCGCCAGCGCCTCGGCCGCGCGCTTCTCCAGCTCGGCCCGGCGCGCCTCGAAGGAAGCCAGGTTCTCCTCGGTGGCGGGAACAGCCTTGCCTTGAGGAATCAGGTAGTTGCGCCCGTAACCCGCCTTTACCTCGACCTTCTCGCCCAGATCTCCCAGCTTCCCAATTCTCTCCAGCAGAATCACTTCCATCTCAACTCACCTCGATACACATTGATTGTACTCCCCTGCCGGCGGCGCGTCAGGATGCGTCCGGCTCGATGCGGGAGCGAAAATCCGCCCAGGTGTCCACCACTCCCACTACCGCCACCAGCACCGCCACCTGGGGTATGATCAGCAACAGCGCATAGAGCGCCACCAGCCACCCCACATGCAAACCCCGCCGGTAGACCAGATTGTGGATCACCCCCAAACCCTGCAGCATGTAGGCCAGCATGATCACCAACAGCAGATCCCCGGCAAAGCGCTGCGCCCCGCCCGATGTGACCAGGGCGACCACAACGACCACCGCCGCCACCCACATCAGGAGGGAGGGCAGACGCAGCTGGTGGAACTCCTTGCGCCAGCCGCCAGGGTTGTATAGTTGCGCCTGCCACCAGCGGGCAATGAACAGGCTGAACAGGGGGGTCATCATCACCGCCCCGGCCAGCATGGCGGTCATGGCACCGGCCAGCACATCCAGCCCCTGCCGGATATCGATCTCGTTCCAGCCGGCCCCGGCAAGAACCGGTTGCAGCAGCTCCAGCTTGCCACGCCACCACACCACCGGATCCGCCAGCATCACATGCACCGCCACCACGCTCAGCACGCCGAACAACGCGGCCCCAATCACGGCCAGAGGCAGCGATACGGTCTGGCGCAGCAGCAGCGCCAACAGCCAGACCGGAAACCAGATCACGGCGGCAAATACGGCCACCATCCCGGATCCCCCGGACACCAGGGCTGGCAGAACGAACAGCAGTCCGGCTATCGCCATGACCAGCAAACCCTCGCGCCCGCCGTAACGCAGCGTCACCAGCCCCAACGCGGCACCGCTCAGGTAGCTGAAGGGGGGGAGCAGCAGGGAGAGAATCGCCGCGACCAGCACGACCACCACCGCCGAGGTGCGGCTGCGCATGGTGTAGGTGGCCAGAAAATTCATCCGCGCTCCGGCTGCGGCCGCCGTTACCTCCCGACGGCTCCGTTTCCGCCCCGCTCAGTGGCGATCACAGTAGGGCAGCAGGGCCAGGTAGCGGGCCCGCTTGATGGCGGTGGCCAGCTGCCGCTGATAACGCGCCTTGGTGCCGGTGATACGGCTGGGAACGATCTTGCCGGTCTCACTTATGTAGCTCTTGAGGGTGGCAATGTCCTTGTAATCGATCTCCTTGACACCCTCGGCGGTGAAACGGCAATACCTCTTGCGGCGAAAATAGCGACTCATTGCATAGACTCCTGATCAATCATCTCGATACGCTGGCCGTGCAGAATCAGACGATACTCCCCCTGACGATTGTCGGCACGGCACAGAAACCCGCTGACACGGACGGCGCTTCCCTGACGCAGCTCCCGCAGCACCTCCCGCCACTCCTCGCCGGCCATCACCACCCCGATACTGCACAGCGCCTCCCGCTGGTAACCGGCCTCCCACTGCCGGGATCGGTGCTGCAGGCGGAAGTAGGTGATGGGGATCCCCGCCGGGGTGGTGCGTATGCGCGGCGTACCACGCACGACGCCCGCCAGAACCAGACGGTTGTCCAGCGGCTACGCCTCCGTTGCGCTCTGCGCCGCCTCTCCGGCATCCCGCTTGGCGACGGCGGGTTTGGCACTCTCCGGCCGCTCGGCGCGCTCCTCCTTCTCCTTGGCTCTGGCCATGGGGGACTGCTCGGTGATCGCCTCCCTGCGACCCAGGATGAGGTTGCGGATCACCGCATCGTTGAAGCGGAACGAACTCTCCAGCTCCTCCAGCGCGGCCGCCGTGCACTCGATATTCATCAGCACGTAGTGCGCCTTGTGCACCTTGTTGATGGGATAGGCGAGCTGGCGGCGGCCCCAGTTCTCCAGACGGTGTATGGTCCCGCCATCCGACTCGATGATGGAGCGATAGCGCTCGATCATGGCCGGCACCTGCTCGCTCTGGTCAGGGTGGACCAGAAACACGATCTCGTAGTGTCGCATGGTTGCTCCTCATGGATTGGCAGCCTCCCATCCTGCGGTGGTAAGGCAAGGAGACGAAATCCGGCCCGCAGCTTTGCCGGCCTCTCGTAAAGAGGGAGGATTCTACCAGTTTTCAACCGTTAGGCAAGTGCCGCTCGGGGCAGGGGTGGCGCCAACCCTTTGACCGGAACCCTGTGTTGTCTGATATGATCGTGCCGTTTCAACCGACAAGACCCGGATGTGACCAGAAAACGTACCAAGAGGGCTGAATCAGCCATCGACTTCGAGGCATCCCTGCAGGAGCTGGAAAAACTGGTGGAGCGCATGGAGAAAGGGGAGCTCACGCTGGAGGAGTCGCTGCAGGATTTCGAGCGCGGCATCCAGCTGACCCGCAAATGCCAGCAGGCGTTACGGGAGGCGGAACAGCGCGTGCAGATCCTTTCGGGGACGGAGAGCGACGCCGAGCTGGTCCCCTTCGCCGGTGAAGACTCCCGGGAGTAGCGCCGCCGAATCATGATAGACAGCCCGAAACTGCTGGAGTACCGCAGCCGTATCGAGGCCACCTTTGAACGCTGGCTGCCACCCGCCGATACCCATCCGGAGAGGCTCCACCAGGCGATGCGCTATGCAGCCCTGAACGGCGGCAAGCAGGTTCGCCCACTGCTGGTGTACGCCAGCGGCAAGGCGCTGGGGGTCCCGGTGGAGACCCTGGACGATCCGGCCTGCGCCGTGGAGTTCGTACATGTGTTCTCCCTGGTGCACGATGATCTTCCCGCCATGGACGACGACGACCTGCGGCGTGGCAAGCCCACATGCCACAAGATGTTCGATGACGCCACTGCCATCCTTGCGGGTGACGCACTGCAATCCCTGGCCTTCTACATCCTCTCACGCAGCGATCGAATGGAGGTGAGCGCCCAGCGACGCCTGGAGATGCTGGAGACCCTCTCCTTCGCCAGCGGTTCCCGGGGCATGGCCGGTGGTCAGGCCATCGACATAGCCTCCGAGGGGAAGAGGCTGGATCTTGCGGAGCTGGAGAACATGCACATCCACAAGACCGGCACGCTGATCCGCGCCAGCGTACGGTTGGGAGCGCTCAGTTCGCCGGAGGCCGACCCCGAACAGATCCGGCTGCTGGATCGCTACGCCAAATGTATCGGCCTCTCCTACCAGATCCAGGACGACATACTGGACGTTGAGGGGGACACATCCACCCTGGGCAAGACCCAGGGCTCCGACCTGGCCCGCGACAAGCCCACCTATCCGGCGCTCATGGGGATCGAAGGCGCGCGGCGGAGGGCACGCGAGCTGTACGAAGAATCGCTGGAGAGCCTGACCGCCTTCGACCAGCGTGCCGACCTGCTGCGTCAGCTGTCCCGCTACATAGTGGAGCGCAGCAGCTGACGCAGCTGACAAAACCCTTGCAACGGCGCTCACAAAGGCCGATCATTGATGGTTTGACGCGCCGGACAGCATCAGGATCATGCTCCGCTGGCCGGCCGGACCAGGTTTGAATGGCGCAAGATGAGCAGCGACGACACCTACCCCCTGCTGGATACCATAGAGACCCCCGAGCAGCTGCGCCGGCTCCCTGCCGAGGATCTGCCGCAGTTGGCCGGGGAGCTGCGCCGCTTCCTGATCCGCAGCGTCGCCCGGACCGGGGGACACCTCTCCGCGGGGTTGGGCACCGTGGAGCTTGCCATCGCCCTGCACTACGTCTACGACACCCCGGAGGATCGCCTGATCTGGGACGTGGGACATCAGAGCTATCCCCACAAGATTCTCACCGGCCGCCGCAGGCTCATGCCAACCCTGCGCCAGCTGGGGGGGTTGTCCGGCTTCCCCAAGCGCTCCGAGAGCCCCTACGACAGCTTCGGCACCGGCCACTCCAGCACCTCCATCAGCGCCGCCCTGGGGATGGCCCTGGCAGCCCGCCAGGAGGGCAGCGGCCGCCGGGTGGCGGCGGTGATCGGGGATGGCGCCATGACCGGTGGAATGGCTTTCGAGGCGCTCAACCACGCCGGGGATCTCAAGGCCGACATGCTGGTGATCCTGAACGACAACGAGATGTCCATCTCCCCCAACGTGGGCGGCATGCACAACTATCTTGCCAGAATTCTCTCCGGCAAGTTCTACTCCACCATGCGCGATGGCAGCAAGAGCGTATTGAGCATGGTCCCGCCGGTCTGGGAGCTGGCGCGCAAGGCGGAGGAGCACATGAAGGGGATGGTGATCCCGGGAACCCTGTTCGAGGAGCTGGGCTTCAACTACATCGGCCCCATCGACGGCCATGACCTTCCCACCCTGATCACCACCCTGAGAAACCTGCGCGAGCGGGGGGAGCCTCAGTTCCTGCACGTCATGACACGCAAGGGCAAGGGGTATCCGCCGGCGGAGGAGAACCCTACCTGCTACCATGGAGTGACCGCGTTCGACCCCGACACCGGAGAGATCCACGCCACACCAGGGGCACCTACCTATACCGAACTGTTCGGCGACTGGATCTGTGAAATGGCGGAGCGGGATCAACGGGTGGTTGGAATCACTCCCGCCATGTGCGAGGGTTCCGGCCTGGTGGAGTTTGCCCGGCGCTTTCCGGAGCGTTACTTCGATGTGGGGATCGCCGAACAGCACGCCGTCACCCTGGCGGCCGGCATGGCCTGCGACGGACTCAAGCCGGTAGTGGCCATCTACTCCACCTTCCTGCAGCGCGCCTATGACCAGCTGATCCACGATGTGGCGCTGCAGAACCTTCCCGTACTGTTTGCCATCGACCGCGCCGGACTGGTGGGTCGCGACGGTCCTACCCATGCCGGCAGCTTCGATCTGAGCTTCCTGCGCTCTGTTCCCAACCTGGTGATCATGGCTCCGGCGGACGGCAACGAGTTGCGGCGCATGCTCTATACCGGTTTCCTGCATGACGGGCCGGCGGCGGTGCGCTATCCGCGCGGCAGCGGACCGGAGGTGGAGATGGAGCAGGAGATGCGGGAACTGGTGATAGGCAAGGGGCGGCTGTGCCGTGAGGGTCGGCGGGTCGCCCTGATCGCCTTCGGCAGCATGGTGGCGCCAGCCCTGCAGGCGGCCGAGCAGCTGGACGCATCGGTGGTGAACATGCGTTTTATCAAGCCCCTGGACAGACCGCTGTTGCTGGACATGGCGCGCCACCACGACCTGCTGGTAACCATCGAAGAGAATGTGGTTGCTGGAGGAGCGGGCAGCGCGGTCAATGAGTGCCTGCTACGCTGCGGCATGGAGATCCCGCTCCTCAACCTGGGCCTTCCCGACCGCTTCGTGGAGCACGGCGGCCACGGCGAACTGCTGGCCCAGTGTGGCCTGGATGCCCATGGCATAATCGAGAGCGTCCGCGCCCGCCTGCAGGAGTAGCCGCACAAACCCCAGCAGCACCCCGGATAACGCCATGCCCGTGACATACACCATGAAAATCACCACCGAGTTCGCCGCCGCCCATCTGCTGCGCGGCTACGACGGCCCTTGCAACCGGATGCACGGCCACAACTGGCGAGTCGAGGTGGAGGTCGCCGCCCGTTCCCTGGACAACATCGGCATGGGGATCGATTTCAAGGTCATCAAGCAGGCCACCCGCCAGGTGGTGGAGCGGCTGGATCACCGCAACCTGAACGAATTACCCCCCTTCGACCGGATAAACCCCACCGCGGAGAACATCGCCGCCCACCTGTTCCGGGAGCTGGAACATAGACTGAACTGCGAGCGAACCAGGGTGAGCGCTGTCACGCTCTGGGAGACCGAGCGCGCCTGCGTGCGCTATACGGAGAGCTGAGCCATGGAAGATGTCCAGAACCGGAAGGACACCCGCCGCATCCCCATCAACAAGGTGGGCATCAAGGATATCCGCCACCCGGTGCGCATCCGGGATCGCAGCTGCGGCGAGCAGCACACCATCGCCAATTTCAACATGTATGTGAACCTACCGCACAACTTCAAGGGTACCCACATGTCCCGCTTCGTGGAGATCCTGAATCAGCACGAGCGGGAAATCTCGGTCAAGTCATTCAAGGACATCCTGGCGGAGATGACCGAAAAGCTGGAGGCGGAAGCGGGCCACATAGAGATGAGCTTCCCCTATTTCATAAACAAGACCGCCCCGGTCTCCGGGGTACAGAGTCTGCTGGACTACGACGTCACCTTCATCGGGGAGTTCAGCAGGGGAGAGCCGGTAATAACCATCAGGATCTGCGTACCGGTCACCAGTCTCTGCCCCTGCTCCAGACAGATCTCCGACTATGGTGCGCACAACCAGCGCTCCCACGTAACCGTGACCGCGCGCATCAACAGCTTTGTCTGGATCGAGGAGCTCGTAGAGCTGGTGGAAAGGGAGGCCTCCTGCGAACTGTACGGGCTGCTCAAGCGGCCGGACGAAAAATTCGTGACCGAACGCGCCTACGATAACCCGAAGTTTGTGGAGGACGTGGTGCGCGATGTGGCGGCTCTGCTGAATGCGGACCGGCGCATAGATGCATATGTGGTGGAGTCGGAGAACTTCGAGTCCATCCACAACCACTCCGCCTACGCCCTGATAGAGAAAAACAAGCTGACGGATCGTGACGGACAGTAACTAACCTGCCCGTCCTGCCACGATCACCGACACCGGGCCTGGCCGCGAACCACCACAGGGAGGCTGAATCCCGATTTATCACCTTGAAAGAGTACTGCCTGTCGGGAAGAAGCCGGCGTAGCGTTTACCACGCTTTCCCTGCAGCTCTATTTGTCATCCGGTTCACGAGTATGTTCGACACGTTGCAGCTTGATATGCAGCGCCGCCTTGGCCATCAGATGCGCACTGATGGGGGCGGTGATGAACAAGAACACCGTTATCAGCACCTCATGCAAACTGACATCATCGGTTTTGAAGCTGAAATAGAGCGCCGAAGCGGTCAGGATGGCTCCCACACCCAGGGTGGTTGCTTTGGTCGGGCCATGCAGCCGCATGAAAAAGTCAGACAATTTGTATAGACCTATAGAGCCCACCAGGGTGAAAAAAGCGCCGATAACGATCAGCGCGGACAGGATCCATTCAAGCATCGGTCTGTTCTTCCCTCTGAAACTGCAACACCCGGCGAACCGTAACATCTGCCCGGTTCGTCCCCGAAACCGGCCCTGGGTTATTCAACTCGCCGCATGGTAACAAGCCTGCTTCCATTCGACTGAAATGGCGGTCAATTCCCTCTTTGGGTGAAAGCCGCAACGGAATCACTCCATAATGTCGCCGCGAAGCAGATATTTGCTAAAGGCAACAGTGCCTACAAAGCCCATTACCGCAATCAACAGCGCGGCTTCGAAGTACAGACTGCTTCCAAAATGGAGCCCGGCCAGTATCAACAGCGCGATCGCATTTATGTAGAGCGTATCGAGCGCCAATATGCGATCAGGTATATCCGGTCCCTTGACCAAGCGTATGAAACTCAACAGTAACGCCAGGGTGACCAGAGAAAAAGCTATCAGCAGGGCGGTTGCTAGCACTCTGTGAATACCTCCTTTAACGGGGCTTCATAACGCTCCTTGATCTGCTTGACCGTGGCCGGGATGTCTTCGACATGAAGCGCATGCACCAGCAGACGGGTTCTGTCTTCCGTCAAATCACAAGAGACGGTTCCCGGAGTAAGCGAGATGGTGTTTGCCAGTATGCTGATTCCCACCGGGGTCCGAATATCCAGTTCCACGTAGAAAAAACCGGGCTTCAGCTTTCCGCTTCTTCCCAATATGAGCTTTGCCACGGTTATATTGGCGACCAGAATGTCCCACAACACGATCCGCAAAAACCTGAGCAGCATCAGCGGCGCTCTTATATAAACCTTCTCCTCCCAGAAACCGGATACCAGCAAGGAGATTGAGAAGGCCAGAATGAAGCCCAGCACGAGATGTCCCGGCGCCATGGTATTGTGCAACAACAGCCAGATACACCACAGGGCCAGGGTGAGCACAGGATGGGGAAATAGCTTTTTCGCCAGCATTCTCACTCTCCGATCGACCGGTCGACCGCGGGCGCGGACAGCACCGCTTCAATGTAAGCCGTGCCGTCGAGAAGCTGGTTGGCGGTCGAGACTGTAAATGCCGTGACCGGCTGTGCACAGATCACCAGTACCGGACTGACCAGAAACAACCCGATTACCGCCATGAAGGCACTGCGGTTCAGCGACTCCCCGGCCCTCCCCGCCACCGGGGAGGGGTTTTCCGGCAACGTGCGGTAAAAGATGGTTGAGCCGGTGCGCGCCATGGCAATGATGGTAAGCAGACCTGCTCCCAGCAGTACGGCAAAAACCCACGCAACCCATTCGTGATGCAGGGCGGCGTTCAGAATGAGCACCTTGCCAAAAAAGCCGGACAACGGGGGCATTCCGGTGATGGCGACGGCCCCAAACATGAAAACAGCTCCAGTGACAGCAGCATCCGGCAACCGGGGCGCGCTTTCGAAACGGTCTTCGAATGCGCCGCGCCCTCTCAATATGACATCCGCAAGCAAAAACATTGCGCCCGCGATCAGCGTGGAGTGAATAAGGTAGTAAAGCGTGGCGCTCAAGGCCGAAGAGCCATTCAGGCCAACGCCGATCAGCAGCGTGGCAACAGAGGCCAGAACCAGGTAGGCAACCTGCTCCCGCAGGTTGCGTGCCGCCATAACCCCCAAGGCAGCGAATATCAGCGTCACCAGGCCGAGGCCCAGCACCCAGGGCATGTAATAGTAGGCCAGTTCACCCGCCCCGGGCCCGAAAATGGTCCCATGCACCCGGATGATGGCATAGATCCCCACCTTGGTCATGATGGCGAACAGCGCGGCCACCGGCGCCGAGGTGTTGGCGTATGCGCCAGGCAGCCACAAATATAGGGGGAACATGGCGGCTTTCACGCCGAATACGACCAGCAGCAACAGGCCCGCAGCGGCAATCAAACCCAGGCTGTCCCCCGGCGCCGCGGCTGTCTTGGCGGCCATATCCGCAATATTGAGTGTTCCCAGCAGACCGTACAGCGTTCCGACCGCAAACAGAAACAGGGTGGAGCCGATCAGATTGATGACCACATAGTGTAACCCCGCCCTGGTCCGCAGGCGGCCACCACCGTGAAGCAGCAGCCCGTAGGAGGCCAGCAGCAGCACCTCGAAGAAAACGAACAGATTGAAGAGATCTCCGGTCAGGAATGCGCCGTTCAGGCCAAACAGTTGCAGCTGGTACAGTATGTGGAAATGGGGACCTTTTTTGTCTGTATCCGAAGCAATGGCATACCATAGCGCCGCCAGCGCCAGAACAGCGGTAATCGACACCATCAGCGCCGATGCCCTGTCCGCAACGAGCACGATGCCAAACGGCGCGGTCCAGTTACCCAGCAAATACACCTGATACTGCCCCGGCAAGGAGACGGCTATCAAGGCGACGGCAAGGGCAACCAGCCCCGCGACCGCCGACAGGCTGACGATACGTTGATAATAAATGCCCTTCCCTCGAAACAGGATAAGGAGGAATCCCGTGATGAGGGGCAGGAAAACAGGCCAGGCAGTCAAGTGGCTCATTCCGCCGCCCCCCTGTCAGGATCGATGTTCTTGCCAATATCTCGTTGGCCGGGTGCCTGCTGGTTGTCGGCAAGCCCGTCCACATGGTCTGAATCCAGCTCCCCGCGCGCCTTGAGCGCCAGCACGATCAGGAAGGCCGTCATTCCAAACGCAATGACAATAGCCGTCAAAACCAGCGCCTGGGGCAGCGGATCGCTGTATTGCGCCGCTTTGGCCGTTTTGTCGATAATGGCGGGAAGCCCGATGGTCAGGCGGCCCATGGAGAACAGGAAAAGATTTACCGCATAAGCGAGCAGGGTCAATCCCAATACCACCGGAAAGGTTCGCGCGCGCAGTGTCAAAAAGACCCCCGTTGCCGTCAGTACGCCGATGGACAGGGAAACCAGGTACTCCATCATCGGGCCTCCGTCTGCCGTTTTTGTTGCACCGCCTTGTGGGACGAGTCACTCAGCTTGCCTAGCTCTACCAGACTCAAAACAGTGGCGCCTACCACGACCAGGAACACACCCAGATCAAAGGCGATTGCGCTGGCCACCTCGAACTTGCCCACCACCGGCCAGTCCAGATAGGTGAACGTGGAGGTCAGGAAAGGGTATCCCAGCCCCATTGCCACCAGGCCGGTCGCCGTTGCCGCCAGCAACCCAAGCCCGATTACCCAGTGCATATCGAATCTGAGGCGTTTGCTGGTCCAGGCGATGCCGTTGGCGAGATACTGGACGATCAGCGCTACCGCGGCAATCAGCCCGGCAATAAAACCGCCACCGGGCAGATTGTGCCCCCTTAGAAAAATGTAGACGGCGATCATCAGCATCAGCGGAAACAGCAGGCGTGTATGCGTTCGCATTATTTCGGGATGAATGTCACCGCTCCACAGACGCCCCTGGCTGTCGCGGTCGGGCGCCGGGAGTTTCATTCCCCGCAGCATGGCGTAGATTCCCAGGCCTGCCAGAGCCAGTACGACGATTTCACCCAGGGTGTCCGTACCCCGGAAATCGACCAGAATGACATTGACCACGTTGGTTCCCCCGCCGCCAGGGACGGCATTGAGCAGAAAATAGTCGGAAATGGTGGTCAACTCCCTCGTCAGCACCCCCATCGTGAGAACGGCCACTCCGGCGCCTGCCAGAACGGAGATGACGATATCACGGCCGATACGCACCCTGTCCCGCTCCTTGGGGGTGGACTGCGGCAGGAAATAGAGCGCCAACAGCAGCAGAACCACGGTGACCACCTCGACGGAAAGTTGGGTCAGCGCAAGATCCGGAGCGGAAAATTTTACGAAAAGCAGCGAAACCACCAGTCCCACCGCGCCGAGCATGAGCAGGGAAACCAACCGCCTCCGGTGTAAAACGGCGGTCATCAGGCTCGCAGCTATCATTACCGCCATGACGGCCAAGCTGACACCATCCACCGGGAGCAGCTCCCGGGTGCCGAGCAGGGGAGCGGGAATGCCCATCCAGCCGATGAAACCGGCGGCCAGCGCCGTGACGATGACCCAGACAGCGGCATTCTGCAACGAACCCCTGTCGAAAACACGCGTCACGCCAATGGCAAGACGATCAAGGCCACCCAAAATGGCATTGAAGACGATGCGGGCATCCCAGTGAGCCACTCCCTCGTCATGCCAAGCGAACAACTGTTTGCGGGCAGCATAGACCAACGCCCCCCCCACCAACGCCAGGATGCTCATTATCAGGGGCAGATTGATCCCATGCCAGATGGCCAGACTGTATTCCGGCGGATTGGCCTGCAGCGTCCCGGTAACGGCAACGTGCAATATTGGGGCAACAGTATACATGGGGACAATGCCCACCGACAGGCAGACAATTACTAGCAGATCGACCGGTATTTTCATGAAACGCGGGGGTTCATGAGGCGTTTTTGGCAGGTCAACCGGCTTTCCGTTGAAAAAAACATCATGGATAAAACGTAACGAATAGGCAACCGAAAAGACCGCCGCAATCGACACCAGTACGGGAATCGCCCAAGCCCATGCAGAAACCTGTGTCGCAGTTATCGCCTCCTGGAAAAACATCTCCTTGCTCAAAAACCCGTTCAACAAAGGAACACCGGCCATCGCCGCGGCCGCGATC
>WFXP01000137.1 GCA_015490535.1 Gammaproteobacteria bacterium
ACCCCCTCCACGGTCTGCAGCGGGTAGCGCAGGTACCAGTCCTGCAGGGAGCGCAACTGGGCCAGATCGTGGTTGCCGGTGCGATCCACCAGGGCGTACTCGTAGATCCAGCCTACGCCGGTGGCGTCCGGACCCAGGGAGGGAGAGACCCCGGAGGGCAGCCGCGAGCTGACGTAGTTGAGGTACTCCAGCACCCGCGAGCGGGCCCAGTACATATCGGTGCCATCCTCGAAAATGATGTAGACGAAGGAGAAACCGAAGAATGAGTAGCCGCGCACCACCTTGGCGTTGGGGACCGCCAGCATGGCGGTGGTGAGGGGATAGGTCACCTGGTCCTCCACCACCTGCGGCGCCTGGCCGGGATACTCGGTGAACACGATCACCTGCACGTCGGAGAGATCCGGAATGGCATCCAGCGGGGTGTTTTTCGCCGACCAGATCCCCGCCGCCAGCAGGATGACGGTGGCGATGAGGACCAGAAAGCGGTCCCGCAGCGAGGCGTTGATGATGGCCTGGATCATGGATTCTCTCCCTCGTCCAGCAACATATCCTCCATGCCCATATCGTCATCCAGCAGCATGTCGTCCATGTTCATGTCTTCGTCCAGCGTCATGCCGCTCATGTCCAGATCCGCGTCGCCGGAAGCGCCCCCCTGCGCCAGCGCCTCCATCATCTTGGCGGTTGCCTCGCGCAGCTTGGATTCGGAGTCGATCAGGAACTGGGCCGAGGTGACCACCTCTTCACCCTCCTTCACCCCTTCCAGGATCTGGGTCACCCCGTCGGTGGCAAGTCCCAGGGTTACCACGCGCGGCTCAAACTTGCCCGGTTCGCGCACCACGAACAGCTGGGTCTGCGTCCCGGAGCGCACGATGGCCTCGGAGGGGACCAGCAGCGCCTGCTCCACACGTCCCGCCTCCAGGGTCACGTTGGCATACATCTCGGGACGCAGCAGGCCGTCGGGATTGTCAAACTCCAGGCGTATCTTCACGGTGCGGGTCTTGGCCTCCATGTAGGGGTAGATGTAGCTGACCCGTCCCTTGAAGGTCCGGCCCGGCAGGGCCGCGACGCTCATCCGGGCGTCGTCGCCCACCCTGATCCAGGGCAGTTCATACTCGTACACCTCGGCAAGCACCCACACCCTGGAGAGATCCGCCACCTGGTAGAGCTCGGTGGATGGCTTGACAAACTGCCCCTCGCGCACCCCGACGCGCATAATCACGCCGCTGAACGGCGAGTGGATGTGAATCCTCTTCTTGATCCGCCCGGTCTGCTCCAGCTCGCGGATCTGGTGGGCGGGCATGTCCAGCAGCTCCAGCCGCTTGCGCGCCGATTTCACCAGCTCCTCGGCGCCCCGGCGGATATCCTCGAAGGGACTCTGCGCCAGCGTGGCGCGATTCTTCAGCGCCAGCAGATACTCCTCCTGGCCGGAGACCAGCTGCGGCGAATAGATGCTGAGCAGGATGGCGTCACGGCGCACCTGCTCCCCGGTCTTGTCCACCCGCATCGACTCCACCCAGCCCTCGGTCTTGGGGTGCAGGCGCGCCAGCCGGGTCTCGTCGAAATCGACGCGGCCCACGGCGCGCACGCTGCGGGCCAGCGCTCCCCTGGTCACACGCGCGGTGCGCACACCGATATTCTGCACCGTGACCGGATCGATCCTGACTGTGCCGGCGGGCTCGTCCGCGCCCCCCTCGTCATCGGCATAGACCGGAATGTAGTCCATGCCCATCTCGTCCTTGGCCGGCACCGGCGAGGTGATGGCCGGATTCATCGGGTTGCGGTAGAACAGCGGCTTGCGCTCTTTCGGCTGGTCATCTTCCGCATAGACCGGAATGTAGTCCATGCCCATTTCATCCTTGGCCGGCACCGGTGAAGTTATGGCCGGATTCATCGGATTGCGGTAGAACAGCGGCTTGCGCTCAGTCCCGGTTTCTGCCTGACCGCTCCCGGCAGGCGCCGATCCATATTTGGCTGCCAGCCAGTAACCACCGCCCAGCCCGACACCCAGCGCGACGATTGCGGCCAGCACAATGCTCGTGTTGTTATTCTTCATAGATATCTTCCTCACCTACGGCGAAGACCAGCCGCGCCAGCGCCTGGCGGGACTCGCTCAACGCCTTCCAGTATTGGGTTTCATAGTTGTAGAGAGTGATCTGGCTGCGCACCAGATTGAGAAAATCCACCTTGTTGACCTGATAACCGGCCAGCATGGAGGCCACGGTCTGACTGGCCTGGGGAATGATCCCGCTCTTGAACAGCACCGCCTGCTCGGAACTGCGCCGGTAGTCGGACAGCGCCCGGCCAATCTCCTCCATCACCCGAAGTCGCAGCTCGTGCAGGGCAAACTGCTCACGCAGCCGCTCGCTGTTGCGCTGATCCAGGGCCCGGTCCTGCCTGCTGCCGCTGTAGATGGGAAGGTTCATGCTGAACAGCAGGGAGCCGAAATCGGTCCGATCCGATCCATCGGGATTCTCCCCGCCCCGCACGCCCCAGGCCGCGCCCAGCCGGAAATCCGGGTAGTAGTCCTTCTCCGCCAGATCCACCCGCAGCCGCGCCGCCTCCAGCATGCGCTCCCTGGCAACCAGCAGCGGCCGGAGTTTCCTGGCCCGCTCCACCAGCTCCCGTTCGGACCGCAGCGTGGGGGGGCGCTCATCCACCTGCCGGGGCAACAGCAGCTCCCTCTCCGCCGGGCGGTCGAGCAGCGTATTGAGGCGGATTGCCTCGTTGCGCCGCATTCCCTCCAGGGCGATCTTGCGGTCCAGAAGGCGAGAGAGCTCCAGCTGGGCCAGCAGTACGTCCTGCTGCAACCCCTTGCCCACGCTGTACTTGCTCTGCGCCACATCCACGAACTGGCGCAGCAGCATCTGGTTGCTGGAGATGATATCCAGCGCGCGATCCAGGTAGAAGATGTTCCACCAGACCACTTTTACATCCCTGACCAGTGCAAGGCGCAACTCCTCCACCTCGTGACCGGCCGCTTCGGCCAGCTGCTGCGCCACCGCCTCCTGCAGCGCCAGCTTGCCCGGAAACGGCACCGCCTGGCTGATGCCGATCTGGAGCTGGGTCATCCCCTCCTGGGTCAGGGAAAAGCTGTCCAGGGGAACGTTGAGCAGATTGAGGTTCAGGCGCGGATCCGGCAGGGTACCCCGCTGCTCGGGGATCGCCGCCAGGGCCTTCGCCCGTGACTCGATGGCGGCTAGGCCCGGGTTCGAGGCCAGCGCCTCCTCCACCGCCTGCTGCAGGCCGAGCGGTTCGGCGGCATGGACGGACAGATAGCCCGGCAGCAGCAGGGAAAACAGCAACCACCGCAAAACGGGTACGGTAAAATAACGTGACATTTACACACTCCAGCGATTACACCCGCGCCTCCCGGCGACTACCGGGGCACGCAAGGTTCAACGGATTGATGGCCAGCGATCCGGAGACGGATCGATCCGGTCAGGAGTATAGCGCTCTGGGGGGTTTTCTCTCCGTGGGCAGAGTGATGCCCTGCATGGAGCCTTCGAACAGAGTACGGACCCAGGCCACCGCGGGACGCAGTACCGGGATGGAAGAGATGATGCCCACCGCGTGGCAGGCGGGCGTCGAGCAGCAGTCGTCAATGGCGCCATGATCGCCACTGTCGGCCGAATGATGGACCGATCCGCCATCATCGGCCACCACATGATAGACGCAGGAGAGCTCCATGTCGGCCGAAGCCACCGGCATCTCCGCCGGACTCATACCACTCATCGCAAAGGCGGACTGCACCGGCTGGATCGCCATGACGATGACCAGCAGCAGTCGAAACAGTTTTGCCATGCGTCTATTCATGTCCTCAAGTATAGGCCTGTTACCCGGCCAGGCGCAATAATGTTTGCCTGGCGACACTGGAGAGACAAGCGGAAAGAGAGAGAGTTCCGTTTAACCGGTTGTCAGCCCGAACAAGAAGATTCTTCCCCGAAGAGTCGTGTAGGTGAAATGGTGAATCACCGCGTAGCGGCTTCGTCCTTGACAGGCAGAATGCACGCCGGAAGATGGTCGGCGGAAGGGGATTGGGGACACTTTGGGATAGCCGAACCACCTGCAATCGGCGCAGGTATGGGGACACCCGGTAGTCTCCAGCCAGAGAGCCCCAATCCCCTTCTGGCTACCGAGTATGTGGCGTGCATTCTGCCTGTCAAGGATGATTTACCATTTCACCTACACGACTCTTCGGGGAAGAGCCAACAAGAAAACCCGGAATGGATATATCGGCACCTTCCGGCACCCCCTTTAGCAGCCGGGGCGCCCGCCCCCGGACCGCAAGGATTATCGGCCCTCTTGGGTGGCCAGAGGCCAGCGCGCCCTGACCTCGATGGCTTGCGGCTCACTGGCGCCCCGTAACAGACGCTGACAGCCAGCATAGGCGATCATCGCCCCGTTGTCGGTGCAGAACTCGGGGCGCGGATACCATACCCCTCCACCCGACTCCTCTGCCACCCTCCTCAGCCGGCGGCGCAACTCCCGGTTGGCGCTCACCCCTCCGGCCACCACCAGATTCCGCAGACTGGTCACGCGCAGCGCGCGGCGGCACTTGATCGCCAGCGTGTCGATTACTGCATCCTGGAACGCACGCGCGATGTCGGCCCGGATCCCCGGCTGATTACGGTGCTCCCTCAGGGTGTTCATGGCATAGGTCTTCAGGCCGCTGAAACTGAAATCCAGCCCGGGGCGGTTGGTCATTGGGCGGGGGAAACGGAAACGCCGCGGATCTCCCTGTTCAGCCAGCCGCGCCAGAGCCGCTCCCCCCGGGTATCCCAGACCCAGCAGTTTGGCAGTCTTGTCGAACGCCTCTCCGGCCGCATCGTCCAGCGATTCGCCCAGCATCCGATAGCATCCCACGCCATCCACCCGCACCAGCTGGGTGTGCCCGCCGGATACCAGCAGGGCAACGAAAGGGTATTCCGGATGGGACTCCTCCAGCATCGGAGCCAGCAGATGACCCTCCATATGATGCACGCCCACCGCAGGCACCCCCCAGCCCCACGCCAGCGCGCGCCCCACCGACGCTCCCACCAGCAGTGCGCCGACGAGCCCCGGCCCGGCGGTGTAGGCCACACCGTCGATGCTCCCGCCATCAATTCCAAGCCCCCGCAACAAGGGGATCAACTTGCGGACATGATCGCGGGAGGCCAGCTCCGGCACCACCCCGCCGTGGCCGGCATGCAGCTCCACCTGGCTGTGCAGTGCGTGATCCACCAGCCCCCGCTCACTGTCGTAGACGGCGACCCCGGTCTCGTCGCAGGATGTTTCTATACCCAGAACTCGCATGGGGGCAATTGTAACCCGGAAGTTCCACCCGGTCGCTACCATAGTGGCGCCGAACTCCGCTGAATGCGCCTTCGCGCCAGCTTCTCCCGGCCAAACGGCTACCCGCCCCGCTTTGCATTTCTACTCCCGCGGGGTTAGAATTCAGCGTTTGCCATTTCCGGATTCAATTTACGGGGATTCCAGATGCCATCAGTCCGTGTAAGAGAGAACGAACCATTCGACATCGCCCTGCGGCGTTTCAAGCGTGCCTGCGAGAAAGCGGGGATCCTCTCGGAGGTCCGCAGCCGCGAGTATTACGAAAAACCCACCGCGGAGCGCAAGCGCAAAAGGGCCGCGGCCATCAAGCGGCACCAGAAAAAGCTGTTTCGCGAAACCGCCAAGCAGCGCCGCCTCTACTGACACCACCCCTCCCGGCATGCCCTCCACCCGGCTCAAGGAGCGTATCACGTGCGACATGAAGTCGGCCATGCGCGCTGGAGAGAAGCAGCGCCTGCAGGCCATCAGGCTGATCCTGGCCGCCATCAAGCAGCGCGAGGTGGACCAGCGCCGGGAACTGGATGACGATGAGATTGTGGCGCTCCTGGACAAGATGGCCAAACAGCGGCGCGAGTCCATCTCCCAGTACCAATCCGCCGGGCGCGAGGAGTTGGCGCAGCGGGAGCGGTTCGAGCTGGATCTGATCCACGGCTACCTGCCCGCGGCCCTGGACGAAGCGGAGATCGAGACCCTGATTGCCGGGGCGCTGAAGTCCACCGGGGCCAGCAGCATGCGGGACATGGGCAAGGTGATGGGCATTCTCAAGCCGAAACTGCAGGGCCGCGCCGATCTGGCCGCCGTCAGCGCCAGAGTCAAACAGCTACTCTCCTGACCAACCTCTTTTCTTCCGCATAGAGACGCGACGGGGCGCTAGTGCTCTTTCAAGGTAATAAATTAGGATGGCCTTCCTCAAATCGTATGGGTGAAATGGTAAATCACCGCGTAGCGGCTCCGTCCTTGACAGGCGGAATGCACGCCACATACTCGGTAACCAGAAGGGGATTGGGGCAGTCTGGCCGGGGAGTAGCGGATATCCACCACCTGCGCCAATTGCAAGAGGTTCGGCTATCCCAGAGTCTCCCCAATCCCCTTCTGCCGACCATCTTCCGGCGTGCATTCCGCCTGTCAAGGATGATTTACCATTTCACCCATACGATTTGAGGAAGGCCATCCTAATTTATTACCTTGAAAGAGCACTAGGCTACAATGGCTCCATGGCCGGCAGAATCCCCCAACAGTTCATCGACGAGCTGATCTCGCGCACCGACATCGTGGAGCTGATCGACGAGCGGGTGGCGCTGAAGAGGGCGGGAAAGGAGTTCGTCGCCCGCTGCCCGTTTCATGACGAGAAAACCCCCTCTTTCACCGTGAGCCCGGTCAAACAGTTCTACCACTGTTTCGGCTGTGGCGCGCACGGAACCGCGCTCGGCTTTCTCATGGACTACGACCATCTGCAGTTTACTGAAGCTGTGGAGGAGCTGGCATCCCGCGCCGGAATGGAGATTCCGGTCGAAAGCAGCCCCGGCGCCGCGCGGGAGCAGGAAGACAGCAGACCGCTCTACGCCATCCTGGAGCAGGCCGCATCCTGGTTCGGCCAGCAGCTGCGCCAACCCCGCGCCCAGGAGGCGGTGGAGTACCTGAAACGGCGCGGCCTGAGCGGCAAAACCGCCGCCACCTATGGGATGGGATTCGCACCGCCCGGATGGGACAACCTGCTCCAGGCGCTGGGCAGCAGCGGGGAGCGGATCGGGCTGCTGCAAAAAGCGGGACTGGCGGTCAAAAAGGAGGGCGGGGGCAGCTACGACCGGTTCCGTAACCGGATCATGTTCCCTATCCGGGATGCCAGGGGGCGGGTGATCGGCTTTGGCGGGCGGGTGCTCGGGGATGACACGCCCAAATACCTGAATTCACCC
Organism: Gammaproteobacteria bacterium; assembly: GCA_015490535.1. Taxonomy (GTDB): domain Bacteria; phylum Pseudomonadota; class Gammaproteobacteria; order Thiohalospirales; family Thiohalospiraceae; genus DRMK01. Next base: position 7,242 of record WFXP01000137.1, read on the forward strand.
GAAACCCCCCTGTTTCACAAGGGACGCGAGCTCTACGGGCTGTACGAAGCGCGCAAGGCGGTGCGCAACCTGGAGCGGATCCTGGTGGTGGAGGGGTATATGGATGTCATCTCCCTGGCGCAGCACGGCATCCACTACGCAGTTGCCACCCTTGGGACCGCCACCACACGGGAGCACGTGGCGCGCCTGTTCCGGCTGGTACCGGAGCTGGTGTTCTGCTTCGACGGGGACCGGGCCGGACGGGAGGCGGCGGTGCGGGCCATGGAGAACGTGGCCCCGTTGCTGCGCGAAGGGAGGCAGATCAGCTTCCTGTTTCTGCCCGAGGGGGAGGATCCGGACAGCCAGGTCCGCTCCGAGGGGAGAGAACGGTTCGAGGCCCGAATATCCAACAGCGTCACATTTTCGGAGTTTTTCTTCCAGCACCTGACAAATCAAGCCGATATAACCACAATGGAGGGACGGGCCCGGCTGGTGGAGCTGGCGCGCCCCCTCCTGCGGCGCATGCCACCCGGCCTGTTTCGGGAGATGATGCTGGGGAGGCTGAGGGAACTGAGCCGGACCAGGACGGTCGAACTGGGGAGTGGTGGCAATACCACCACAAAACAGCGGCAACGTGGTAAAAACCGTGTAAAAACACCATCACCGATACGCACGCTGGTGTCGCTGCTACTACAATCTCCAGAGATGGCCAACCTCGCAGGGGATCCTCGGCGCTTCGAGGCCATCACCGCGCCGGGCGCGGGGCTGCTTGTGCAGATGCTGAAACTGCTGCAGGCCAACCCCGGACTGGGCACCGCCGCCTTGCTGGAGCGCTGGAGGGATTCCGAGGAGGGGCGCTATCTGGCCAGGCTGGCACAATGGAGCCCCCCTTTCGAGGATCGGGAGAGGCTGGAGGCGGAGTTTCGGGGCGCCATCGAGCGCCTGGAACAGCAGTGCGCCGAACGAAAGACCGAGGAGCTGCTGCAGCGGGCGCGCTGCGGCATGTTGAACGATGAAGAAAAGAGTGAGCTTCAGCGGCTCTTGAGCCGCAACCAACGGTAGGGGGAAAGCGCGACGCCGCCCGTATCTCGTGAAGATGCCGGCTGCCACAGGTTCCCAACCCTCAGCGAGCCGAAACTGCCCTGTCCGAACCACAGTAGCGGGCGGGAGTGGTGAGAAGCGTGCGCGGCTCCTGTTGGCCGGCGGCGGTGGACGGCCATGCTGGCGGCAGATGCAAATTTTATGCTATGATTAGAGGTTAAGTTTTTTGCCGAGAGGTGTAAAAAAATCGAATCCATGAACGAGGACAAACAGGAATCCCAGATCAAGCTGCTGATTGCCAAGGGCAAGGAGCAGGGCTTTTTGACCTATACCGACGTCAACGACCATCTGCCCGACGACATTGTTGAGCCGGAGCAGATCGAGGATATCGTGGCCATGATCAACGACATGGGGATCCAGGTGTACGAAATCGCGCCGGATAGTGACACCCTGCTGCTGGCGGATCAGGTAACGGCCGACGACGACGCCGCCGAGGCTGCCGCCGCTGCGCTCGCCACCATGGATGCCGAGTTTGGCCGCACCACTGACCCGGTGCGCATGTACATGCGCGAGATGGGGGCGGTGGAGCTGCTCACCCGCGAGGGGGAGATCTCCATAGCCAAACGGATCGAGGAGGGAACCAACCAGATGTTCTCCGCCCTGGCCCTCTACAGCGGAACCAACGAGGAGCTGCTGCGCAACTACCAGCAGGTGGAAGCGGAGGAGATGCGCCTGCGCGAGATCATCAAAGGGTTCGCGGACAAGTCCGATCCGGACGACATCGCCACCCCCGGCAAGCCCAAGGCGGTGGATGCGGACGCTTCGGAGGGCGAAGAGGAGGTGGAGCCGGCCCTGGATCCGGAGGAGATCCGGGCACACATGGCGAAACTCGCCAGGCTGCACAAGAGGGCCATCAGAAGCGCCCGGAAGCACGGCCTGGGAAGCCCCCAGCACAAGGCGGCGCAGGAGAAGGCGGCGGCGGCCTTCATGGAGCTGAAGCTCACCCCCCGTTTCGCCGACATCCTGACCAGCAACCTGCGCGCCATGGTGGAGCGGATCCGCAGCCACGAGCGGATCATCATGGATCTGTGCGTCAACAAGGCCCACATGCCGCGCAAGGAGTTTCTCGCCTCGTTCCCGGAGAACGAAACCAACCCCGAGTGGCTGCAGCAGCTCATCGATGCGGACGAGGACTACTCCGGCGTGCTGGAGCACTTCTCCGATGACATCCGCCGCGCCCAGCAGAAGCTGAGCGAGCTGGAGGAGGAGTGCTGCATGAAGATCTCCGACATCAAGGAGATCAACCGCAAGATGTCCATCGGCGAGGCCAAGGCCCGGCGGGCCAAGAAGGAGATGGTGGAGGCAAACCTGCGCCTGGTGATCTCCATCGCCAAGAAGTACACCAATCGCGGACTGCAGTTCCTGGACCTGATCCAGGAGGGAAACATCGGCCTGATGAAGGCGGTGGACAAGTTCGAGTACCGCCGGGGATACAAGTTCTCCACCTACGCCACCTGGTGGATTCGTCAGGCCATCACCCGCTCCATTGCGGATCAGGCGCGCACCATCCGCATTCCGGTGCACATGATCGAAACCATCAACAAGCTGAACCGGATCTCCCGCCAGATGCTGCAGAAGATGGGCCGCGAAGCGACCCCGGAGGAGCTGGCCGAGCAGATGGAGATGCCGGAGGAGAAGATCCGCAAGGTACTGAAGATCGCCAAGGAGCCCATCTCCATGGAGACCCCCATAGGGGACGACGAAGACTCGCACCTGGGGGATTTCATCGAGGATCAGAGCATCGAGTCCCCCAGCGACTCCGCCAACGTATCCGCGCTGCGGGAGGCGACCCGGAACATCCTGGAAGGGCTCACGGCGCGCGAGGCCAAGGTGCTGCGCATGCGCTTCGGTATCGACATGAATACCGATCACACCCTGGAGGAGGTGGGCAAGCAGTTCGACGTAACCCGGGAGCGTATCCGCCAGATCGAGGCCAAGGCGCTGCGCAAGCTGCGCCACCCTGCCCGTTCCGACCAGCTGCGCAGCTTTCTCGATCTGGAAGCATAGCCCCTTGCAGACGGGGACGGCCCTGTTGCCGTCCCCCCACACCAGCGGATATACTCCCATCCTCCCTTCTTGTCGGGCCTGTAGCTCAGTTGGTTAGAGCAGGGGACTCATAATCCCTTGGTCCCAGGTTCGAGTCCTGGCGGGCCCACCAACTCCTTGTCTTGCCACCGGGCACGCAAACCGGAAATCCGTACCGGCAAGCTTCTGGTTATTGACCCGGCAACGACACACTTGTTGCCGGGTCAATAAGCTACTGAATCCGGCTCTCCAGACTGTTTACCTCGTCGGGCTGCAGGCCCAGCTTTGTGGCCAGATGGTCCAGATATGCCTTCTCGGCCTCGTTCTTGGTATCCACCAGCAGACGCGACACCAGATATACCTCGGCCGCGGCCTCCTTGCTGTCCACCGCTGCGGCCAGGGCATCGGTATCCAGGGAGTTGGCAATCTCGCGCTTGAGAAACTCGCTGTCTTCCCCAGCACCCATCCGGGTCAGTTCTGCTTCGATGCGCGCCTGCTCCTGCGCGTCTATATGGCCGTCCGCCTTGGCGGCCGCGATCATCGCCCGCAACAGCAGCAGATTGCGCCTCTCCGCTGCAGGCCCCTCCAGCTGATGAACCGGGCGGGCATTCTGATCCACGCCACTCCAGTTCCTGTAGGCCTGATAGGCGATTCCACCCAGCGCAGCGAGGCTGCCCACCTTGAGAGCGTTTCCGGTCAGCCAGCGGCCGCTTCGGGTACCCAGCAGCAGGGCCAGTCCGCCCGCCGCCAGCGCTCCCTTCTTGAGACCATCCAGCTTCGCCTCCCGCTCGGCTCCCTGCTCGGGAAGATCGATCTGCTTCTCCGCAAACTGCTTGCCCTTCTCCAGATACTCCTTGCCGGAGGCAAGAATATCGTCCAGCAACTTTCCTATATCCATTCCGGTTCCCTCAAGTTCATGGACAAAGACTCTGCTCCTCGCGCTTCAGAGCCGCTCCGATTGTATCATGACGCCCCCTCACCCGCCTTTCAGCAGGCGCTGCTTCTGGCGCTGCCAGTCGCGCTCCTTGAGGGTGGCCCGCTTGTCGTGCGCCTGCTTGCCCCTGGCCAGACCGATCTCCACCTTGGCTCGACCACGTTTCCAGTACATCGCCAGCGGCACCAGCGTGAACCCCTTGCGTTCCACGGCGCCGATCATTTTGTCCAGCTCTCTCCTGTGCAGCAGCAGTTTACGGGTCCGCATGGGATCCGGGCGGATATGGGTCGAGGCGGCGGGCAGCGGAGTGATCAACGCCCCTAGCAGCCACGCCTCGCCATCCTTGATCAGCACATAGCTGTCCCGCAGCTGGAGCCGCCCGGCACGCAGGCTCTTGACCTCCCACCCCTCCAGCACCAGGCCGGCCTCGAACCGCTCACCGATAAAGTAGTCGTGGCGCGCCTTTTTGTTCAGGGCTATGGTGGAGCCCTGGGAAGCCGATGCGCTTTTCTTCTTTACCATGGGTGGTATTGTATCCCGGTTGAGCCGGCGCGGAAATTGCCGCACAATTGGAGTATTCGCCAGCAGGCTGTTGAGGAACCGGCTTTTCGGCGGCCTGCGGGCGGCGCGGGAAGGTGCCGCCAATTTCTATGACAACAAGTTATTGAAAGCGCACGGAACGGCTTTTTCAATATTCTGCTTGGATGGCTCTTTTCCTGATCGTGCGAATAACGGGCAAATCACCCCTGACCGGCGGAATGCCAGTCCGGAGACGGTCAGCGGGAGGTGGTTTGGGAGCATCCCCGCCTGCCAGGGCCGAAACTGCGCAGCGGTGGTTTGTATCTTGACCACGCTAGCCCACTGGAATATGACGCAATGACAAAAAACAGAACATCCCTGCACGGCCAGTGGTCGTCGCGCTGGGCTTTCATATTGGCGGCTACCGGCTCGGCGGTGGGGCTGGGCAATATCTGGAAGTTTCCCTACATTACCGGCGAGAATGGCGGCGGAGCCTTCGTCCTGATATATCTGATCTGCATCGCCTGCATCGGGATCCCCATCATGATGGCGGAGATTCTGATCGGGCGCCGGGGCCGGCGCAGCCCGATAAACACCATGCGGGTCCTGTCCCGTGAGGGGCACCACCACCCGGCCTGGCAGTATCTGGGCTGGATCGGAGTGCTGGCGGGCTTCCTGATTCTGTCTTACTACAGCGTAATCGCCGGCTGGGCGCTGGCCTACCTGTTTCGCGCGGTAGGAGGCGTGTTCAACGGCGTTGGGGCGGAGCGGGCTGGCGAGATATTTGCCGCTCTGATCGAAGATCCGGAGCGGTTGCTGGCCTGGCACACTATCTTTGTGGTGATGACCATGATAGTGGTGGCGCGGGGAGTACAAGGCGGTCTGGAGAGGGCGGTCCGGTTTCTGATGCCGTCGCTGTTCCTGCTGCTGGCGCTGCTGGTGGGGTACGCCATGAGCACCGGCAGTTTCAGTGAGGGGATCAGGTTCCTGTTCACCCCCGATTTCAGCCGCCTGACGCCGGCTGCGATATTGATCGCAATGGGGCACGCCTTCTTTACTCTCAGTCTGGGCATGGGCGCAATCATGGTATATGGCTCCTACCTGCCGGACAACGCCTCCGTCACCCACACCTCGGTGGTCATCGCTGCTGCCGATACCCTGGTGGCGCTGCTGGCCGGCATGGCCATCTTCCCCATCGTGTTTGCACACGGCCTGGAGCCGGGAGCAGGACCTGGACTGATCTTCCAGACCCTGCCCATAGCCTTCGGCAACATGCCGGGAGGGTGGTTGTTCGGCACCCTGTTTTTCATCCTGCTGGTGTTCGCCGCCTGGACCTCGGCCATATCCCTCATTGAACCGGCCGTAGCCTGGCTGGTGGAGAACCGCGGCATGACGCGGGTGATGGCGGCGGTATGGGCTGGGGTGGTAACCTGGCTGACCGGGCTTGGAACGGTGTTCTCGTTCAACCTGTGGGCCGATGAAAAGCTGTTCGGCATGACCTTCTTCGACCTGCTGGACTTTGCCACTGCCAACGTCATACTTCCCCTGGGAGGGCTGTTCATCGCGCTGTTCGCCGGATGGACCTTGAGCCGCGGGACCACGCGAGGGGAGCTGAAGCTTGGTGAGACCGGCTACCGGATCTGGTATATTCTGGTACGTTACGTGGCGCCCCTGGCGGTGAGCGCCATATTCCTCAATGTTATTGGGATACTCCGGTTCGGATAACCACCGGAAACCTGTAAGTGACCTGCATCAACAGAACCGCCCTCGTCCCCTACAGCGCCGCCGAGATGTTTGCTCTGGTGGACGACATCAGCTCCTACCCGCAGTTTCTGGAGTGGTGCCGTTCCGCCCAGGAGCTGGAGCGCAGCGCGGACCAGGTGACCGCCCGGCTGGAGCTGGCGCGGGGCTCGTTCCACAAGAGCTTCACCACCCGCAACCGGATGCAGAAAAACAAGATGATAGAGATGCGCCTGGTGGAGGGGCCGTTCCGTCTGCTGGAGGGGTTCTGGCGCTTTGAGAGCCTGGGGGAGAGAGCGTGCAAGGTACTGTTTGACCTCGAGTTCGAGTTCTCCAGCCGCCTGGTGGGTGTAGCGGCCACCCCGGCCTTCAGCCAGATAGCCAATACCATGGTAGATGCCTTCTGCAGACGCGCAGCCGAAATCTATGGAAAAGAGTAGTCAGGACACCATTCCCGTGGAGGTGGCGTACGCGTTGCCTCATCACCAGGAGATAATTCAGCTTCAGGTGGAACGGGGTACCACCGCGAAGCAGGCCATCCTGCGCTCCGGCATCCTGCAGCGCTTTGCGGGGCTCCAGCTGACCCCGGAAACCAAGGTGGGAATCTTCTCCAAGCCCTGCTCCCTGGATACACCGCTGCGGGAACATGACCGGGTGGAGATCTACCGGCCGTTGCTGGCCGATCCCAAGGAGGTGCGCAAGAGGCGCGCCGCAGCCGGCAAGAAGATGAGGAAAGGGGGTGACCGGAGCAAGGAGTGACGGGCATTCTCTGCTTGACAGCAGACAGCCGTGCCGGGATAATTCGGTGCTCCCACGCGCCCGTAGCTCAGTTGGATAGAGTACCTGGCTACGAACCAGGTGGTCGGGAGTTCGAATCTCTCCGGGCGCGCCAATTATTGTAAGGCTACAGTATCAGACTCCCGCTTTGGCGTTTTACGCGGCGTAACTATTCAGCATGGTATTGAAACAGGCTGGTAACTGTTCAGATCGCCCCTGAAATTGGTCAGTTCAAGGCGAAAAATGGGAGTTTACGAGGGTAAATGACCATTTTTCAACGCAGCAATGGCGGATTTCAGGAGTGAGCTGAATAGTTATTACTACGCGGCAAGCATCTAATCCAGAGGGGCAAGTAACCGGGACACACCTCAGCCCGGTCACCCTATCAGTACTTTCGGTAGCTGCTGTAATAGCTGTAGTAGGATGTGCTGGTTTCCGTGGACTTGTTGAGCACTGTGCCTATCATGTTCATGTCCCGCAGCAGCTCCACGCAATGGGTAATATCCTCCTGTTTGGACTTCCCCTCCTCTACCACCAGCAGGCTGGCATCCACGTAGGGGGCGAAGGAGAGCACGTCGTCCACCACAAGCATCGGCGGCAAATCAAAGATCACGTAGCGTGAGCGGTAACGGCTTTTCAGCTCTTGTACCAGCTCCGCCATACGTGGAGAGGAGAGCATTTCGGACGCGTTATCGATGGGGCGTCCCGCAGGCAGGATCACGAAGCGCCCGATACCCGGATTGATCAGCATCTCCTCGATGGGAATGCCCTGGGTCAAATAGTCGCTCAAACCGTAAGTTGGTTTCAGACCAAAATAGCTGTGTATGACCGGGCGGCGCAGATCGGCATCCACCAGCAACACCGTCTTGTTTACCTCCATTGCCATGCTGAGCGCAAGGTTGGACGAAGTCAACGACTTACCGGCACCAGGGGTGGCGCTGGTGATACCCAGGGTATTTAGATTGCCGCCTTCCCGCAGTTTGCGCAGCACCCGGGCCCGCAGTATCTTGTAGGCGTTGGCCCATGGTGCCTGCGGGGTTCCGGCGATCAAACGGCTCTGACGCAATACGGCTGCCGGAACCTTGACCCTCTTCGTCTTGGTATAGGCAATCTGGGTTCGTCTCTTCTGCGGAGGCGACTTCTTCGCGGCAGTCTCTGGACTGGTCGGCGAAAGCGCTCTCTCCCCTGTTTTTCTCTTGTCTATATGCAACTCAGCTGTCTCCAATACCGCCTGTTCACATCGCTCTGTCGACATCGCTCCAATACTCCCTGAAAAAAGCCTCTGGCACCACGCCAGCTACTTACTTGAATAGGGTACCCCACAATACCTCCAGTGGCATCCAGAAAATATGAATACCCGCAGCCAGGAACAACACTCCCCCGGCCAACAGCGATATTGCAAGCCATAGCGTCTGCTGCTCCCGCGCGGAACCATCCTGGCCAATATCTATGTACGGAACTACGGCAAGCGGGTCCTCCCCGAGCAGCAGCGAGAGATCCCGTCGCCCATTCACTGTGTGATCCAGACCATCCGCCAACAGCGCATAGCCTATGCCGCCGGCCAGCGCCACCAGCAGACCCATAAGGATGATGACCGGACGATTGGGTTTGACCGGCACCTCGGGAACCTGCGGCGGCTCCAGCAGAATAAAACGCTCCCCCTTGTTCCCCGCCTCAATCTGGAGGGCAAGCTCTGCCTTCTTAAGGCTGTCGACGGCCTCCTGGTAACTCTTCAGGGCATTCTCCCGCTCGCGCATCAAGCTGGTATACTCCCGCTCCACCTGGGGTGTATCCACTAGCTTGGCCTCGTACCCGGCGATGGCCCTTTGCAGCTCGCGACGCTGCACCTGCAGGGAGTTTATCTCGCTGTTCACCGCACTTAGCTGGGCCTGCAGGGTGATATACGCCGGATTGTCCGGAGGACGGGCGGCGCGGGAAGAGCCGCGCCTCACAGGCGGCGACTCGGCCAGCTCCTGCTCCAGGAGCTCCACCTTACGCTCCAGCTTCCTGATATCGGGGTGTTGGGCGGTGTACTTTCGCCGCGCGGCCTGCAGATCCTCCCGCAACTTGGTCAGCAACACCTCGCGCTCATCCAGGGCACTGACCGATCCCAGCTTGGCCTCCAGCGAGCGCATCTCCCGCCGCAGCCGCTTCACATCCGGATGGTCTTTCCCATAAACGGCGAGAGCACTGGTATATTCGCTTTGCAACACCTTAAGTCGCCCGTACTCGTCCAGAACCTGCTTACCCTCCCCGTCCTGGACCGGTGCGTAAGGCTCAATCTGTGCCAGCTGTCCCTGCAGATAGAATCGGCGCTCCTCCAGGGAGCGCAACTCCCGGGTGATACCGTCCATCTCCGAGCGCAGCCGCTCAATGGTTTCCATGTTCATGTTGGCAAACTCCGGCAACTTGTCAACATGACGCTCCTTGAAGTCGGCAATCCGCCGTTCGATCTCCTCCAGATAGAGGCGCTGCTGCTCCACCTCCTGACGTACGAATCTCACCACCTCATTAGCTTTACGGGTCCGTTCCTGGGCATTTTTGTCCAGGAACAGGGTTACAAGCCCGTCGGCCACCTTCTGGACCAGTTCCGGATCCCTGCCCTCGTACGATATCTCAAAGGCAACAGTACCCTCGCTGGAATTGCCGCTGGCGATATCGGCCACCTCACCGCTAATAATCTCCAGAGTGATGTCGTTGCGGATCTTGCCAAACAGTGCGTCCAGCCTGTCATCGGGAATCTCGGGATAGAGGTCGAACTGCTCCACTATCCGCAGCAGATTGGCCCGGTTCATTATCTCCTTGGAGATCATGCCCAGCCGCTGCGCCGCATATCCCGCCATTGCGGCTCCCACCAGATCCTGCGGGAACTCCTGACCCTCGATCAGGATGGTTCCGGCAGATCGATAGATGGGCGGTGAAGATATCGCAAACACCACCGATCCTATGAAGATTAGTGCAACTATCAGAGACACCGCCCACTTGCGACGCCGGACAATATCCAGGTAGTCGCCCAGGGAGCGCGTCTCCTCCATCTCATGTTCCGCTGCTGTTTCCACCGACTTAGCCAATCCGCCACCAACCTTTCAAAAAACCGGGCTAACCTTGCTGCCTCTGCCCTCTAGAATAGGGGCACCCACCCCATTTTGCCAGACATGCACAATCCGCGCCACATGCAAAATACGGATAAACAGCCGACTCACCGGACACCACTGCCGAGATCCAGCACCAATACCGGGTCTTCCAGCCCCCCAATCCGGGCCTCAGCCGCCGTAGGTATGCATGCAGCGGGCAACCAAGCTCCAGCAACCACCCGTGGCAAGCTACGACAACCCGGCCGGCAGATTTACGCGCGGCAACTCATCCTTAGAAAAACAATCGATTGGTATGACAATAGCGCCTCCCGGCATTGCTGCCCATGGCCAAGGGCAAACCTCCCCTTGCGAGCCGCATCTCAATATGCACCTTGGTAGCCGTCCTGAGACCGACGTATTGCGGTTGCCGGGCTGATATTCAATCCTGTTGCCACGGCAAAACAGCCATTATTCTTGGCTTTATTTCATCATATCACCGAATAACGCAAACTCACAAGCGCTATTTTATTGGCGCATCGACAGACTACTATCACCCCCGGCAATAGTAATAGTACTAATAGCATTCGTATTCAACTGTCATGTACCGCTCCGCCGCAGACGGTAAACCGCCGCTGGAGCTCCCTGGCAAGTTTGGCCGGTACCGTCAGCAGACCGGCGCATGCTCAGATCGGATTGCCGGAAGCTCCGGAACAGGCCGGCCCGGTTTGCCAATGTGAGCCGAGCCAACCAACGTTCCGCAAGCTGCGCCTTGTTCCAGCCTGTTCCTGGAGCCCTGAATACGATGTATCACGCAAAAAAGGCCTGTCCCCGGGGAACTCCGCGGGGACAGGCCGCTCGCCTTGCATACCGGTTTCCGGGATCGCCTACTGCGCCCGCAGCACCCGGAACTCCACACGCCGGTTGCGAGCCTTGCCATCTTCGGTGCTGTTGTCCGCTATCGGCTTGGTTTCGCCATAGCCCACCGGAATCAGGCGCTCCGGGGAAAGCCCCTGTTGCACAAGGTAGTCGATGACACTGCGGGCACGGCGTTCAGACAGCCACTGATTGTAGCCGGCCGAACCGTCACTGTCGGTATGGGCCTCTACCTCTATCCTGACAGTGGGGTAATCCCGCAGCTCCGCGGCCACCTCATCCAGGATCTGTTTCGCCCCCTCGGTGAGCCGGGAGGAGTTGTACTCGAAGTTGACCCCCTGCAAAACGCCCTCGAACATGGCACAGCCGGCCTCGTCCACCCTGGCCCCTTGCGGAGTGTTGGGGCATCCGTCCCGGATATCGTTCACCCCGTCACCGTCCGAATCGGGAACGGTGAAGGCCACGGTAACCTCGGGCGGAGCCGGAGGGGGAGGCGCGATCACCACCGGAGCGGGGGCCGGCG
>WFXP01000138.1 GCA_015490535.1 Gammaproteobacteria bacterium
GCGCAGGTGAACCATCAAGTCGCTGGCCAGCAACCCCCGCTCCCCCATGGTCACCGCCCGGTCCGCCGCTACGGCATGGACCATCACCCCCTGCCGCGCCGCTTCCTGCAAACCGAAACCCTGTGCCAGCAACGCCCCCAGCACACCGCTCAGCACATCCCCCATGCCACCACTGGCCATGCCGGGATTCCCCGCTCCGCATACCACGGGAGGTCCGTGGGGACCGAGTATCAGCGTCCCCGCCCCCTTCAGAACACAGATACCGTGGTAACGCCGCTGGATCTTCTGCACCGCCGCAAACCGATCCCGCTGGATCGCTGCCGGGGTGCTGTTCAGCAGGCGGGCGGCCTCACCGGGATGGGGGGTCAGAATCCACTCTTCGCGCTTCACCGGCATGTCGGCAAGGAGATTGAGCCCATCGGCATCCACCACCAGGGGCAGCCGGCTGTCCAGCACCTTCTCCAGCATCGTTCTGCCCCACTGGTGGCACCCCAGCCCCGGTCCCACCGCCACCGCATCGGCCCGTTCCAGCAAGGGCGACAACGCTCTGCCATCCTCGATGCCATGACACATCAACTCCGGCCGGGTGAGGTTAATCAGGGCCGCATGGCTGCGCCGCGTGGCGATGCTCACCAGCCCGGCGCCACAGCGCAGCGCCGCCTCTCCCGCCAGGCGCGCGGCGCCGCTCATGCCCTCGTCTCCGCCCACGATCAACAGGTGACCATTGTCTCCCTTGTGTGCGGTTCGCGAACGGGGAGGAAAGGGATCCGGCTCCCACCACAGAAGAGCAGCGGGCGGAACGGCCTCGTACACCGCTTCGGGAACATCCAGCCTCTCCAGCACCAGCTCGCCGCAGAAATCGGGCCCCTGGCCGGTGACCAGTCCCTGCTTGCCCCCGATGAAGGTGATCGTCATATCGGCCCGGACCGCCGACCCCAGTGGCACCCCCCGATCCGCATCCAGCCCGGAAGGGAGATCCAGGGAGAGCGTCGGCACCCCGCAGCCATTTATCTCCTGAATGGCCTGCAGCCAGGGCTCCCTGACCTCCCCCTGGAGGCCGGTTCCGAGCAGCGCGTCCACCAACAGCTCACTGGCGCCAAGCGGCTGCCGGTGCCAGGGCTGCACCACGATCCCGGCCCGTTCAGCGAGCTGCCTGGCGTGCAGGGCATCCCCGGCCAACCTGGAGCTATCTCCCACCTGGTAGAGGACCACCTCCATTCCCGCCTCGTGGGCCAGGCGCGCCAGTACGAAGCCGTCGCCACCATTGTTGCCGGTGCCGCACAACACCGCCATCCGCCGGGCCTCGGGCCAGCGCGCACGCAGCGCCCGGAACGCCGCCGCCCCCGCGCGGCTCATCAGCTCAAACCCGGGAATGGCGAACTGCTCGATGGCGATCCGGTCCAGCTCCCTTACCTGCTCGGCTCGGTAGAGATTCCGGGGGATCTGCATAGACCGGGTAACCACTCCTTGCTGGATCAGGGTCGGTTCAGACGGTATGGGTAAGCAGAACGAGCTGATACCCGATCAGAATAAGATAGAACCCCAGCAGCCCGTAAAGCAGATGGCCGACCCTCACGCTGTTCCAGAGGCGCTGGCGGTAGTAGCCCACGAACAGCAGAACGCCAAGGCCGGTGAGGAGAAACTTGCCGATTACGAACAGGCGGATGTCGGTCTGGATCAGGAAATCCATCAGCGGATTGACCTCCCTGCCACCCCGGTCCAGAATCAGCAGTGTATTGTGGGCATCCAGCGCACATAGCAGCAGCACAGCCACGCTGGCGAACAGCAGCGGACGCGGATAGTGATCACCCGCCTGCTGCTGGAGCCCCGCGTCGGCAGCGCGCCGCTGGAGCCGCCTTCTGCCGCACAGGGCGCGAACATGGAACGGCCGCAGCTGGACGCGGCGCTCCCCCATACTACGCTGTTCCAGGCAGCTCATGTACGAAAGCATAGCAGATCTTGCAACGGCAGGTTGCAACAGTATTGTTTCAGTTGCATCAGGACTCGGATTCATGAAAAAAAAGAGGATTCTCGGCATAGGTATTGCCACTCTGGATATAGTAAACGTGGTGGATGAGTTCCCGGTCGAAGACTCCGAGGTACGCGCCACCGATCAGCAGCTGCGCCGGGGCGGAAACGCCACCAACACCCTCGTGGCACTCAGCCAGCTGGGACATCGCTGCAGCTGGGGCGGGGTGCTGGCGGACGATCCCGACAGCCGCCACATAGTCGCCGATCTGGACGACAACGGCGTGGAGTGGCGCTACTGTCGCCGGGTCTCCGGAGGCAGAACGCCGACCTCCTGCATAATACTCAACCAGCAGAACGGCTCGCGTACCATCATACACTATCGGGATCTCCCGGAGTTTGGTTTCGAGGACTTTCGACACATCGATCCGGGCCGTTTCGACTGGGTGCACTTCGAGGGACGCAACGTCGCGGAGACCGGCAGGATGCTGGAGAGATGCGCCGCGCTCCGGCCCCGCCTGCCACGCTCCCTGGAGCTGGAGAAGGTGCGCGACGGCATGGAAAATCTGCTCCCGCTGGCCCACCTGCTGCTGTTCTCCAGAGAGTACGCCTTGTGGCACGGGTTCGACGATGCGCCCGAACTGCTGCACGCCATGCGCGAGCGCGCCCCGCATGCCATACTGACCTGCACCTGGGGCTCGGAGGGGGCCTGGGCGATGGATCGGGACGGCTCCCTGTACAGCAGCCCCGCCTTCCCTCCACCCCGCATCCTGGACACCACCGGGGCGGGCGATGTGTTCAACGCCGGCATCATCGACGGACTGCTACGGGGCGAGCGACTGGAGGCCACCCTGCAGAACGCCTGCCGCCTGGCAGGGGAAAAATGTGGCCGGATGGGGATATGGGATTCACCTGGATAACGGCGCACGGCGGCACGCTGCCGCCGGGTCAATGGCGGGGCGGCTGGGCATCCGGGTCGAGCCGCGCTTTCAGCTGCAAACTCTCCCCGTCCCGCTCCACGGTCAGCTCCAGGGTATCTCCGGGCCGCTTGCGCTTCACCACATAGATTACATCGAAACTTTTAGTAACCCGCTCTCCGTCCACCTCACGCACCAGGTCACCCTTCTGCAGTCCGGCACGGGCAGCCGCGGAGGCCGGTGAAACCGCTTTGATTACAACCCCCGACTCCTCTTCCCTGAGCAACACCCCGAGCCTCACCCCGCGCTTCTCCAGGGTCTCGTAGCGGGTATAGATCAGATAGTCATAGGCGGGCATGGGCATCTTCGGCAGCTTCACATCCATCATCTTGCCTCTTCTCTCCCCGGGAAAGCTGATATCCTCGTTGCCCACCAAAACATAGGAGAACGGCGCCCTGCGAAACACCCGCCGGGGTATGCCGACTCCATAGCCGACATGGTGCCCCCCCGCGATCACCAGCATCCGCCTGCCGGCACCCTCCGGAGACGCAAGATAGCGGGCCACGTTGGCAGCCATGATCTCATCCCAAAGGGTCTGCACCCGTACGAAACGCTCCTTGTCTCCCCCGCCGTGGTCATGACCGCCGAAAACCGCCTCCACCAGCGCCCTCTGGTAGGGATCATCCATATCCAGCGGAGGAATCTGCCGGCGCTGCTCCTCACTCAGTTTCGAGTAGTCACCGCTGGCGACCGCCTTCACCTGATCCCTGGTGGCATTGAGCCCGACTATGGGGATCCCCCTCTCCCTACACAGCAGGAACAGCTCCCTGTAAAAGTCGAAATCCATGCGCCAGACCTCGTACCAGCCGGTCTGCTCCAGCAACTCCTTCTCGGAGAGCTCTCCAGCCACCCAGCGATCCAGCGCCGGCTGCTGCTCCGGGGTCAACATCTCCATGCCCAGCGCCACCCCACCCGGATGGCGGCTGTCCAGCGCCCGCAGCAGGGTCATCTCCAGGCGGCGGGAAGCCAGGTTGTCATGGGTCTCTCCCACATAGACGATCCTTGCATCTGTTACCGCCTCGAGCATCTGCTCCTCGGTCACGAACACTCCGGTGGGAACATGCAGGATATCCCCCACCTTCGGCGTCCGGGAGGGTGGATAGGGCATTTCCGGATCACCCAGGGGGGGAGCGGCGCTGCATGCGAACATCAGTACACAGGAAAGTATGAGAGGCCAGGTTTTTCGCAACATCATCATATATCTGTATAATAATCGGACAATCAGGCCGCCAATTACAACAACAGCAATCAAATCAAACCTTGAGCGCACACCTTAACATCAAAAGCCGCGGGATTCTCTTGCCTCTCGTGATCCCGGTGGTCCTGTTGCTCGGGAGTTGCCAGACCGAGCAGCCGGAAGGGAGGGTTTCCCCCTCCCTCGTCATCTCCCACGCGGCGGACAGGGAGGGAGGTCTCCGGCTGCACTTGCGGACATTGATTATCTCAACCGGCAGCGCAGAGGAGGATCCCGCTCTCGGCCTGATGAAGAGGCTGCACGACAGGCTGGGTACCCCCTACCACATATTGAATGCCCGCAGCGAGACGCTCACGGCGGAGAAGCTCTTCTCCGGCGAGGAGGGGAATTACAACGCCATCATTCTTACCGACGCCACTCTCTGGGACGACGAGGCCCCCTCAAACTCCGTATTCAGCGCCCAGGAGTGGTCCCTCCTTCACGACTACGAGCGGAGATTCGGCGTCCGGGAGTCGGTGGTGTCCGGCTTTCCCACCACCGATACCGATCTGGGTCTGGACTACGGAATGACCGCCGAGCAGATCTTCAACAATGGTGATTTTTCTGGATCATGGCGCAAACCGGCAGGGGGCACCGAGCTGTTCGAGAAGATAAACATAGCCAACCCCCTGCCGCTTGAGGGGTATGCGGTGGGGGCCAGGAAGCGGAACGGCTCCGGCCCCCGGGTTGAGGCGCTGCTCACCGAGCAGGAGAGCGGGGCGATCCTGGTGGCGCGCCTGCGCTATCCGGACGGACGCGAGGTGCTCTTCTCAACACTCAGCAACTCCCCCCGCTATCTTCACTCCCAGATATTGGCTTACGAGTTCCTGAATTTCGCCAGCCGGGGGGTGTTTGTCGGCAGCCGCAGGGTATATCTCAATGTCCATGTGGACGACCTGTTTCTGCCCAATTTCCTGTGGAACCCGGACACAAATGACATCGACAGAGACAGAATCTACCGGATGACCCCCTCCGACGCAGAGAACACCGCGAAATCGCTGCGCCGGCTGCGCAACAGGTACCCTGCGGCCCGCAATCTCAAACTGGATTTCGCCTTCAACGGCAAATACTGGGGCAACAGGATAACCGTGGAAGATGAGCTGTTCCAGAAGCTGAACAGATACAGCGGCAGCCTGTTCCGCTATATCAATCACACGCTTACCCATCACAACATGGATCTTGGCACCGCCACCGACTACCAGAAAGCAAAAGAGGAGATCGAACAGAACATGGTGATCTGGCGGGAGCTGGGGCTACCGGAGCTGGAGCAGAACAAGGGGGTGCTGGTAAGCGGAGAGCACTCGGGATTGCGTAACGGCGACACCCCCTACCCGGAGGGGAGAAACGAAGAGTTTCTGCGCGCCGCCGAGGAGGCCGGAATCCGCTATCTTGCCTCCGACGCCTCCCGGATAAACCAGGACCGGGAGCAGTATGTACCGGGACTCAACATCCTGCTGCTGCCACGCTATCCAACGGCACTGTTCTACAACGTAACCGAACCAGACGCACTGGCCGACGAATACAACTACATGTTCCACGGGAGACATCTGGAAGAGGGGCTGAGCCCCGCCGAGGTCCCCGGCGCCAACTCCGGGCCGCTCAGCTACCGTGAAATTCTGGAGATCGACACGGATCGGGCGCTGAAAAACATGCTGGGATACAGCATATGGCCGCACTATTTCCATCAGAGCAACCTGCAAGACTATGACGGAACAGGGAAAACCCTCCTGTTCGACTGGCTCGAGACCCTGTTCGACAAATATCAGCGGCTGACCACCCTTCCGGTCATCTCGCTCCCCTATTACGAAGTGGGACGGCTGACCGAAAACCGTCTCGCCGCCCGGGATGCGGGGATCAGCGCCATCTGGAGACCCGCCGACGGCATGGTCACCATCTCCGCGCGACGCAGGGCGGAGATCTTCGTCACTGGCCTGGCGGGAGGGGAGTATTACGGGGGACAGCTGATCCGCCCCGTGATCACCGACAGTACGCCACGCAGCTTCACCGTGGACAGGGCGCTGGACAACTAATGCTCTTTTCAAGGTGTTAATCATGATTCGGTTGGAGGGATGCTGAATCCTGATTGGGTCTTCCTCAAATCGTGTGGGTGAAATGGTAAATCACCGCGTAGCGGCTCCGTCCTTGACAGGCAGAATGCACGCCACATACTCGGTAACCAGAAGGGGATTGGGGCGGTCTGGCCGGGGAGTGGCGTATATCCACCACCTGCGCCAACTGCAACTGGTGCGGCTATCCCAAACTCTCCCCAATCCCCTTCTGCCGACCAGCTTCCGGCGTGCATTCTGCCTGTCAAGGATGATTTACCGTTTCACCCACACGATTTGAGGAAGACCTTCCTGATCATTACCTTGATGGAGTACTAGCTGGGCCCGGGGCACAGGCCCGCCGGCTGTCGATACGATAGCGACCCGGCAACAGCTGTCTGCCGCGCTTGTTCCCGGCGGACAACATCGCTATCCTTAGCCGCTTCGATTGCAAAAACGACATCCTCCGGATGAACTCCACCACCCAAAGCGGGCAGCAGGAGCCCCTGGTCACCCTCTCGCTCCATGACGGGCGCCACATCACCCTGCTCGGCACTGCTCACGTCTCCCGCGCCAGCGCGGAGAAGGTACGCGAGCTGCTGGCCAGCGGCGGCTACGATGCGGTGGCGGTGGAGCTCTGCCCCAGTCGCCACAGCGCCATCCTGAATCCCGACAGCCTGGCGCGCATGGATCTGTTCCAGGTGATCCGCAGCGGCAAGGTGCCGATGGTCACCGCCAGCCTCGCCCTGGGAGCCTACCAGCAGCGGCTGGCGGAACAGTTCGACATCGAGCCGGGGGCGGAGATGAGAGCGGCGGTGGAGGTGGCACGCCGCGACGGACTGCCGGTACTGCTCATCGACCGGGAGATCGGCACCACTCTGAAACGCATCTACCGCAACGTCCCCTGGTGGAAGCGTTTCTACCTGTTCTCCGGCCTGCTGGCCAGCCTGGTCAGTTCCGAGAAGGTCTCCGAGGAGGAGATAGAACGGCTCAAGGAGGGGGACATCCTGGAGACCACCTTCGCCCAGTTCGCCGATCAGGAGCAGGAGCTGTTCGAGCCGTTGATCGACGAGCGGGACCGCTACATGGCGGCC
Source organism: Gammaproteobacteria bacterium (assembly GCA_015490535.1). Taxonomy (GTDB): domain Bacteria; phylum Pseudomonadota; class Gammaproteobacteria; order Thiohalospirales; family Thiohalospiraceae; genus DRMK01. The sequence continues at coordinate 7,319 of WFXP01000138.1, forward strand.
CGCCTGCTGGAGGAGGTGGAAGGCACCAGCCACCGGCATATCCTCGCCGTGGTGGGAGCCGGCCACCTGCAGGGGATTCAAAACTACCTGCAGAAACTTCCCGGAAATCCTGCCGCGGTGATCCAGGAACTGGATCGGCTGCCGCCACCCAGCCGCTGGCCACGTCTTATCCCTTGGGCGATCGTTGCACTGATCCTGATCGGTTTCACCATCGGTTTCCTGCGCAGCCCGGAGCTGGGCTGGCAGATGGTAGCCGACTGGGTATTGATCAACGGCGGACTGGCGGCGCTGGGCGCGGCCATCGCCATGGCCCATCCACTCACCGTGATTGGAGCCTTTCTGGCCGCGCCGCTCACATCGCTCAATCCGACCGTAGGGGCCGGCATGGTGACCGCCGCCATCGAGACCTGGTTGCGCAAACCCACCGTGGAGGACTTCGGCCGGCTGCGCAAGGAGGTTTCCCACCTGAAAGGGTGGTGGCGCAATCGCGTTGCGCGCATCTTTCTGGTATTTATACTGAGCACCCTGGGCTCCGCCGCCGGTACCTACCTGGCCGGCTTCCGCATATTCGGACGCCTGAGCGGCTGACCGCCCAGCGACGGAGAGTGGCCATGATGCGACAGCCTCAGTTTTCTGTCCCCGCCCGCCGGTTCACCACCATGACCGCTGGATAGATGATGCAGACCATCGACACCCTGATCCATGCCCGCTGGGTGATCCCGGTGGAGCCCGCCGACACGGTCCACGAGGGGCACGCAATCGCCATCCAGGATGGCCGGATCCTGGAGATCCTGCCCTCCGCGGAGGCGGAGACACGCTACCGGGCGGAGAGCTGCCACCACCTGTCGGAACATCTCCTGATCCCCGGGCTGGTGAATACCCACACCCATGCCGCCATGTCCCTGCTGCGCGGCCTGGCCGACGACCTGCCGCTGATGGAGTGGCTCAACGAGCACATCTGGCCGGCCGAAGGGAGATGGGTAAGCGCCGAGTTCGTGCGCGACGGCACACAGCTGGCCATAGCCGAGATGCTGCGCAGCGGCACCACCTGCTTCAACGACATGTACTTCTTCCCGGATGTCACCGGCCATGTCGCCAGCAGTGCCGGGATGCGCGCCGTAATCGGGCTGATAGTCATCGACTTCCCCACCGCATGGGCGGCCGACGCGGACGAATATCTCCACAAGGGGATCGAGATGCACGACCAGTTCCGCGCCAATCCGTTGATCCGTTGCGCCTTCGCCCCTCACGCCCCCTATACCGTGTCCGACGCACCCCTGGAGCGGATTCGCACCTATGCGGAGGAGCTGGACCTCCCCATTCACATCCATCTCCACGAGACCGAAAGCGAGGTAACACAGGCGTTGAAGATGGACGGCCGGCGGCCCATGCAGCGTCTGGATGATCTGGAGCTGCTCTCGCCACGCCTGGTGGCGGTCCACATGACCCGGCTGGAGGAGCATGAAATCGAGCGGTTCGCCACCTGCGGCGGCCATGTGGTCCACTGCCCCGAATCCAACCTCAAGCTGGCCAGCGGCTTCTGCCCCGTCCAGCAGCTGCTGGAGGCAGGGGTCAACGTCGCCCTGGGAACCGACGGCGCGGCCAGCAACAACGATCTGGACATGCTGGGCGAGATGCGCAGCGCCGCCCTGCTGGCCAAAGCGGTAGCCGGTCAGCCGGGGGCGGTACCCGCCGCTGCCGCGCTGCGCATGGCCACCCTGGGCGGCGCCCGGGCCCTGGGGCTCGATGATGAGATCGGCAGCCTGGAGCCGGGCAAGGCGGCCGATGTGGTGGCGATCGATCTGGGAAATATCGAGACCCGACCCATCTACCACCCCCTCTCCCAACTGGTCTATGCCGCCGGCAGAGAGCAGGTAAGCGACGTATGGATAGCGGGCAGACATCTGCTCAAGGAGCGGGCTCTCACAACCCTGGACGAACAGGCTATACTCAACAGGGCAGCAGAGTGGCAAGGAAGGATCCGTATCAACGCATAGAGGGAGATATCATGAACGACACACTAACCGAACCGCGCAACGTGGATGGCGGCGAGATCGCCAAGTTTTCCGAGCTGGCCTCCCGCTGGTGGGATCGGGAGAGCGAATTCAAACCCCTGCACGAGATCAACCCCCTGCGCCTCGAATATATCGATGGCATCGCCGATCTGGAGGGCAAACAGGTAGTGGACATCGGCTGCGGCGGCGGCATCCTGTCCGAAAGCATGGCGCTACGCGGTGCCGAGGTTACCGGCATCGACATGGCGGAGGCCTCCCTTTCCGTAGCCCGGCTGCACCAGCTGGAATCGGGCGTCCAGGTGGACTACCGCCAGGCCACTGCCGAGAAGCTGGCAGAGGAGATGCCGGAGCGATTCGATGTGGTAACCTGCATGGAGCTGCTGGAGCACGTCCCTGACCCCGCCTCCGTCATTGCCGCCTGCGCCCGGCTGGCCAAACCCGGCGGACACATCTTCTTCTCCACCATCAACCGCACTCCCAAAGCCTACCTGTTCGCCATCATCGGTGCCGAGTACCTGCTGCATCTGCTTCCCAAAGGGACCCATGAGTACAGCAAGTTCATCACCCCCGCCGAGCTGGACAGCTGGGCCCGCGCCGCTGGGCTGGAGATCGGGGATCTGACCGGCATGAGCTACAACCCCCTCACCAAACGGTACTGGCTGGGCCGGGACATAGAGGTAAACTATCTCGCCCACTACCGGAAATAGCCCCCACGGCCACTTTCCGCCGGGCAATCTCGCCATCCGGATCTCCTTAATGGAGAGCCTGCGGATCCTTGTTCAGACGCAGCGCCTCTGCGGTATCTAGCAAATCATAAACGGTCGCTTCCGGGAAACGGGCGCGGATCCATGTGGATTTCCCGGTAGCACGAGGACCGAACAAAAAGATGGATTGAGCAGGTGTGGGCAACAATCTTGTAAAAATACCCCTCAATATTACCGTAATTTTGTATATATATGTAGCATTTTTTCATTATCCTGGATTCTGCAGTTGGACGTGGTGAAGTGTGCGTTTGCGGGGGCAGGGCAAGGTGCAAAACCGGAGAGAGCACGTTGCCTTTTTCCACTCTTGCGCAATGGTTGCCAAAAGGGCCCCCCTGTCATATACTGAACATAAATACAGTGATTATATATTCGGTATCATGAAACCACTCACCCACAGACAGCAGGAGATCCTCACCCTCATCCGCGAGCATATCGGGGCCCGTGGGTTCCCGCCCACCATCGCCGAGATTGCGCAGGCC
>WFXP01000139.1 GCA_015490535.1 Gammaproteobacteria bacterium
ACCGAGCTGACCCGCGAGTCCTGGAAGATCTTCCAGATCATGGCGGAGTTCGTGGAGGGGTTCGAGCGGCTGGCGCGGATCAAGCCTTCGGTGAGCATCTTCGGCTCGGCGCGCACCGCGCCGGATCACCCCTACTACAAATTGGCGGAGGAGATCGCCAGGGCGCTGTCCGACGCCGGTTTCTCGGTGGTCAGCGGCGGTGGGCCGGGGATCATGGAGGCGGCCAACAGGGGGGCATACGCCGGCAAGTCGGCCAGCATCGGGCTCAACATCCAGCTCCCCCATGAGCAGATCGGCAACCCCTACCAGGATATTTCCCTCAACTTCCGCCACTTCTTCTCGCGCAAGGTGATGTTCGTGAAGTATGCCGCGGCCTACGTGGTGTTGCCGGGGGGGTTCGGAACCCTGGACGAGCTGGCGGAGATCCTGACCCTGGTCCAGACCGGCAAGACCCGGCGCATCCCCATCATCCTGGTGCACGCCCCTTTCTGGGAGGGGCTGCTGGAGTGGTTCCGTACCACGCTGGTGGAGGAGAGGACCATCGATCCCGAGGACCTCGATCTGGTCAAGGTGCTGGACAAACCGCAGCAGGTGGTGGATGCTATCTTCGCCCACTATGAACACCGCGGCTTCGAACCTTCGGCGCAGGAGAGAGAGGTGCTGCTCGACCTATGACCCGCAACCACACCGCCCCGTTAACCCGGCACCAACGCATTTCACCTACAGGGTTTCAGGAACAGGCTGCAGCAGGGGGCGTCTTGCCGGCAGTGGTCGCCCCGTTGACAAAAGCTGCGACGCCGGGCCGGACCGTTCCTGGAAACCTGAATATGACCCGCATTGGCGCCGGGTTGACACTCTGCCTCCTGCTGGCCGCCGCTCCCGCCTGGGCGGCGGATCCGCTGCCGCCCCGCCCCGAGATGTCGCGCACGCCGCTTCCCATGCCGGAGGTGAAACAGGGAAACGTGCCGGAAAAGGAGGTGGTGATAACCACCACCAAGCGCAGCGACTCGGTGGAGGAGTATCGGGTCAACGGACGCCTCTACATGATCAAGATCACCCCTGCCAAGGGGTTCCCCTACTACCTGATCGATACCGACGGGGACGGGGAGCTGGATACCCGGCGCAACGATCTGGAGGAGTTTCCGCTCAACCAGTGGATCCTGTTTCGCTGGTGAGCGCTGTGTCATGTCCGTCTATACCGTCGTCAACAGGGCCGAGCTGGAGGGGTTTCTGACCCACTACCCTCTGGGCGGCCTGCTGGACTTCGAGGGGATCAGAGCCGGCATAGAGAACACCAACTACTTCGTCACCACCAGCTCCGGTGAGTATGTGCTCACTCTGTTTGAGCAGCTCAGCGCAGCGGAGCTGGACTACTTTCTGGATCTGATGGCCTTTCTCGCCGAACATGGCGTCCCGACGGCTCACCCGGTGGCCGACGAGCAGGGCCGCTACCTGCGTACCCTCAAGGGAAAGCCGGCCGCACTGGTGCAGCGGCTGCCCGGCAAGAGTGTCGCGCGGCCCGGTGTCAACCACTGCGCCACCCTGGGCAGGGAGCTGGGCAGAATCCACAGTGTGGGAAGGGGGTTTCCGCTGCGCCGCAGGAACAGCCGTGGCCCCGGCTGGTGGTCGCAGACCGCGCGCCGACTGCTGCCCCTGCTGCCGCAGGAGGATCGCCGACTGCTGGAGGATGAGCTGGCGTTCCAGAAAAACTACCACTTTGAGGAGCTGCCGCGCAGCGTGATTCACGCCGATCTGTTCCGCGACAACGCCCTGTTCGTGGGCGAACGGCTAACCGGGATCATCGACCTCTACTACGCCTGCGACGGCCTGATGCTGTACGACCTGGCCATTACCGCCAACGACTGGGCCGTCACCGGCGCAGGCTCTCTGGATGAACCGCGCCTGCGCGCCCTGCTGGGAGGCTACCGCGAGCAGCGGCCATTCCTGCCCTGCGAGGCGCTGGCCTGGCCGGTCATCCTGCGCGCCGCCGCTCTTAGGTTCTGGCTGTCCCGGCTCAACGATCTCCATTTTCCCCGGGAGGGGGAGATCACCCACAGCAAGGATCCGGATACCTTCAAGCGGATCCTGGTATCGCACAGGGAGAACCAGCGGCAGCTGCGGCGGTTCTGGGAGCGGTTCTCGCCCTGACTGCGGGGATTATATCCGGGCGCCGATTAGCCCCGCGCCGGATGTTGAGGTATATTGAAAGGGGAGGTCCCGTTTTCTGTTCTCTCCCGGTAACTCCGGGCCGAACCTGGCTGAGCACCATTTCGTGACCGACCATACCTCTACCAGCAAGCAGCGCCCTGTGGAGCCGCCCGGCGAAAGCAGGCAGGGCGGAATACTACCGGTTCTGCGCCGTCGTCAGGAGACGGAGAGGCGGTGCCAGGCGCGGCGCAGGGGCAAGAAGTTCCAGGCGGGCACCAACCGCGGCATCGAGACCATGCTGCGTTCCCAGTACCGCACCCATCTCGACCTGACCAGCCTCGCCGACAACAAGGCCAGTATCATGATCACCATCAACGGCCTGATCATCTCCATTCTGCTGGCCACCGGCGGCTCGGTGGTGGCGTTCGCCGAGAACGATCTCTACATACTGCCCATCATCGTGCTGCTGATCTCCGGCTTCCTGTCCATGATCTACGCGGTCCTCTCGGCGCGCCCCATCGCCCAGCGCTGTTGTGACGCCGTCAAGAAACCGGAGGATTTTCTCAACGGCAAGGCCAACGTTATGTACTTCATGGACAACGCCGACCTCAGCAATGACGAGTATGTGGAGGTGATGAAGGAGGTGATGGAGGACAAGAACCTGGTGTACGAGGAGATGGTCAGCTACATCCACACCATGAGCCTCATCATCCGGCGCAAGTTCTTCCTGCTGCGCACCTCCTACTCCATATTCATCTTCGGCCTGGGGCTCTGCATCGCCACCTTCATCGTGGTTGCCGGGGTCATCATGCTGAAGCCGGATGAGGCCGGCGCCGCCGGTGAAACCAGCCGGGTGGTGGCCAGGGAGGGGCGGTTTCCCCTCGCCAGCGGCATTTACGAGCCCTCCGGCGTGCACCAGCTGGGGGATGGCAGGTTGCTGGTGGTGGAGGATGAAGCCGGCCAGCCGTTTACCATCCTCTCGTTCGATCCCTCGGGTGAAATCGGAACCGTTCAGCTCGCACCGGCCAGGATGTTCCGCGGCGACGGGCCCCACCGGCAGTTCCGCAAGCTGGACGATCTGGAGGGGGTGGACGTGGACAGCAGGGGTTACATCTATGCCGTCACTTCGCACTCCCGGACGGAGAGCGGCGCCTACGGCAGCGATCGGGGCAAGCTGGTCCGGTTCAGGATCTCCGGGGAGCGCATCGTGGAGCCCGTGGTGAAAACCGGGCTGAAGGAGCTGCTCCTGGAGCGGTTCCCGGAGCTGCGCCGGGGCGGGGCGCTGAACATCGAGGCCCTGGCGCTGAACGCCGCCCAGGATACCCTGCTGCTGGGCCTGCGCGCCCCGCTGGATGGGGAGGGACGGGCGCTGCTGGCGCAGCTGGATGATCCCGATGCGCTGTTTGCCGCGGGCGGCGGGTTCTCCCTCGCTCCCGAGCTGATCCGGCTGGATCTGGAGGGCGACGCAATTCGCGGCATGAGCTACGACCCGCGCCTGCGCGGCTATCTCATTGTGGCAGGCAGCCCGACGAAGGGGAGCGGCAGGGAGAACCGGCTCTGGTTCTGGAGTGGAGAGACAGGCAGCTCCCCCAGGCCGGTGGTCATCGAGGGGCTGAAAGGGGTGGGGAACGCCGAGGGTGTTACCCCGGTCCGGATGAACGGGGTAAACCGCATTCTTCTGGTGTACGACGACGGCAACAGAAAGGCCAGCAGGAACGCCAGCTTCCTGCTGCTGGACTATGCCCGGCTGCAGATCGCTCATTGAACCCGAACATCTCTCTCCAACTCCTCCACCAGCTCCGGCAGCAATCTCCTGCTGGTCTCGATGAACCGCTCCAGAACAGCCATGTAGCTGTCGAACCAGCCCAGCATGTGAGCCCTCCTCTCAGGGTCGAGCAGTGACTGCTCCAGCACCCGGCGCATCCTGTCGCGCCGCTTCACTATGTGGAAAACCTGCACCACCGCCCTCTCGTCACCCTCGTGATAGGCGATCCAGGGGCCGAAGTAGCTCCGCAGATTCTCCTCCAGAGAGGCCCCGTTGGGCCGGTAGTCGGGAACGATGATCCCCGACAGATCGAAGTCGTAGGGACCGGTGAATATCCAGCCATCCTTGCGGTAGAGCATATTGACATTGCGCCCGTCGCGGCCGTAGTCCCTGAAATAGACGAACCGGTTGAACAGCTCCAGCTGAAACCAGGAGGTTGCATCGATACCCCGCTCCACCACCCCCGGCCAGGGGCGTTTGGACAGCCCGCAACGTTTGGCGAGCCGGGATCGCGGCTCGCGGAAGAAGGCCTTTCGCGTCAGCATGACACCACCGTCGGGGCCCCGGTAGGTGATCTCCGCGAGCCTGGTCTTGAGGGTCACCGATCCCAGCTGATCCAGCACCTGGTAGATGTAGTACTCCTGCAGCAGCCGCGCCTCCTGCTCCTTCCGGGTATCTCCGCCCACCCGCTTCCAGCTGCTCTTGCCGCAGTGGGTCACCAGCTTTATGTCATCGCCGAGCTTGCGGAACAGATCTCCCTTCTGGGCCACCCCCCTGTCCGGCGGCCTCCCCTTGCGCAGCCGCTTCAGCTCCCGGTACATGCGCAGCGGACGATCCCCCTCCGGAGGAACACGCTCCTCCAGCCGCTGCCTCAGCTCTGGATCCAGGAAGATGATGCGCAGCGGCACCCACTCGCAGAAGTCTCTTCGGGAGTGCCCCCGGTCCTTTATGAATACCGGCAGATGTACCCTGCCGCCCTCCCCGCCGGAATAGGAGAGTATGCCGAAATCGCCGCCGGTTTCGCTGTAGATCTCCCTGTTTATATATTCAAAATCGGAGATAATCCCCAGCTTGAGAACATCGTTGGGCCCGGCCTGGAACAGGGGGGAGCCGGATGCGCCACACCGGAGAGGGCGGTAGCTCTCCTGCGCTCCGGCCAGCGCAGTGGCGGCGCAAAGCAGGCCTGCGACGAGTGCAGCGGTGGCGCGAAAAATCCCTCCTCCAGACATGGCGGACCTGAATCAGGGGGGCGGGGCGGCACCGGGTGGCCTTCCCCTTACCTCCAGATCCTGGGCGTGGTTGATGGTGGAACCCTCGATGGGTCCCAAACCCAGCAGCTCCAGCGCCAGATTGGCCACATCTCCCCCGCGGATCGGCTGCCGGGAAGCCGAGTATGGTGGACGACCCGTTCCCGGCTCGAGGCGGGTTCGCCGGTTGAGCCGGTACAGATCCGCGGCCGCCGGTACCGCAGCACCCCAGACATAGAACGGTATGGTGTAGTTCTTCCTGCTATCCAGAATGGTGTGGTTGGAGCCGTAGGTGCCGCCGTGGTCCGCGGTCAACACCAGCACCGTGCGCCCCGCCAGCCTCGCGTCGCTCTCTATCAGCCGGAGAAGTTCTCCCAGCATCCTGTCAACCCTCTGAACCGCTTTCATGTACTCGCTGCCCGGCGTAACATCCCAGTAGGCCTGATGCCCTGCCGAGTCGGGATCGTGCAGATGGAGCAGGCTGTAGTTGAACGGGGCAGCGCGCATGGCGGAGAGATACTCCTGCAGCAGCTGCTTGCTGTCCTCCAAGTATACGTAACGATCGATCTTGTTGCGGCCATTGTCAACGCCGATCCGATCCGGAGCCCCGTTCAGGCAATCATAGCTCTGGCGGAAAATGCGGAACTTCTCCTTGCCGGTAAACAGTGCCGTGGAGAGCCCGTGATCGTGGACCACGTCAAAGATGCTCGCCAGATAGGAGCCCTTGTGGGAGTGCAGGGTGCGCCGGGGAGGCGGTTCACGGTTGTCTCCATAGTTGTGGCCGGCAACCCCGGCAACCCCCCGACCGGTTATCTGGGTGATGTGGTTTGGCAGGGTCCCCAGATAGTCTGCATCGGTACGGGCGTTGTCGGTAAACGCCCCTTCCGCCCTCAGGCGGTAGAAATTGGGGGCACCGGCATGGCCCAGAATGGTGACCGCGTCCGGGCGCAGGCCATCGACGCTTACGTGGACAACGAAATCCACCTTCTCCGCGGCAGCGGGGAGCGGCAGCGACAGCCCGCAAAGAAACAGTACCGGGACAAGCGATGGTAGAGCGACCTTGGGAGCCACTGCGTCCAGGAGCCGAAACATGGCAGACAACCGATTCTCCGCAAACCAGATCGTGTTGATGGTATATCCCGCCGGGCGGCGGCTCCTTGCGCTTGATCAAGGCGCCGGCCGCTTCGGGTTCCCCGGCGGTCCCGCGCCTGTAACTATTCAGCTCACCCCTGAAATCCGCCGTTTCTGCGTTGAAAAATGGTCATTTACACTCGTAAACTCCCATTTTTCGCCTTGAACTGACCAATTTCAGGGGCGATCTGAACAGTTACCAGCATGTTTCAATACCATGCTGAATAGTTACCTGCGCCTTATCTTGACAGGGAGCAGGGGCGGTGTTAGCGTGCAGCGCTCGGAGAGGAGAGCTTTTTCGTTGCTTTTTCTGCGCTTAGGCGAAGTTACGGGTGGAGAGAGGGAATGCCAGGAGTACCGGCCGGAATTGGTAGAAAGACTCTCATAATCATGCTGTTACTGCTTGGGGCGGGGTGTGCCAGCGCACCGCCGGTGCAGGAGATGAGCGACGCCCGGCAGGCGGTGCAGGCCGCCCGGGAGGCCGATGCCGAGCGCTACGCCCCCATCAGCCTGGGAGAGGCGGAACGGTTGCTGGAGGAGGCGGCACGTCTGCTGGAGATGAAAGAGTACCGCAGGGCCAGGAGCGTTGCCCTGCAAGCCAAGGAGATGGCCCTGAAGGCCAGAAGCGCCTCCTCCGCGAAACGGCGCGACCGGGAGTGATGACACCGCTGTTCACGATTCGGCTCTTCCCCAAGTCGTGCGGGCAAGCAGCCTTTCAATTTAGAGGCAAATCATCCTTGACAGGTGGAATGCGCGCCGGAAAGTGGTCGGCATGAGGGGGTTGGGGACTCTTCAAGGAGTGGCCGGACCACTTGCAATCACAGTTTGGTGAAGACCCACAATTCAGGCAGCAACCGATGAAGAGACTGGAAACCGTCTTCGAAAACTTTCTCTGGAACAGCCGGTTCATCGTACTGATCGCGGTGATCTCCAGCCTGCTCATAGCATTTGCGGTGTTCTACGTCGCCACCATGGATGCCGTCAACACCATCTATTACGCCTTGCAGTACGGCTCCCCCGGTATGGATGGTGCGGAGCGCGCCGCCCTGCGCGCCTCCATAATCACCCATGTGGTGGAGATTGTGGATGGCTATCTGCTGGCGACGGTGCTGCTGATCTTCTCCCTGGGGCTGTATGAGCTGTTCATCAGCAAGATCGAACTGGCGGAAAACTCGGAGACATCGTCCAACGTGTTGCTGATACGCAATCTGGATGACCTGAAGAACCGGCTGGCCAAGGTCATCCTGATGATTCTGATCGTGCGCTTCTTCGAGTATGCCATCGGCATGAAATTCAGCAGCGCGCCGGATCTGCTGATGCTCTCCGGCGGTATCGCGTTGATTGGCCTGGCCCTCTATCTCTCCCACATAGCTGATGACAAACGCTCATGAGAAGTCTTCCCGCCAAGACCGGGCTGTTCCTGATGGCACTGCTGCTTATCCCGGTATCCGCTACCGCCGGCAGCGACTTCACCCTGCCGGGGATCGACGGCAAAACCTACCGGCTGTCGGACTACCGGGGCAAGTGGGTGGTGGTCAACTACTGGGCCACCTGGTGCCCACCCTGCCGTGCCGAGATCCCGGACCTGGTGGAGTTCCATGAGCGCAACAGGGAGCGCGGGGCGGTGGTGCTGGGGGTGGCGTATGAACAGATCAGCGTTGAGCAGCTGCGCAAGTTTGCCGACAAGTACGCCATCAACTACCCCATTCTGAAAGCCGAACCCGGCTCTTCCGAGGTGCTGGGTCCCATCGAGGGGCTGCCCACCACCTATCTGGTCTCTCCGGAGGGGGAGGTGGTGGCGCGGCAGTCGGGCCTGGTCACCGGTGAGGCGATAGAGAGGTTCATCCGCAACTACAGGGAGTGAACCCATGCAGGCGAGCTGTGTTCGCTGTGTGGTTCGCGGGCGGGTACAGGGGGTCTTCTTCCGGGCCAGCACCAGGGAGGTGGCGCGCAGGCTGGGGTTGCGCGGCGGGGTGAGCAATCTCCCCGATGGCAGCGTGGAGGTAATCGCCTGCGGGGAAGCGGAGCTCCTCCGGGAGCTGCAGGGCTGGCTGGAGAAGGGACCGCCGCTGGCGCGGGTGGAGTCGTTGCGCTGCGAGGAGCTTCCCGCACTGCCGGCGCGCTACCGGCCGGACCTGGCCTTCTGATCCTCGTTCCCGGTCGAGCCGCGCAACCCCTCCGGCAGCTTGAACACCACCCTTTCGGAACGGGTAACGGCCTCTTCCACCGACCGTACTCCCCACTCCCTGAGCCGCCCTATCACCTCCTGCACCAGAATCTCGGGAGCCGAAGCCCCCGCCGTGAGGCCTAGACGGGTCGTCCCCTTCAGCCATTCGCGCCGGATCTGCTCCGCGTTGTCGATCAGGTAGGATGCCGCCCCGCTGCGCTCCGCCACCTCCCGCAGACGGTTGGAGTTGGAGCTGTTGGGTGAACCCACCACCAGCACCAGGTCACAGCGCCGGGCCAGCTCCCTGACCGCATCCTGGCGGTTCTGGGTGGCGTAGCAGATATCATCCTTTTTGGGCTGCAGGATGTTGGGAAAGCGGGCGCGCAGGGCGTCGATCACCTCCCTGGTGTCATCCAGGGAGAGAGTGGTCTGGGTCACGAGGGCCAGATTGTCCGGGTTTTTTACCCGCAGGTGCGCCACATCCTCCGGCACCTCCACCAGGTAGATTCCCCCCTCCTCGCTCTCATACTGTCCCATGGTGCCCTCCACCTCGGGGTGGCCGGCGTGGCCGATCAGGACACATTCGCGCCCCTCCATGGCGTAGCGCCCCACCTCCATATGCACCCTGGTAACCAGCGGACAGGTGGCATCGAACACCTTGAGTTTGCGCCGCCTCGCCTCCCCCTGTACCGCCCTGGAGACCCCGTGGGCGCTGAAAATCACGATGGCTCCGTCAGGCACCTCGTCCAGCTCGTTGACGAACCTGGCCCCCTTGGCGCGCAGCCCCTCCACCACGAAGCGGTTGTGCACCACCTCGTGCCGCACATAGATGGGGGCGCCGAAGCTCTCCAGGGCGCGCTCCACGATCTCGATGGCCCGGTCGACCCCGGCGCAGAAGCCGCGCGGACTGGCCAGCAGAACACTATTCATGGAGCCATTTTCACCACCCATGACCGATCCCTTTCCCGAATCGAGAGACAAGAGGGTGAATCACCCTCCCAACGAACCGCCAAAATGCCGGGAGATCCATTATGGACTACCCACACGGCCGGGGGAGAAGCCATAATAGACCCCTGTCGATTCAGCTTCGGAGCAGTTTAATGAGTGATCCAACCCGTGCACAAGTGGAATCCGCCATCCAGGGGTACCTGGATCCCTGGCTGGAGAGAGATCTGATTTCCGCCGGGGCAGTAAGGGAGATCGGGATCTCCGGAGGGGAGGTGAGGGTGGAGGTGGTGCTCGGCTTTCCCGCTGCAGGCTACCGGCAGGAGCTGGAGCGACAGCTCCGGGAGCGGATCGGCGCCGCCTGCGGGGTATCCGCGGTAGAGGTGAACGTGGCCACCCGCATCATACGCCACGCGGTGCAGAAGGGGGTGAAACCGCTGCAGGAGGTGAAGAATCTCATCGCGGTGGCCTCCGGCAAGGGCGGTGTGGGGAAGTCCACCACCGCCGTCAACCTGGCGCTCGCTCTGCGGGCGGAAGGGGCCACGGTGGGGCTCATGGATGCCGACATCTACGGCCCCAGCCTGCCGCGCATGCTTGGCGTTGCCCACAGGCCGGAGTCGAGGGATGGCAAGACCATGGAGCCGGTCGAGGTACACGGCCTGCAGACTATCTCCATCGGGTATCTGATCGAGGAGGACACCCCCATGATCTGGCGTGGTCCGATGGTGAACAGCGCGCTGCAGCAGCTCATCAACGAGACCCGGTGGCGGGGGCTGGACTACCTGATCGTGGATCTTCCTCCCGGCACCGGCGATATCCAGCTGACCCTGGCGCAGAAGGTGCCGGTGAGCGGCGCCGTCATCGTGACCACGCCCCAGGAGATCGCCCTGCTCGACGCGCGCAAGGGGCTGAAGATGTTCGAGAAGGTGGGAGTGCCGGTGCTGGGGGTGGTGGAGAACATGAGCACCCACATCTGTTCGGCATGCGGCCACGAGGAGCACATATTCGGCGCCGGGGGTGGTGCCAGCATGGCGCAACGGCATGGCGTCGCGCTGCTGGGGTCCCTGCCGCTGGATCTCTCCATCCGCGAGCATACCGACAGCGGCGCTCCGACGGTGGTTGCCGATCCGGAGAGCCGCCTGAGCGGCATCTACCGCGACATGGCGCGCCGTGCCGCCGCGCAGCTCTCCCTGCGACCCAGGGAGTTCAGCCACAAGTTTCCCCGTATCGTGGTGGAAAAGTAGCAGGATCTTCCCCGGTTGGTGTGGGAAAGGGGCCAGCCTTCAGCGGCGGGCGGGAGGTCCGCCACCCCGGGGCGCGGCGGCAGAGCGGCAGCTCGCCCCTCACCCACTCCGTTCACAATCAGCAAATGACGGAAAGAGACCCATGAGCATAAAATCCGATCGCTGGATCCGCCGCATGGCACAGCAGCACAACATGATCGATCCGTTCATCCCGGGTCAGGTGCGGGATACCGATTGCGGGCGGGTGATCTCCTATGGCACCTCCAGCTACGGCTACGATATCCGCTGCGCGGACGAGTTCAAGATCTTCACCAACATCAACTCCGCCATAGTGGACCCCAAGGCGTTCGATGCCGACAGCTTCGTGGATTTCAGGGGGGATGTCTGCATAATCCCGCCCAACTCCTTCGCCCTGGCGCGGACCGTGGAGTATTTTCGCATTCCACGCAACGTGCTGACCATCTGCCTGGGCAAGTCCACCTATGCCCGCTGCGGGATCATCGTAAACGTCACACCCCTGGAGCCGGAGTGGGAGGGTCACATAACCCTCGAGTTCTCCAACACCACACCCTTGCCGGCCAGGATCTACGCCAACGAGGGGGTGGCCCAGGTGCTGTTCTTCGAGTCCGACGAGGTGTGTGATGTTTCGTACAAGGACCGGGGCGGCAAGTACCAGGGTCAGACCGGCGTCACCCTGCCCACATCGTGATCCGGTGGGGCGGCACTCTGCCTGTCAGGGAGAGAGCCGCTACGCGGTGATTTACCATTTCTCCACACGATTTTGAGGATGACCAAAAAACAGGGCTCCGGCGGAGTTCACCGCCGGAGCCGCCAATGGCGGGCCGCCTTGCGGCCCGGTGGAGCCTGTCACCCTACTCCATGGCGCCCAGACTGTTCACGGAGCTGCGCGGAGCACTTTTCAGGTGTCTCTGGTACTGACGGGTGACCTTGAAGGGAACCGACACCTCCTGGGCCATCCCCACCACCGGAGCCAGGGGCTCGAGCGTGGCCTGATCGATGGGGGCCGTGCCGGAAACATCCATGAGATTCTCCACTCCGTTCAGGATGGGGGCATCGGATTCATTTCCATAGTAGCAGTTGGCGACAATATCGGAAGCATTCCAGCTGCCGGTCATCCAGTTGCTGCCGAAGTTGATGGTGCCCTTGTTGGTATCACTGAGGCAGAAGTAGGACGGAGTGCCGCTGCTCTCTCCGGTGAAATGGACGATGTTGTTGAACATCTCCACCACCTCCATGGAGGGAGAAGTAGCATTCCTGTTCCCGAGATAGAACAGACGGAACCTCCAGGCGTCGCTCCGATTCTGCCGGATGGAGATGGTGTTGTTGTAGAAATAGAGGGTGCCGGCGCGGGACAGGGCGGGGTCATTGTCACTGCCGTAGTGCACCAGATCCCCGGCGCTGGTCTGGCTGCCCACATGGTTGAAGAAGTTGCCATACACATAGGTCTTGCGATAGCCGGCCTCGGCCTCGCGCACCTTCTCCAGGCGCTCCGGATCGATGGGTTCACCACTGTTCCGGTACTCTTCTTCGATATACCAGGCGGCCGCATCCTCCACCTCCACCAGATCCAGGGATCGGACGCTGCCACTGTCGAACCAATTGTAGCGGATGATGGATCCGGCAGCACGCTCCTTCAGGGTGGCACCGCCAGAGCCGGGAGCATTTGCCCCGAAACGGTTGTACTGGTATATCACGCCGATGGCCTGGACATACAAACCATGCTCATAGTAACTTTCATTCTGCCCATGGCCATGGAGGTAGTTGCCCTCGATGAGCAGGTTGCGCGTCAGGTGAGCCTCGTTGTACCCCTGCGACATGGTAAAGATTCCATTCGCACAGTTCTCCAGCTCATTGTTGCGGATCACCACGTTGTCCGCCGCCTGGATGCGGATGCAGGCCGCTCCCCCTTCGTAGCTGTCCGTACTGCCATCCATGCGCGTGTAATTGAAGGTGTTCTTGGCGTTCCTGATATGCAGCCCTTCGATGACCACGTTGTGTACCTTGGTTTCATGGTCCCGGTTGTAAAGCATGACCATGGCCAGACCCTCCATCGGCCCGTAGGTGCCGTAGCCGCTGCTGTCGTCCGGGTCGTTCACGGCTCCGTCTCCATCCAGGATCGGGCGTTCCCCGTCGGGGCCGGCCACACCACATATCCGGATGGGATCATCCTCACTGCCGCTGGTGCTGATCACTATCTTCTCCCGATATGGTTCGGAGCGGTAGTGGATGCGCACCGTGTCACCGGGACCCAGCTCGCCCCACGGCACGTCGGAGATGCTGGCGTAGCTCTGGCCCGGGCCCACCGGGTAGTCCGTACCACTGCCGGGAACACAGGTGCTCTGGCTCAGCGTTGCGGGGGTGGTTTCGAGAAAATCCCTGAGGCTACCCGTAGCCCCCGTGCTCCCGTCACCGGTCATAGGAGGAGTTTCATTACTGCCTTGGGTTTGGTCATCATCCTGAGGTTCCTCTCCGGTCCGAGGTGGAGCGTTGTCATCGTCTTGGGCTTCGTCGTTATCCCGAGGCTCCTCTTCATCGCGGTGATCATCGTCGACACGACTATCGGGTTCGCTGTTGTGGGAGCTGTCGCCGCCGTCGGAGGTGTCGCCTATATTGGGCAGTGAAACGGTGTCCATCTGGCATGCTGCCAGCAGGAGAGCCAGGGAGAGCACAGGGAGCCTTCGTCCCGGAAAGAGTTTGCCAATCATGCTGTTCACCTTGAATATCTGTTACTGGAAGCGATCCGGCGGCGCCCGATTACGGCTGAAATATCTTGTGGATATGGCAACCGTTCCGTGATGCGGTTCTCAACGTCGCAAAGCGGCCGAAAACTTCCCCTGAAACCGGGAAGTCCGTCACGCCGTTTCCGTGCTTGTGCCGTCTCTGAAACTATCGGAAGGGGAACCGGGCGGATTGAGAAAAAGATGGTGAAAAGTAGGTTACGCCGCTATCCCGTCACGCGGGGTGGCCGCAACCGGCAGTTACCTATGCGGGGTTCAAGGCCATGAATCCTGTTTATTACCTTGGTCGGATGGGCAAAACGGTAAATCATCCTTGCCAGGCGGAGTGCACGCCACACACTCGGTATCCGGAAGGGGATTGGGGCCCTCTGGGCTGGAGACAGCCGGCTATCCCAAAGTGTCCCCAATCCCCTTCTGCCGACCATCTTCCGGCGAGCATTCCGCCGGTCAAGGACGGAGCCGCTCCGCGGTGATCTGCCGTTTTACCCACCCGATTCGGGGCAGAGCCATTACCTTGAAAGAGTGCTGGCGGGGGTCAATACCCACAGGGGTGCGGGCAGCCGTTCCGAAGTATAGTAGATCCGTGTGCCACTGCTGTCGAACGCCGCCGCCTCGGCCTGCACCAGGGGATGGGAAACCTCCTCCGCCGGTGGCCGGGACAACACCTCCGCCCACCCCATGCCGGGAGAGCGGAGGAAGCGCAGGACGCTGCGATAGGTCAGCACCACCGCGGCCGAACCGTCCGCCGCAATATCCATCGCGGTGGGCACGTCGCCCAGGGCGCCAAGCGCCGGATTGGTGAGAATGTCGGCCAGAGAGGGCTGCGGCAGGGAGATGAAGGAGGCGATCCGGCGCGCTATCCAAATCCCCTCCCGCTCCGGAAAGAGGGGAAGCTCGTAGAGTGCGGCCGGATGATCCCGCTTGCTCAGGATGAGGATACGCTCCCCCTGCTGATCCACGGCCAGCGACTCGGCGTCCCGGGGGCCATCTTCATAGATATACTCGATAGTCCGGGCCAGCGGGACGGAGCCGGATTCGGGAGACTCCGGCTCGGGCACGATGTAGAGAAGATAGCTGCTCCTCTCCCCCCGGTTGTCCCCGATGTCTGCAATCAGCAGGTAGGATCGTCCATCCTGGACGAAGGAGGCCATATCCTCCCAGTCATGATTGCGTGCCCCTTCCACCTTGATCCGGCCCCTGTCACTGCCGTCGCTGCCCACGGCATAGATCCAGGGCCCGTTGCCGCCGTCGTTCAGTATCCAGAACAGGTCGTCGTGAATGCGCGAGGCAGCCATTCCGCTGGCTTCGGTTATGGCCGGGTTCTGCAGCTCGCCTCTCCGCTGCGGGACATAGGATACCTCGCGCGCTGGAGCGGCCTCCTCCGGCGCTCTCCCCTGTGCAGGCGTAACGCCCCTCTCCGCCGGCCTATCCGGAGCCACGACAGGAGCCGTGCCGGCACATCCGGCCAGCAGCGCGGCCAGAACCAGAAAGAGAGCTGCCCCCTGCGGGAGGGGGACGGCCAAGCCTCGCGATCCGGTGAGGCTGCTCGACGCCGGCTTCGGAGATATCCCATACAGCATGAACCGGGGAACAATTTCTGTATTTTGGTGAGAATAGAGCATCTGGTTCCTCAGGTAGTCGGGATGTCCCGCCGTCACCACTGCGCCAAGACCGCTGGGCACCTCTGTTACCCTCAATCCCTCTTCAACCAGCCCGCCGCGCCCGCATGTCCCGCAGTGAATAGACGCAGCCGCAGTACTCCTGCCGGTAGAACCCCTCCTCCCGGGAGATCTCCATCCCGCGCTGCTGCCCTCCTCCCTTGCGCCAGTTGCGGGTCCAGTAGGTGAGGCCGGGATAGCGGGAGGCGGCCCGCTCCCCGCTGGCGTTGACCTGTTCGAGATCCTTCCAGCGGGAGAAGCCGAGGCTGCTGGTGAATACCCTGAAACCGTTCTCGTGGGCGAACAGGGCGCTGCGCTCGAAACGGAGGTCGAAGCAGCGGCGGCAGCGTTCACCCCGTTCCGGTTCCCGCTCCAGCCCCTTTACCCGCTCGAACCAGGCATCGCTGTCGTAGTCGCCATCAACAAAGGGGATACCGTGCCGGCGCGCGTAGCGGATGTTCTCCTCCTTGCGGATCTGGTACTCGCGGCGCGGGTGGATGTTGGGATTGTAGAAAAAGATGGTCAGCCCGATACCCGCCTCGCGCATGGCCTCGATCATCGCCCCGGAGCAGGGGGCGCAGCAGGTGTGCAGCAGCAGCCGCCTCTCTCCCCCCGGGGGAAGCAGCGGTTCCGCCCCCCTGTTCCTGCCGCTGGCCAAAGGGAGTTCTCCTTACGCCCTCTCCCCGGCGGCCTGCTCCTCCGCCGCAGCGCCCTTCCCCGGCAGCAGCTTCTCCCTGATCTTCACATCCAGCTCCCGGGCGATCTCCGGATTCTCCTTGAGGAAGTTGCGCACGTTGTCCTTCCCCTGGCCGATGCGGTCACCGTTGTAGCTGTACCAGGCGCCGGACTTCTCGATCAGCCCCTGCTGCACCCCGATGTCGATCAGCTCCCCCTCGCGCGATATACCCTCCCCATACAGGATCTCGAACTCGGTCTGCTTGAAGGGGGGCGCCACCTTGTTCTTCACCACCTTGACGCGGGTCTGGTTGCCGATCACCTCGTCTCCCTTCTTGATGGCGCCGATGCGGCGGATGTCCATGCGCACCGAGGCGTAGAACTTGAGCGCGTTGCCGCCGGTGGTGGTCTCCGGGTTACCGAACATCACCCCGATCTTCATGCGGATCTGGTTGATGAAGATCACCAGGGTGTTGGAGCGCTTGATGTTGGCGGTCAGCTTGCGCAGCGCCTGGGACATCAGCCGCGCCTGCAGGCCCATGTGGGAATCTCCCATCTCCCCCTCGATCTCCGCCTTGGGGGTGAGCGCGGCCACCGAGTCCACCACCACCACGTCCACCGCCCCGGAGCGCACCAGCATGTCGGTGATCTCCAGCGCCTGTTCGCCGGTGTCCGGCTGGGAGACCAGCAGGTTGTCGATATCCACCCCGATCTTTTCTGCATAGACAGGATCCAGGGCGTGCTCCGCATCCACGAAGGCGCAGGTGCCGCCCCCCTTCTGCGCCTCGGCGATAATCTGCAGGGTGAGCGTGGTCTTGCCGGAGGACTCCGGCCCGTAGATCTCCACCACGCGCCCCTTGGGCACCCCGCCAATCCCCAGCGCAATATCCAGCCCCAGGGATCCGGTGGAGATCGCCTCCACATCATGCAGCGCCCCGGAGTCCCCCATGCGCATCACCGAGCCCTTGCCGAACTGCTTCTCGATCTGACTGAGCGCCGCGCTCAGCGCCTTCTTCCTGTTGTCGTCCATTTGCGGTAACCTCGTTGAGCAACACGGTCGATCAATTATTTCACAGTTCCCACCAACCACCAACCGCGGGAGCGCAGCCGCATGCCAACGGAACCCAGCGCAGTGATCCTCGCCGGCGGACGCGCCAGGCGCATGGGCGGAGAGGACAAGGGACTCATCCGGCTCGCCGGGAAACCGCTGCTGGCGCATGTGCTGCGGCGGCTGCGGCCCCAGGTCGGGGAGATCTTCATCAGCGCCAACCGCAACCTGGAGCACTACCGGGAGTTCGGCTGTCCGGTGATCCGGGATCTGCACGGCGGCTACCCCGGCCCGCTGGCGGGTATCGCCGCCGCGCTGCGGCGCTGCGCCACCCCCGCGCTGGCGGTGGTGCCCTGCGACGCCCCGTTGCTCCCCGCGGATCTGGTCCGGCGCCTGCATGAAGCGTTGCGGGAGTCAGGGGCGCCCTGCAGCGTGGCACACGACGGAGAGTCCCTGCAGCCGCTGTTCGCCCTGTTCAGAAAGGAGGCGGAGCCGGCGCTTGCCGGCTATCTGGAACAGGGGGAGGGCGAGGCGCGCCGCTGGCACCGGCTGCACGGCAGCGTCGCGGTGGAGTTCCCCGCCGGCGAGGAGGCCTTTCTCAACATCAACACCCCCGAACAGCTGCGGATGCTGGAGGCACGCCTGACCAAAAAGGCGCCAATGGGATAGAATATCCCGCCCCAAAGCAGATTGGATCCGTCCCGACATGCCACTCCAGAGCAGAGCACGCCACCGCACCGTACCGGTGACCGTCGGCAGCGTCACCATCGGCGGTGATGCCCCGGTGGCGGTGCAGTCCATGACCAACACCGACACCGCCGACGCCGCGGCCACCGCCCGGCAGGTGGCGCAGCTCGCCGAGGCAGGTTCGGAGCTGGTGCGCATCACCGTCAACAGCGCCGCGGCCGCCGCCCGGGTGGCCGAGATCCGCCGCCGCCTGGACGCCCAGGGGATCGACACACCGCTGGTGGGCGACTTCCACTTCAACGGCCACCGGCTGCTGGCGGAGTACCCCGAGTGCGCCGCCGCCCTGGCCAAGTACCGCATCAACCCTGGCAACGTGGGACGAGGCGCGAGGGGGGATGAGCAGTTCGCCGCCATGATCCGCATCGCCTGCAAACATGACAGGCCGGTCCGCATCGGGGTCAACTGGGGCAGCCTGGACCAGGAGATGCTGGGCCGCCTGATGGATGAAAACGCCCGCCGCCCGGAGCCCCTCCCGGGCAGCGAGATCATGCGCGAGGCGCTGATCCGCTCCGCGCTGGAGAGCGCCGCCCGGGCGGAGCAGCTGGGCCTGCCCCACGACCGCATCATCATCTCCTGCAAGATGAGCGGGGTGCAGGATCTGATCGCCGTGTACCGCCGGCTGGCGGAGCGCTGCGATTACCCCCTGCACCTGGGGCTGACCGAGGCCGGCATGGGCTCCAAGGGGATCGTCGCCTCCACCGCGGCGCTGGCGGTCCTGCTACAGGAGGGGATCGGCGATACCATCCGCATCTCCCTCACCCCGGAGCCCGGCGGCGACCGCACCCGTGAGGTTACCGTGGCGCAGGAGATCCTGCAGAGCCTGGAGCTGCGCGCCTTCTCCCCGGTGGTGGTGGCCTGCCCCGGCTGCGGCCGCACCACCAGCAGCCTCTTCCAGCGGCTGGCGGGGGAGATAGACCGCCACATCCAGGAGCAGATGCCCCTCTGGCGGCAGCGCTACCCCGGAGTGGAGAGGATGACCGTGGCGGTGATGGGTTGCGTGGTGAACGGCCCCGGCGAGAGCAAACATGCGGACATCGGCATCAGCCTGCCGGGCACCGGCGAAACCCCGGTGGCGCCGGTCTATATCGACGGAGAGAAGAGGGTCACCCTCAAGGGAGAGGGGATCGCCAGCGATTTCCGGAGACTGGTGGACGAGTACGTACAGCGCCGCTACGGGCGCTGAAATCCCGCAAGCTCTGTTATAATGTTGAATTTTGGAGCCGGCATGAGCAGCATAGTCGATTTTGAAGAGATAGAGCGCTACGAGGCGGGTCTGCAGTCGTTCCTGGATGGCAACATGGACGCCGACCGCTTCATGGCGTTCCGCCTGCAGCACGGCATCTACGGCCAGCGCCAGCCGGGGCTCCACATGGTGCGCATCAAGCTGGCGGGCGGCGACGTGACCCCGGCCCAGCTGGCGGCCATCGCGGAGATCGTGGAGCAGCACGCCCGGTACGACAAGGCGGAGATCACCACCCGGCAGGACATCCAGCTGCACTTCGTGCCGGTGGCCGAGACCGGCAGGGTGATGCGCCGCCTGGGGGAGGTCGGCCTCACCACCCGCGAGGCGTGCGGCAACACGGTGCGCAACATCACCAAATGCCATCTGGCCGGGATCTGCCCGCGCGAGCATGTGGATGTGGAGCCCTTCGTGCGCGCCGCCCAGGGGCGCTTCCTGCGCAACCCGCTCACCCAGGCGATGCCGCGCAAGTTCAAGTTCAGCTTCTCCGGCTGCGAGCAGGACTGCGCCCAGGGGATGATCAACGACGTGGGGGTCATCGCCACCTGGCGCGACGGCCAACCCGGCTTCCGCGTGCTGGCCGGCGGCGGGTTGGGGCACAAGCCACGCCACGCCATCGTGCTGGAGGAGTTCGTCGGGCAGCAGGAGCTGCTGCCGGTGCTCGAGGCGGTCATCGCCCTGCACAACCGCTACTCCGACCGCAAGCGGCGCGCCAAGTCCCGTCTCAAGTTTCTCGTGGAGCGGTTTGGCGTGGAGGGGTTTCTGGAGAGATACCGGGAGGAGCTCTTCCGCACCCGCGCCGCCTTCCGCAACGAGCCCACCCCGACGGGTGAGTGGGCCGGCAACGGAGCCGGTGACGCGCCGCCGCCCCTGGTCAACCTGCGCGACGTGATGGAGCAGAAACAGGAGGGACGGTTCGTGCTTCCGGTGAGCGTCCCCCTGGGGGAGCTGGATGTGGCCACCCTGCGCGGGATCGCCAGCATCGCGGAACAGTTCCGCATTGATCTGCTGCGCTGCACCCAGGAGCAGAACCTGCTGCTGCTGGAGGTGGCTCAGGAGCAGATCGAACAGATCTACAGCAAGCTGGCGGAGCTGAATCTGGGCAGGCCGACACCGGGAGACAACGTGGTCTCCTGCCCGGGAACCTCCACCTGCCGCCTGGGTATCACCGCCTCCAAGGCGGCCGCTCCCAAGCTGCACGGTGGCGCCAGCGACCTGCGGCTGCGCGTCAGCGGCTGCCACAACGGCTGCGCCCAGCCGGAAGTGGGGGATATCGGGATCTACGGCGAAGGCCGGCGGATCCACGGCCGGCTGGTGCCCCACTACCAGATCTACTTCGGCGGAGATGGCAGCGGCGGCGGCGAGCTGGGGATCAAGGGCCCCAGCATACCCGCCATGCTGATCGGCACCGCCGTCAGGCGGATGCACAACACCTACCGGAAGGAGGCCTCCCCCGGCGAGAGCTTCTTTACCTGGAGCAGAAACAAGGGGGCGGAGTTCTTTGCCGGACTGCTGGGTGATCTGAAGGATGTCCAGCCAGGGGATCTGGATTTCCTGGCGCGGGACCACGGCGAGAGCGAGCAGTTTCGGGTGGAGCAGTTCGGAGGCGGGGAGTGCGCCGGAGCGGATCAGGGAGTGGTGGCGGCCAACTTCGCGGAGGCCGCCCACGAACGCAACTACCGCATCGCCTTCGTCCTGCAGCGCAAGCCGGACGAGGCGCTGGAGTGCTCCTTCCAGATGCTGCGCCTGATCGGCGGATCGTTGCTGTTCCTTGCAGATCGGGAATCGCCCGGCGAGCTGCCGGAGATGGTGACCGCACTGCGCGCCTGCCCGGACCGGATCGCTGCGCTGGGCGAGCAGCTGGCACCCCTCGTGGAGGGGCTGGACTCCCTGCGCGGCACCCCGTTCGACGAGGCCGGCTTCGAGCGGCTGGCCGCCCGCATGGATGAGTGGATGGCGCAGGCGGCCTCGGTGTGCCAGGAGCTGGATCCGCAGCTGGACCTGAGCGCCACCCTGCCCACCCCGCACGGGGGGAAATAGCCGCTCCGGGGGAGCGGAGGCGCGCCATCCTCCCCCGCCCGGGCGGAGCGCCGAACGGGCCTTCCCTGGCCCCCGCTGCTATCTCATCGCGGCGCGCTCATCACGCCTTCCATGCCATGCCGAATGGAAGCTAGACGCTGTAGTACATATCGAACTCCACCGGATGGGTGGTCATGCGCAGCCGCGTCACCTCCTCCATCTTGAGCTCGATATAGCCGTCGATCATGTCGTCGGTGAACACCCCACCCGCGGTCAGGAAAGCGCGATCCCTGTCCAGCTCCTCCAGCGCCTGATCGAAGGAGTGGCAGACGGTGGCGATATTGGCCTCCTCCTCCGGCGGCAGGTCGTAGAGGTTCTTGTCCATGGGGTCGCCCGGGTGGATCTTGTTCTGGATCCCGTCCAGCCCCGCCATCATCATGGCCGCGAAGGCCAGATAGGGGTTGGCGGTGGGATCCGGGAAGCGCACCTCCACGCGGCGCCCCTTGGGGTTGGAGACGTAGGGAATGCGCACCGAGGCGGAGCGGTTGCGCGCCGAGTAGGCCAGCATCACGGGGGCCTCGAAGCCGGGGACCAGCCGCTTGTAGCTGTTGGTGCTGGCGTTGGTGAAGGCGTTCAGCGCCCGCGCGTGCTTGATGATCCCTCCGATGTAGTAGAGGGCGGTCTCGGAGAGTCCGGCATACTCGTCACCGGCAAAGATGTTCACTCCATCCTTGGAGAGGGATTGGTGCACATGCATCCCGGTGCCGTTGTCCCCCACCAGCGGCTTGGGCATGAAGGTGGCGGTCTTGCCGTAGGCGTGGGCCACGTTGTGCACGCAGTATTTCAGGATCTGCACCTCGTCCGCCTTGCGCACCAGGGAGTTGCAGGCGGTGCCGATCTCGCACTGGCCGGCGGTGGCCACCTCGTGGTGGTGCACCTCCGGGGTCAGCCCCATCTCCTGCATGGCCAGACACATGGCGGCGCGGATGTCGTGCAGCGAATCCACCGGAGGAACCGGGAAGTACCCCCCCTTCACGCTGGGACGGTGGCCGATGTTGCCCCCCTCGAAGGTGGCTTCGGAGTTCCACTCCGCCTCCTCGGAGTTCACCTTGTAGAAGGCCCCCTCCATGGTGGCGCCCCAGCGCACGTCATCGAGCACGAAGAACTCGGGCTCCGGACCGAAGTAGGCGGCATCACCGATCCCGGTGGACTTCAGATATGCCTCGGCGCGCCGGGCCACGGAGCGGGGATCGCGCTCGTAGCCCTGCATGGTGCTGGGTTCGATGATGTCGCAGCGGATGATAAGGGTGTTCTCGTCGGTGAAGGGATCCAGCACCGCGGTCTCCAGATCCGGCTTGAGGATCATGTCGGACTCCTGGATCCCCTTCCAGCCGGCGATGGATGATCCATCGAACATCTTGCCGTCGGTGAGGACGTCCGCATCCACCGTGGGGGCCGGGAAGGTCACATGCTGCTCCTTGCCGCGGGTGTCGGTGAAACGAAAATCGACGAACTTTACTTCCTTATCCTCTATCAGCTTCAACACGTCTTTAGCCATTTGCGCGCCTCCAGGCAATTGATTGATACCAAGGGTTGACCGAAAAAGTACGTTCTACCACAAAAGCACTAAATATGCCACGCCCGGTAGGGGTGAAAAAACAGGATATTAGCCCGCCTGGAGCAGAGGCGCGCGAACCAAAACAGTGCGCGCACCGGCGCCGCGCACCACAATGGCGCATCAACGGAATCGCAAGCGCACCCCCTGCACCACCTCGTCCCCCTGCAGGGCGGCGTTGAAGCGCTCCTCCAGCTCGTCCGCCGAGGGACCATCCTCCAGCAGCCGCAGCGGCAGCAGCACCACCACCTGAACGCGGTCGCGCAGGTAGTGCAGGGTGACCGATTGGATATGCCGCGCCGCCTCGATATCCCCCCAGCGGGCCTTGAGCCGCTCCAGCAGCTCCCCGCGCAGGGGCAGCTCGCGCAGGCCGGGGTGGTGCTCGTCATCCTCCGGGTCGATATGCACCAGCACGTCGTTCACCTCCTCGTGGTCGCGCAGCAGGCGGGTGCGCACCATCTCCCCGATATGGTGCCCTTCCGAGACGCTCAGGCCGGGATCCACCAGAATGTGGACATCCACCAGCACATCCGCTCCCACCCGCCTGGTGCGCAGGGAGTGCATCCCCTGCACCCCGTCCACGCCCCGGATGATGGCGCGAATCTCTTCCAGCTGCTCCTTCTCCAGGCCGGTGTCCACCAGCTCGCGGACACCATGCCACGCCAGATCCCAGCCGATCCGGGCGACAAACAGCCCCACCACCGCCGCCGCGATGGAGTCCATGTAGGACAGCCCCGCCATGCTCCCCGCCACCCCGGCGATGACGATGAGGGAGGAGATGGCATCGGTGCGGCTGTGCCAGGCGTTGGCGGCCAGCAGGGGAGATTTGAGCCGATCGGCGAGGCGTTTGGTGTAGTGGAATATCCACTCCTTGGAGAGCACCGAGATCGCCGCCACCAGCAGCGCCAGCAGCCCCGGTTGCAGCAGCCGCTCCGGATGGAACAGGCGCTCGACCGCATCCCAGGTGATCCCCGCGGCCACCAGCAGCAGGGCCGCCCCCAGGATCACCGTGGCGATGGTCTCGAAGCGGCCGTGGCCGTAGGGGTGGCTCTCGTCCGCGCCGCGGCTGGAGTGGCGCGCGGCGTAGAGCACCACGAAGTCGGTGGCCAGATCGGAGAGGGAGTGGATGCCGTCCGCGATCAGGGCCTGGGACTGGCCCCAGAACCCGGCCGCCAGCTTGATCAGGGCCAGCAGCAGGTCGACGGCTGAGCCGATGAGCGTGACCTTGCGGATCTGCCGGTAGCGCCGCTCCTCCTCCATGGGCTCCCTCACCGTTTCCCTCCCCCCACCTCGATGAGGATCACCAGCTCGCCGTCCCGCTCCCGGATCCCGAGCACCCTGTGGCCGTTGATGCGGCACCATGCCGGAACGTCGCTGGCCGCGCCCGGGTCGGTGCAGAGCACCTCCAGCTGCTCCCCGTGCGCCATCCGCCCAATCCGATCCTGTACCCTGATGACCGGCAACGGGCAGAGCAGGTGGCGCGCGTCCAGCCGCTGCCTCACAGGTACCACTCCGGAAGCACCTCCTCCGCGGACATGGGGGCCACCCGCAGCAGCCGCTGCGCGCCCTGCGGCTCCTCCAGCCGCAGCTCCACCTGCTGCGCGTTCCGGCCGGAGCTGAAACGGGCGGTGATGCGTGCCGCCAGCTCCCGATCCTCCTCCCCGGTCTCGCCGTCGATCAGCGCAAGCGGCCCCGGATGGCTGACGGTGCGCAGCTGAACGAACCGGTGGCGGAAGCCCTGCAGGAAGTTGTTCTCCCCCTCCTCGCGGCCGATAATCAGCTTGAAATGGGGCCGGGGGCGCAGGTGGCGCCCCACCTTGAGCAGCATTATGTCATCCAGCTCATACTCCCGGCTGCCGCGCGCCTGCCACAGGTCGGCCAGCTTGCGGGAGTAGGCCTCATCGGTGAGGAAGCAGCAGCCGCCCGCCGGCTGCGCATAGTCGCTCAGCCCGAAGCGCTCCGCCAGGGCCATCTGGGGCTTGCGCGAGCGGCCGCTGAAGCCGTACAGCCGCTCCCGATCCACCCAGCCCTCCCGCTCCGGCAGGGTGGGGGGCAGATTCTTCGCGCACAGCGGGCGCAGCAGGCGATCGTCCGCCCCCGACTCCCGCGCCACGGTACGCATGGTGTCCCGGCGCTGCGACATGGGGCGCTGCCCCACCACCTCTCCGGTGATGATGAAATCGAACCCGTGCGCCTCGATCCACTCCACCGCCTTGCCCACCATGAAGCACTTGCAGTCCAGGCAGGGGTTGAGATTGGCCCCGTAGCCATAGCGGGGATTGATCACCACCCCCTTGTACTGCTCCGTCACATCCACGAAGTGCAGCCTGATGCCGAGCTGTTCCGCCACCCAGAGCGCGTTGTTGCGCTTGGGCCGGGAGCGATCCCGCTTGCGGATGGCGTGGGTATGCCCCTCCACGCAGAAGCCGGTATAGAAGTTCACCCCCTCCACATGGATCCCCTGCTCCATCACCACCCGTGCGGCCAGCATGGAGTCCAGGCCCCCGGAGATCAGGGCCAGTGCCTTGCGCTGCTCACTCATGGTATTCAGCATAATCTGCCATAGGTTGGTAACCGCTCAGAGCGTCCCTGAAACTGGTCAGTTCAAGGCGAAAAACGGGAGTTTACGAGGGTAAATGACCATTTTGCAACGCAGCAACGGCGGATTTCAGGGGTGAGCCGATTGGTTGCCCCTATATTACTGCATTTCCGGCGGCACCAAGACAATCAGCGCCAAAGCCGCCCTCGGTGCGGTGCAGGCGTCCGTGCCGGGGCGATGAAATTGTCGCCGGGCTGATGGTGACCAGTACTCTTCCAAGGTGATAGATCAGGAGGGCCTTCCTCGAATCGTGTGGGTGAAATGGTAAATCACCGCGCAGCGGCTCTGTCCTTGACAGGCGGAATGCACGCCGGAAGATGGTCGGCAGAAGGGGATCGGGGGGAGTTCGGGATAGCCGCACCAGTTGCAATTAGCGCAGGTGGCGGATATCCGCCACTCCCCAGCCCAGACAGCCCCCAATCCGCTTCTGGCTACCGAGTTATGTGGCGTGCATTCCGCCTGTCAAGGATGATTTACCATTTCACCCACACGATTCGAGGAAGGCCCTCCTGATCTATCGACCTGCATCACCGGCAGGCAAAAGTGGCGCGCCATTTGCGATAGCAAAGGGCGTGACGCTTTTGACTGTCCGTGTGTATGCTATTGTTACGTTTCATTACCCGGTAATTTAAGCAGCCGTTCGCTACGCCACACTCGTATTACATGAATAGAATCGCACTCTCTTAGGTATACAATGCGAAAAGGCCGGTGAATTAGCTCCCTTATTTTCTCCTCTCCGAACTCGGGAACAACCCTGCCAATATCGGGATTATCTATCAATACTTGAATATGCCTGATAATTTCGTTAATAAAGTTTCTGCCAACATGAGGAGCTCCCTCCTCCTCATAGTAATATTCGATATTTTCCAAATCGCTGTAAGCGGAATTGGCTATAAATACTTCCACTTACTCTATACCCAGCTTCTTCTTCACTTCCCCCAATTCCAGTTCCTTGCCTTCACGCACCTCCATCAAGCCCACAGCAACAGCTTTCATAAACTCCCTCTCTTCCTCATTTTTTTCAAATTCCTCAAGGCCTTGCACTACGGCCACCCCTCTCCCTCGGCTAGTAAGCAGAATTGGACGATGGGTATCTTTTGCGTGATTTACCACCTTCCCGGGGTTAATCTTCAGATCTGTAAGGGGAATTACGTCCTCGGAAAACTTAGTTTGCATGAAATACACCTCATCAAAATAGATTTAACATCTCTTATTATAGCACCTGTTAACAGGTCTTCAAGGAGGTGCTGCGGTGGCGATTGCTGCAGACCAGACTTCAGGAAACATAACACTTTGAATGAGCACTAGTCGCGCTCCTTCAACCCCAGCACATCCTGCATGTCGTACAGGCCGCGCTTCCGTCCCATGATCCACTCTGCCGCGCGGACCGCCCCCTTGGCGAAGGTCATGCGGCTGGAGGCCTTGTGGGTGATCTCCACCCGCTCGCCGCTGCCGGCGAACATTACCGTGTGTTCGCCCACTATGTCTCCGGCGCGGATGGTTTCGAAGCCTATGGTGCGGCGCTGGCGCTCCCCCGTGTTGCCGTGGCGGCCATATACCGCGCACTCGTCCAGATTGCGCCCCAGCGTTTCGGCCACCACCTCCCCCATGCGCAGCGCGGTTCCGGAGGGGGCATCCAGTTTGTGACGATGGTGGGCCTCGATGATCTCTATGTCCACCTCGTCTCCCAGGATCCGGGCCGCCGTCTCCAGCAGTTTCAGGCAGAGGTTGACCCCCACGCTCATATTGGGGGCCAGCACGATGGCGATGTCGGTGGCGGCGGTGGCAGAGATCTCGGCGCGCTGGGTGTCGCTCAGGCCGGTGGTGCCGATCACCATCCGCTTGCCCTGCTGGCGACAGCGGGCCAGGTTGGCCATGGTTACGTCGGGGCGGGTGAAGTCGATGAGCACATCGTAGTCATGCCGCACCGCGTGGGGGTCGCCGCTTATGGTCACGCCGGTGGCGCCAATCCCGGCCACCTCGCCGGCATCGGCGCCAATCAGGGAGCTACCGGGGTGCTCCAGGGCCGCTCCCAGGGTCACCGCCTGTGACTCCTGGCACGCCTCTATCAGACTGCGCCCCATGCGTCCGCCGGCGCCGCTTACCGCTACTCTGATCATTCCCTGCTATCCTCTGAGATCCTCGAAGAACTGTTTCACTCCATCCAGCCAGGAGTGGCTCCTGGGACGGTGGGTGGGCGCGTCTCCCGCCATGGAGCGCTCGAACTCGCGCAGCAGCTCCTTCTGTTCGCGGGTAAGATTGACCGGGGTCTCAATTACCACCTTGCAGATCAGATCCCCGGTGGGGCCGCCCCGCACCGGCTTCACCCCCTTGCCGCGCAGCCGGAACTGCCTTCCGCTCTGGGTTTCGGCCGGGATCTTGAGCATCACGTTGCCGTCCAGCGTGGGCACCTCCAGATCGCCCCCCAGGGCGGCGGTAGTGAAGCTTATGGGCACCTCGCAGTAGAGATCGTTGTCGCGGCGCTGGAATATGGGGTGGGGACGGATGTGGATCTGAACGTAGAG
>WFXP01000140.1 GCA_015490535.1 Gammaproteobacteria bacterium
CTGAAACAGTTACAGCATATCATACATCCGAAACGACTTCCGCACCGGCCGGGCGGGGCTGGCCGTGCACCAGCATGAGCCCGCCCAGGGAACACCGACAGGCCGGCGCCGGGGATTGAACGGTTCGTGCAATAGCCACCCCGGTGTCCCGCTCCTGATTGAATCGTTTATCCTATGCAGGAAGGCGTGACGGATTCCCTGCGCCCCGCGCGTGGCGCGGACCGTGCTGCCGCGAGTTCTTCCAACCCGAACGGCCCGAGATGTCTGCAAGAGAGAGAGCCACCACCGCCCTGTGCCGCCTGCTGACCACCGGGGACGAGGCGGATCGCTGCCAGGCGCTGCGTGCCCTGGGCGCCATGGGCGATCCCGCATCCATCCCGGCGCTGCGGGAGCGGCTGTACGATGTGGATCCCGATGTCTGCATCGATGCGGTGGAAGCGCTGGGGCGCATGGGCGATCCGCAGGCCATCCCGGACCTGCTGGAGCTGCTGCACAACCACCCCGACGGAGAGGTGCGCAGCAGCGTGGTGGAGGCGCTGGGCAACTTCTCCGACCCCCGCGTGGAGAGGGAGCTGCTGATCTGCGCCGCGGGGCGTCCGGCGAATCTGGTGTGCGACGACGAGTGGGACGACTGGTGGGACATGCAGCTGCACGCGGTCACCGCCCTGGGAAGGATGCGCTCGCGGAAGGCGGTACCGGTGCTGCGGGCGATCCTGGAGGATGAGGAGAGCCAGGGCATCGAGGCGGAGCTGCTCACCGCCCTGGCCCGCATCGGCGGGGAGGGGCTCGAGGTATTGAAGGAGCGGCTGCAGCGGGGAGGGCCGGCGGAGCGGCGCCGGGCCGCCACCGCCCTGGGCCACGCCAGGGAGCGCGAAGCACGGGAGCTGCTCGGCGAGGCCCTGCTGGATCGAGAGGCACAGGTGCGCAGCTCCGCCATCCATGCGCTGGGGGCGACCGGAGCCGGCGGCTATCTGAAGGTGATACTGATCTCCCTCAAGGATCCCGACCCGGAAGTACGCGGCGCGGCTGCGGCGGTCTGCGGCCGGCTGGCTGCACGCTGCGGAAATGGTGGCGGGCTTGCCGGCCAGCTGGTCACGCTGCTGGACGACACCGACCCCGTGGTGCGTCGCACCACCATCGAAACGCTGGAGACGCTGGATGGGGAGCAGCTCTCCTCCTGTGGCGTCCCGGCGCGCATCGTTCGGTGCCTTGGTGGTCCCGACACCGGAGTGGCGGCCGCCGCATGCCGGTTCGTGGCCCACCACCGGCTGGATGAGGCGCGTGGAGAGCTGCTGCGGATCGCCGCGGACGGTAGCGGCTCCGCATATCTGCGCCAGCAGGCCATCCGCGCCCTGGGAAAGCTGGAGGAGGGGGATGGAGAGATCATGGAGGCGCTGTGCCGCTCCCTGCACGATCCCGAGCAGCCGGTAAGGGTGGAGGCGCTTGGCGCCCTGACGACCATCGCCGGGTCGGAGACCCCGTGGGCGGAAGGCGCCCTGCGGGCGGTGCTGGAGGCGGCCCGGGGTGTGTCACGGGCAACCGGTGAGCAGGATCCGGATCAAGGTGACAGCGAGGAGCCCGCAACACCCTCCCCGGCGAAGCCCCCCTCCTCCACCCTGGAGGCGATTGACATGGCGCTGAAGGCGGAGAGCCCCCTCCAGGAGAAGCAGCCGTCGCCGCCGGAGGAGATCCGGGAGCATCTGGAGCTGGCGGAGCGGCTGGAGACCATCGCCGCCCCTCCCAGAGAGAAAAGTGATCGCGACTTCGGCACCCGCATCCTGGCTATCCGCGTACTGGCCGGCAGCGACCGGGAAGAGGCTTTCACCACCCTGATGGACGCCCTGCAGGAGGGATCCCCCGAGCTACGGCGGGAGGCTGCCATTTCCATTGGCCGCATGGCCGCGCGCGGCCTGGATCCCTCCCGCCTCCGGCACGCCGTCGGTCCCCTGCTTTCCCAGCTGGAGCTGGGGGAGGAGAAGGTGCGCCACGCCTGCATCCGGGCCCTGGCCCGCCTGGGGAGCGCGGCCGTCCTGCCCCACCTGCTGGAGTCCCTGCAAGACCGCTCCAGCCAGGTGCGCATCGAAGCGGTCAGGGGACTTGTGGAGCTGGCGGCCGGGGGAGGCGGCGGGGAGCCGGCGATCACCGGGATCCTGGCGCACCTGCGGGAGCGGCTCACGGATCCCGCGGCAGGGGTTCGCCTGGCAGCGGCCGAGGGGCTGGCCAGACTGCTCCCCCTGGCTGGAGATGAACCGCCGGTCCGGGGGGTTGTCGAACGGTTGATTGGCGCCGCACGCATCGATCACGGCAGCCAGGCGCGGCAGATGGGTTGCATCCTGAGGGAGATCGAGAGGGAAGCGGCGGTGGACGCTCTCCTGCAACAACTGGAGACTCTGGAGACCAGCGGCGAACGGCGCTTCGCGATGGAACTGCTGGAAGAGCTGCTGGCTAGTACTCCGTCAAGATTATAACTTAGGAAGGTCTTCCTCAAATCGTGTGGGTAAAATGGTAAATCATCCTTGACAGGCGGAATGCACGCCACATACTCGGTAGCCAGAAGGGGATTGGGGCTGTCTGGGCTGGGGAGTGGCGGATATCCACCACTTGCGCAAATTGCAACTGGTGCGGCTATCCCAAAGTCTCCCCAATCCCCTTCTGCCGACCATCTTCCGGCGTGCATTCCGCCTGTCAAGGATGATTTACCATTTTACCCACACGATTTGAGGAAGACCCAATCCGGATTCGGCGTCCCTCTGGATCCTAACTTATAACCTTGAAAGAGTACTAGGGAGGGGCCGGGAAGCAACGGCCCGCCTGACCATCAACATCACAAGGAGATGAGCCCCAATGAAACAACTGAAACATCCACTCCTCATCGGCGCCGCTTTGGTCCTGCCGCTGACGGCCGCGGCCGCCCCATACAAGGAGATCACGGTGAGCGCCGGCGGCAGCGTGAGCGGCAAGGTGACCTTCAGCGGCACCGATCCGGCGCCCAGGATCTACAAGATCACCAAGGACAATGACACCTGCGGCACCGGCAACCGGGAGATCGACTACGTGAGGGTCAACAACGGCGCCCTCGCCGACGTGGTGGTCTATCTGGACAAGGTCAAGGAGGGCAAACCGTTCCCCCCGGAGCTGGGTGGCACCATCGACCAGAAGGGGTGCGAGTTCCGCCCTTTCCTGCAGGTGATGCGCAACGGCGGCGAGCTGGCGGCGGTCAATGATGACCCGGTACTGCACAACATCCACACCTACGAACTCCTGGGACGGGCGCGCAAGACCGTGTTCAACGTCAGCCAGGCGAAGACCGGCACCATCAAGAAAAAGGTCAATCTGAAGCGCGGCAGCGCCATGAAGGTGGAGTGCGACGCCCACGACTTCATGCACGGCTTCGTGTTCGTGGCCAAGAGCCCCTACTTTGCGGTGGTGGATGAGGATGGCGGCTACGCCATCGACGGCATTCCGCCCGGCAGATACACCATCAAGGCCTGGCACGGCACCCTCAGGGAGCAGAAGGCCGAGGTGGAGATTACCGGCGGCAAGACCGCGACGGTGAACTTTGAGTTCAAGGGCAAATGACCGTAAGGGGCGCCCTTCCCGCCCCCCACAGCTTTCGACTGTCTCGCCATCACCGGCCAGAGGGGCGCGGGCAAGGGGCGGGGCTGCGAAACCCTATATTAGGAAGGTCTTCCTCAAATCGTGTGGGTAAAATGGTAAATCACCGCGTAGCGGCTCCGTCCTTGACAGGCAGAATGCACGCCACATACTCGGTAACCAGAAGGGGATTGGGGGTGTCTGGCCGGGGAGTGGCGGATATCCACCACCTGCGCCAATTGCAAGAGGTGCGGCTATCCCAGAGTCTCCCCAACCCCCTTCTGCCGACCATCTTCCGGCGTGCATTCCGCCTGTCAAGGATGATTTACCATTTTACCCGCACGATTTGAGGAAGACCCAATCAGGATGCAGCGTCCCTCCAACTGAATCCTGGTTTACTACCTTGAAAGGGTACCAGACCGCGCCCGCGGCGCATGATCCAGCACCACCCCCTGGAACCCCGTCCGGTTCGGGCTTTTGAAGTACGGCGGAGTGTTGTAATAGAATGGTGCTCCGGAAAGACCCCGGGCAGCGGACGACGAGCAGCATGGAAGATTATCTACGAAGAGATACCGGACCCGCCAGGATGCTGCTGAAGAGGTTCGACGACAAGTTGCACTTCTTCAGGAGCTGGATCCACAGCCCCAGGAACACCGGCGCCATCATCCCCACAGGCGCCCGCCTCGCAAGGAGCATGGCCTCCATCATCCGCCCCGACAGCGAACTTCCGGTCCTGGAGCTGGGGCCGGGGACCGGCGCCATCACGCGCGCCATCCTGGAGCGGGGTCTTCACCCCCGCAAGCTCTATGGTGTGGAGTTCTCGCACAGTTTCGTCACCAAACTGAAGCGCGAATATCCCGGAGTGAATTTCATCCATGGCGACGCCTTCCATCTGGACAGCGCCCTCGCCGGGGCGGAGGTGGAGCGGTTCGATACCGTGATCTCCGCCCTGCCGCTGCTCAACTTTCCCCAGTGGCAGCGCATCCGCCTGATAGAGTCGCTGCTGGACCGGCTGCCGCCGGGGCGCCCGGTGATCCAGTTCTCCTACGGAGCGCTGTCACCGGTGCTGGCCAACGGCGGAAGCTACTCGGTGGAGTGTTACGACCGGGTATTGCGCAACGTTCCTCCCGCCAAGGTGTGGCTGTACCGGCGCTCGGGATAGGGGTAAATCTCGTCCAGCGGCCGGCTGTGCCCGGCGCTCTGCACGATACGCACATGGTTGCGCCGCAGCTGGCGCGCGTTGGCCACGCCGCAGGAGTGGGCCAGCAGGTCCAGCTCGTGGTTCACCCAGTGGGCATAGCTGGCCACGCGTCGGGCCTTCTCCTCCACCACCAGCCCCTTCTGCAGGCGCTCGTTGTGGGTGGTGATCCCGGCGGGGCAGGTGTTGTGGGGGCACTGCATGGACTGGATGCACCCCAGGGCAAACATGAATCCCCGTCCGCTCACCACGAAATCGGCCCCGGCGCAGAGCGCCCAGGCCACTCGCCCCGAGTCCACCAGCTTGCCCGAGGCAACCACCCGGATGCGCTCCCGGAGCCCCGCCTCCAGCAGAACGTCCACCAGCAGCGGCAGCGCCTCGGTGATGGGCAGCGCCACGTGGTCCGCCAGCACCTGCGGGGCGGCGCCGCTGCCGGCCTCTCCCCCGTCCACGGTGATGAAGTCCGGTGCGGAGCCGCTGCCGCGCTGCAGTATGGCCTCACACAGGGCGCGCGGGTATCTGGCTGACCCGAGCGCCATCTTGAATCCCACCGGACGCCCGGTCACCTCCCGTACGCGCTGGATCATATCCAGCAGATCCTCCGGGGTACGGATCTCCACGTGACGGTTGGGGCTGCTGGAGACCTTGCCCTGGGGAATGCCGCGGATCCGCGCAATCTCCGCGGTCACCTTGTGCGCCGGCAGCACCCCGCCGCGGCCCGGCTTGGCCCCCTGCGACAGCTTGATCTCGAACGCCCGGACCTGCTCCGCCAGCTCCCGCAGGCGATGGTCGCAGAGCCTGCCGGAGGCGTCGCTCACCCCGTACTTGGCGGTGCCGATCTGGAATATGAGATCCCCTCCCCCCTCCAGGTGGTATGGGGAGATCCCGCCCTCGCCGGTATTGAGCCACACTCCGGCCCGCGCAGCGCCAATGGACAGCGCCCGCACCGCCGGGGCGGAGAGGGCGCCAAAGCTCATCCCGGAGATGTTGAACGGATGGCGCGCGGCAAACGGCCGTGGACAGTCCGGGCCGATCACCAGGGGAGGGGATGGTTCGCACTCCTCCTCCAGCATCGGATAGGGGGAGTTGACGAAGATGTAGGAGCCCGGCTCGCGCAGATCGTTGGTGGAGCCGAACCCCACCAGCCCACCCTGCCCCTTGGCGGTACGGTACACCCAGCTGCGGGTGGCGCGGTTGAAGGGCAGCTCCTCGCGATCCATGGCGAAAAAGTATTGGCGGAAGAACTCCCCCTGCCGCTCCAGAAAGTAGCGCAGCCGCCCCACGAGCGGAAAGTTGCGCCGGATGGTGTGCTCCTTCTGCAGCAAATCCTGGACGAACAGGATCGCCAGCAGCAGCATCACGATACCGGCCAGCCAGCCCAGGATGGTGAAGGTCCACAGGGAGACGCCCATCATCTCTCCCCCTCGATACAGCTGCGGATCCGCTCCAGACACCACTCCTGCGTCCGCCCGGCGCACTCCAGGGGGGGGCAGCTGCGCAGACGGGCCCTGCTGCGCATCACCACCGCCGAGAGGGTACGCCCCTCTCCCCGGATCCCGTCCAGGCGCACCGGAAAGACGGGACAGCCCAGCCACTGCGCCAGCCGGAACACCCCCCCCTTCAGCTTCCGCGGGGGATCGGAGTCCAGGTGGATCCCGCCATGCGGAAACAGGGCGATCACCTCCCCCCGCTCCAGGGCGCGCCGCGCCTGATGCAGGGCTATATCCGGACGCCGGTTGCGATCCACCGGGATACATCCCGCCGCCCGAAACAGCCAGCGCAGGCCAAAACGGTGATACTCCTCCTCCGCGATCAGAAAGCGCAGCGGACGTTTCGATGCGGTGATCAACAGCAACGGATCCAGCCCCGAAACGTGGTTGGACACCACCAGCGCCGGCCCCCTCTCCGGCAGCGGCACGGGCTGATACTCCAGGCGATGGAAATAGCGGCAGAACAGACGCACCATCCCGTCCAGAACATTACGCCACCCCCGCCCCCAGTCCGCTTCATTGGCCCGCAGGGAAGCGAAAATCAGCGCCGGAGCCAGCAGAAAAACAGCAACAAGGGTGAAAGTCATGCCAAAGGGCTATGCCGTTTTTTTGTTGTCATAACTCTTGCGCCGAAACAGATCGGTGCGGCGGCTCACCATCAGCATTATGGAGAAGCTCCCGCCCAGGCGCATCATGGAGGCATCGCCGAGATTGCAGCCCCCCTCGAACAGCGCCTTCGTCACCCCCGCCACGATCCCCGCGCGGTCTTCACCCACTGCCGTCAGCATGTACCAGTTGTTGGCCACCAGGTTCTCCCGTCTCCTTGCCCGCTCTATCGTACACCAGTACTCTTTCAAGGTAGATTAGGAAGCTCTTCCTCAAATCGCGTGGGTAAGGTGGTAAATCATCCTTGACAGGCGGAATGCACGCCGGAAGATGGTCGGCAGAAGGGGATTGGGGAGAGTTTGGGGGAGCCAAACCAGTTGCAATTTGCACGGGTGGTGGATATCCGCCACTCCCCAGCCCAGACAGCCCCAATCCCCTTCTGGTTACCGAGTATGTGGCGTGCATTCCGCCTGTCAAGGACGGAGCCGCTACGCGGTGATTTACCATTTTACCCACGCGATCTGAGGAAGAGTTTCCTGATCTATTACCTTGAAAGTAGTACAGCGCTATTAACCCCTATTATGGTCTTGGCAACAACCACTCAGGCCAACCAGATCAGGCTGGCCATGCGCCCCGTTTCCCCGTCCCGCCGGTAGGAGAAAAAACGCTCCCGCTCCCGCCAGGTGCACCAGCCACCGCCATGGATGGCGGTTACTCCGCAGCCCCGCAGCCGTTGCCGGGCCAGGAGATAGATATCGGCCAGCCAGCGGCCATCTGCAGGGAGGAACGCCTGCCGCGCGGCGCTGTTCCGGGACAGGAACGCGGTCCGCACATCGTCACCCACCGTGAAGTGGTCCGGGCCTATGGCGGGGCCCAGCCAGGCCAGAATCCTGGCGGGAGGGACGCGCATCGCGGCCACCGCCGCCTCCACCACACCCGCCGCCAGACCGCGCCATCCCGCATGGACGGCCGCCACGCAGCTCCCGGTGGTGTCGCACAGCAGCAGCGGCAGGCAGTCGGCGCTCAGCACCGCGCACACCTTTCCGGGGGTGCGGCCGATACTGCCGTCCGCCTCGCTTCCCGGCGGCGCATGGTCGGCCTCCACGATGGCGCAACCATGCACCTGCCTGAGCCACAGGGGAGGCGCCGGAAGCTCCAGGACCCGGGCGAGTAGCGCGCGATTGCCGGCCACCGCCGCCGGACGGTCTCCCACGTGATCCCCGAGGTTGAGCGAATCGTAGGGGGGAGGGCTGTAGCCGCCACTGCGGGTGGTGACGCAGGCCCTCACACGCGGCGGCGCGGGCCACTCCGGGACGATCCAGTCAGGGTGCATCGGCCCGCTGATCCTCCCGCATCGCCTCCACCAGCCGCGCCATATCCTCCGGCAGCGGCATCTGCCACTCCATCTGCTTTCCGCTGGCGGGGTGCGTCAGGCCGAGCCGTGCGGCATGCAGCGCCTGGCGCCGGAAGCCGCGCAGGATCCCGGCCAGCCTGTCGCCGCAGCCGGCAGGGATGCGCAGCCGCCCGCCGTACACCGGATCACCCACCAGCGGGTGACGGATGTGGGCCATGTGGACCCGGATCTGGTGGGTGCGCCCGCTCTCGAGCCACACCTTCAGCAGGGTGTGGGCGGCAAAGCGCTGCGCCACCCGGTAGTGGGTGATGGCCGGTTTGCCCTGCCCGCTCACCGCCATCCGCTTGCGATCCACCCGGTGGCGCCCGATGGGGGCGTCCACCGTGCCTCCGGCGATCATCACCCCGTTGACCACGGCCCGGTACTCACGCTTCACGGTACGCGCCTGCAGCTGCTCCACCAGGCGAATGTGGCTGGTGACGGTGCGCGCCACCACCAGCAGCCCGCTGGTCTGCTTGTCGAGCCGGTGGACGATTCCGGCGCGGGGCACCGCCTCCAGCTCCGGGGCGTGATGCAGCAGGGCGTTGAGCAGGGTACCATCCGGATTTCCGGCCGCCGGGTGCACCACCAGACCGGCCGGCTTGTCGATCACCAGGATGGCCTCATCCTCGTGCAGGATGCGCAGCGGGATCTCCTGCGCCCTCCACTCCCGGTTCGGCTCCTGCCGCGGCTCCAGCTCCACCATCTCGCCGCCGGCAATCCGGTGGGAGGGCGCGCGCCGGGGCTGCCCGTCCACCCGGACCTGCCCCTCCCTTATCCACTGGCCGAGGCGACTGCGGGAGTAGTCGGGAAACAGCTCCACCAGAGCGCGATCGAGGCGCCGGCCCGCCAGTTCCGGGGGAATCCGCGCCTCCAGCCGCAGAGCGGAATGGCCGGGTCCTATCGGTTTGTCCATGTTTCGGATAGAATGTGAACCACTTCAGGTGGAGAGAATCATACTCCAGGATACTGGATTGCCCGGATACTCTAACACAATGCGACTGCCGATCCGTTTTACCGTGGTTCTCCTGGTTCTGCTGCTGGGTGCCTGCGCCGGCGTGGAGAAGAAACAGGAGTGGTCCGCCCAGCGCTACTACCAGGAGGCCAAAAGCGCCCTGGACGCCCGTGACTACGAAAGCGCCATCCGCTACTACGAGGAGCTGAAGGCCGCCTACCCCTACGGAGAGTATGCCGAGCAGGCAGATCTGGATATTATCTACGCCTACTACAAGGGGGAGGAGCCGGAGTCGGCCATCGCCGCGGCGGACAACTTCATCAAGCAGCATCCACGCCACCCAAAGGTGGACTATGCCTACTATCTGCGGGGACTGGCCAGCTTCTCCCAGGGGGAGAGCTTCCTCAACGAGTTATTCGACCAGGATCCTACCCAGCGCGATCCGAGCCACCTGCGCCGTTCCTTCAACTACTTCTCGGAGCTGGTGCGCAAGTTTCCCGACAGCAGGTACCGCGCCGACGCCCTGCAGCGGATGAAGCACCTGTACAACAGCCTGGCGCGCCACGAGATCCATGTGGCCAGGTTCTACCTGGAGAGGGAGGCCTACCTGGCCGCCGCCAACCGCGCCAAGTACGTAGTGGAGCACTACCAGAACAGCCCGTCGGTGGCCGAAGCGCTGGCCATCATGGAGCGGGCCTACCGAAGCATGGGGCGCGAGGGTCTGGCCGACGATGCGCGGCGCGTGCTGAAGCTCAATTTCCCCGACCACCCCGCCGCGCAGCAGATGCAGTAATCAGGAGAGGGCCATGTGGGATTTCTTCGAGACCGTCCGCCACCGCCACTCCATCCGCAAGTACCAGACGGACACACCGGTGGAGGAGGAGAAGCTGAATGCCATCCTGGAGATGGCCTGCGCCGCCCCGTCCGCAGGGGATCTGCAGGCCTATCACATTACGGTGGTGCGCAACGAGGGGATACGCGAACAGCTGGCGGCGGCCGCCTCGGGACAGCAGTTCATCGCCGAGGCGCCGGTGGTGCTGGTGTTCAGCGCCGATCCGGTGCGTTCGGCGGAGCGGTTCGGCGAGCGCGGCGCCGCCATCTACGCCCTGCAGGACACCACCATTGCCGCCACCTACGCGCAACTGGCGGTGGTGGCTGCCGGGCTCTCCTCCACCTGGGTGGGGGAGTTCGACGAACAGCGGGTCCGCGAGCTGCTGGAGCTGGAGGCAGACCGGGTTCCTCTCTCCCTGCTGAGCATCGGCTATCCTGCCGAGACCGGTGAGCTATCGCCGCGCCGCCCGCTGAACGAGATGGTCAGCTGGCGCTGAGCAGGCCACGCTCCAGCATCTCTCCCCACTCCTCCAGCCGGTCCAGGCGACGCTGCGCTTCGGGGTCTCCGTCACGCTCCCGGCGCAGGGCGGCGATCCGCTGCCGGTACTCCTCCAGCCCCAGCGTCTCTCCCCCCGCGCCGTGGCGGATCCGTTCACCACGCAACCGCTCCCAGCGCTGCAGCTCCCCTTCCGACAGGGTCTGCGGCCAGTTCCGGGCGCGGTAGCGGAACAGCAGCTCCGGCAACCGCCCGTCCCGGAACCCGGATCCCAGGGCGGCCAGCTCCTGCGGGGAGGCGCCGCGCACCCGCTCCATCCGGCGACGATCCCCGTCGTCAAGGAAAC
Source organism: Gammaproteobacteria bacterium (assembly GCA_015490535.1). Classification (GTDB taxonomy): domain Bacteria; phylum Pseudomonadota; class Gammaproteobacteria; order Thiohalospirales; family Thiohalospiraceae; genus DRMK01. The sequence goes on from WFXP01000140.1 coordinate 10,910, forward strand.
CGTCGTAGAGCGCCAGCTCCACGTCCGCAGCGGGTGGAAACTCCCGGCTGCCGTAGGCCTGCGCCACCCGCTGCATGAATTCAGGGTGGGACTCCAGCACCCGCCAGTGCCGGTCACAGGCCTCCGGGTCGATGGCGATGCGCTGGATGGCCGCGGCATCCAGGGTGGCGCGCGGGGCTAGGGCCGGGCACTTGTTGAGCTTTACCGACTTGACCGGGAGACGCGCCGTCCCCTGCGGCAGATCCTCGCTGCGGGTGAACAGCAGCTCGCTCAGGCGATCCACATCCAGCTCCAGAAACGGCTCCGGGTCGTGGCGCAGGTCGTACACCAGCACGCCGTTGCCGTTGCGCGGATCCTGCGCCACGGGCATCACCAGGGTGGTGCAGCCGCTCTCCGCCGGGTACATGCGCGAGGTGTGCAGCACCGGTCTGCGCGCTGCCAGATCCAGCTGCGCGGCCGCCCTGCGCTTGTCACGCAGCCGGAACAGCCAGTCGTAGAGCCGCGGCTGATGACGCCGCACCAGGCGCGCCAGGGCGACGGTAGCGCGCACGTCGGAGAGGGCATCGTGGGCGGAGCCGTGCCCGATGCCGTTGGCGGCGGTCAGCTCCTCCAGGCGGAAGGTGGGCTTTCCATCCAGCAGCGGCCACTCCAGCCCCTGGGGACGCAGGGCGTAGCACATGCGCACCAGGTCGATGATGTCCCAGCGTGAATTGCCGTTCTGCCACTCGCGCGCATAGGGGTCGTAGAAGTTGCGGTAGAGGGTATGGCGCGTCACCTCGTCGTCGAAACGCAAGGTGTTGTAACCCACCCCGCAGCTGCCCGGCTGCGCCAGCTCGGCATGGATGCGGGCGATGAACTCCGGCTCCGGGACGCCCCGCTCATCCGCCATCTGGGGCGTGATCCCGGTGAGCAGGCAGGCCTCCGGATGGGGCAGCAGATCCCGCGGCGGCTTGCAGTAGATGACCAGCGGCTCCCCGATCTCGTTCAGCTCCTCATCGGTGCGCAGACCGGCGAACTGGGCAGGGCGATCGCGCCTGGGATCGGAGCCGAAGGTTTCGTAGTCGTGCCAGTAGAGGGTGGTAATCATGGAGATCCAGCCGTGCTCCTCCTCGCTCCCGAACCACTCTACCACATCGGCACCAAAACAAAATCTGTCGGTAACCGTTCAGCATGGTGTTGAAACATGCCGGCAACTGTTCAGATCGCCCCTGAATTTGGTCAGTTCAAGGCGAAAAATTGGATTTTACGAGGGTAAACGACCATTTTTCAACGCAGAAATGGTGGATTTCAGGGGTGAGCCGAATAGTTACGACCAGATTGGGGAGGAGACGGTTTCCCTGACGCCTGTACTGACAGACCCTGTGTTTATCTAATCGTCGGCAGGAGGGCATCAGGACAATCCTTTGTATTGCCGAACGTTGAGGGCTTTCCATTCGAGGAGTGGCTGCTGTTGGATGCGTTTTTGGAGGGTTTCATCGGCGGTTAGAATCGCCGAACCGATTTCGCCTTTATCGAGCAGCAAATCCAGGAATTCCCGCTCGGCATCATTGAAAGGCAACACTACGGACAACGCCTGCCGGCATTCCTCCACGAGCGTCTTTCCATTATGCCCAGCGTCCTCGGTTCCCTGTATCGCGCCGAGGCGGAGCGTAGGAATAAGTTGGCTTACCAATTCCGCAGCGTCGAAATCCACATCTCCGACCGAAACCGTGCGCCAGTCCTTTCGGTTCATCGCGCCATAGACGACAAAAGCGATTCGGAGCCGTTTAAGGTCGAGACCATCCATACGGAGAATTCGGTGACTGTCAAACAGGTCTCTCGCCTTACGTCGTGACAGCAACGCCACGAGTTTCCCTGCCGCGAGTTCATGAGTATCCATCACCGGAATATCAGTGGCCTGCCAGGTCCCCAGCAGGTGGGAGTCCATGGTTGTGACCGGCCATAATGGCACGCGGTACATGAAATTGATATCCACTTCGAGTTTGCCGCTCTGCCCGAAGGCACTTTGGTAGCGAAGCGACCACTTTCCTCCTGCATGTTCTTCCGGCAAACGCCGGACCGTAAAACCCTCCCGTTTGAAAACCGCCTGGACCGCCTGTTCGATCTTGGGACGCTCTTCAAGCATTGCATCCCGACCCTCGGCTCCCACGTAATTCAGGTCGATGTCCACCGATAACCTCGGGATATCAAAGACAAAGAGATTCAAAGCGGTTCCACCCTTGAGAACCAGCTTCTTTTTCAGGAAGGGGTGGCTTTGCAGGGTATCGAGCAGTCCCAGCAGGTGTGCGACCTTTTCGAGCACCTCCGGTCTGAAGCCGGTAGATTCCGCCTCGGCGGCAAGTTTCTCGGCCGAGAGTCTCATAACACTTCCGCCCACGTCCGTTCAAACACCTCTCGGGGAACCACGAGGTTCCATCCCGAAACAAGGCGACCGGATTTCCTCTTATCCCGGTCCAGGTAATGCGGCTGCCGCGGACGGAGACCGTGGAGTGACTCGAGATGTTTTTCCTCAACCATTAAAGGTTCGCGGTGCTGTTCCAGAAAAAAGCCGATTTTGGCGGCCGTAGTCGCGTTTCCGAGCAGGAGAGCGTATTCAACCACCTTGTCAAGGTCGAAGAACTCCACCGACTCCAGGGACCGCCAGATTTCTTCCCAACCGCCGGAAAGATCCGGACGATTCAAGAGGTCAACCAGCGTCCGTTCCAAACTTGTGACACGGACTTCCATGCCGGATCGGTCCATTGTGACAACTCCAAAGTTCTCCTGACTCGCACGGCGAAGTGACTCAGGGAATCT
>WFXP01000141.1 GCA_015490535.1 Gammaproteobacteria bacterium
GCCACCATCAGACGGCAGCGGGCGATGCGCAGGTCCAGAGGCTCATACAGCCCCTCCCCGCCGTGCTCCAGCAGCACATCCTTGCCTGCCACCCCCAGGTCCGCCCCGCCATACTGCACATAGGCGGGGACATCCGAGGCGCGCACGATGATCAACCGGACCTCCTCCCGGTCGGTGGGGAGAATCAGCTTGCGGCTGGCCTCCGGATCCTCCTGCGGCCGAATGCCGGCGTGGGCCAGCAGCGGCAGGGTCTCCCTGAAGATGCGGCCCTTCGACAGGGCGATGGTCAACTGCTGCATGGGCCTCGTCCTATCGCGCATCCTTCCCGGCCACCTGGGATGAAGCCGCAGCGCGGTGAGTCTCCCCTTACCCTCTTCATATCTGGATCTCTCCCTCCGGCACCCGCCGTATGGTGGCCCCCAGCTGGGCCAGCTTCTCCTCGATGCACTCGTAGCCGCGATCTATGTGGTAGATGCGGTCCACCACCGTATGACCATCCGCCACCAGCCCCGCCAGCAGCAGGCTGGCCGATGCGCGCAGATCGGTGGCCATCACCGGGGCGCCGGCGAGAGACTCCACCCCGGAGATAAAGGCGGTGTTGCCCTCCACGCGGATGTCGGCACCCATGCGCTGCATCTCCTGCACATGCATGAAGCGGTTCTCGAACACCGTCTCGGTAATGGTGGCGGCGCCCTCGGCAACGCTGTTCAGCGCGGTGAACTGGGCCTGCATGTCGGTGGGAAAGGCGGGATAGGGGGCGGTGTGCAGATTCACTGCCCGGGGGCGCCGGCCCTTCATGTCCAGGGAGATCCAGTCGGCGCCGCTCTCGATCTCGGCCCCGGCCTCCACCAGCTTGTCGAGGACCGCATCCAGCAGCCGCGGCGAGGTGTCGTTCAGCCGCACGCGGCCACCGGTGATGGCCGCCGCCACCAGATAGGTGCCGGTCTCAATGCGATCCGGCAGCACGCTGTAGGTGATCCCCCGCAGCCGCTCCACCCCCCGGATGGTCATGGTGGCGCTGCCGGCGCCCTCTATGTCGGCGCCCATGGCGATCAGGCAGTTGGCCAGGTCCACCACCTCCGGCTCCCGGGCGGCGTTTTCGATGGTGGTCACACCGTCGGCCAGCACCGCCGCCATCATCAGGTTTTCGGTGCCCGTGACAGTGACCATGTCCAGCACCAGCCTGGCTCCCCTGAGCCGCCCATTGGGGATCCGCGCGTTGATGTAGCCGTTCTCCACCGTGATCTCGGCCCCCATGGCCCGCAACCCCTTGATGTGCAGATCCACCGGGCGCGAACCGATGGCGCACCCGCCCGGCAGGGAGACCTCCGCCCTGCCGAAACGGGCCAGCAGCGGCCCCAGCACCAGGATGGAGGCCCGCATGGTCTTGACCAGGTCGTAGGGGGCGCGGAACCGCTCTATGGTGGAGGTATCCACCTCGATATTGAGCTTCTCGTCCACCACCAGGCTCACCCCCATGTTGCCCAGCAGCTCCATGGTGGTGGTTATGTCCCGCAGATGGGGAACGTTGCAAATGGTGGTGGGCCCGTCCGCCAGCAGGGTGGCGGCGATGATGGGCAGGGCGGCGTTCTTGGCTCCCGAGATCCGGATCTCCCCGTCCAGTACCGAACCGCCCGTTACAATGAGTTTGTCCATCGGTGACGCCGTGGTACGGAAACGCTTAAGGATACCCGTTATGCCCTTGACCCGGCAACCGGCCGTGCGGGCGTCAGGCGCCGGACACCCGCCCGTCCCCGGAAACGCGGAACAGGGGCCTGCCCGAGATGGCGAGGACCAGCTGCAGCAACTCGTCCCAGGCATCCCCTCTTGCCGCCCCCTTGATCACCCGATCGATACGCGCCGCATGGCGCAACAGTTGCTGCCAGCGCCGCCGGGGATGGCGCTCCAGCCCCTTGCGCACCAGCGGCCTGCGCTGCTCCCACACCCGGTGCCGGCCCATCACCTGCTGCGGCGCGGCGCCCGACGACTCCAGCTCCCCGGCCATCTCCTCGAGCAACCGGATCTCGCGGGACAGCGCCCACAGCACCAGCACCGGCTCCACCCCCTCGCCACGCACTCCGCGCAGGGTGCGCACGGCGCGCGCGGCGTCGCCGGAGAGGGCGCTGTCCACCAGCTCGTAGATGTTGAACCGGGCGCTGTCCGCCACGGCCGCGGCGATCTCCCGCGGCCCCAGCTGCTTGTCGCCATACAGCAGATGCAGCTTCTCGATCTCCTGGGCCGCGGCGAGCAGGTTGCCCTCCACCCGTTCCGCCAGCAGCGCGACCGCCTCCTGGCTGGCACGCAAGCCACGGGCGCGCATGCGCTGCTGGATCCAGCCCGGCAGCCGATCGCGCCCCAGGGGCCAGATCTGCACCACCACTCCGGCCTGCTCCAGGGCCTTGAACCACCTGCTGCGCTGGGCGGCTGCATCGATACGTGGGGCGATGATCATCAGGATGGTGTCCGGGGGAGGGTTTGCCGCCCAGGCGCGCAGCGCCTTGCCGCCGGAGTCGCCGGGCTTGCCGCCCGGCAGCCGCAGCTCCACCAGGCGCCGTTCGGCGAACAGGGAGAGCTCCCCGGCGACCGCCGCGATCCTGCTCCAGTCGAAACCGCTCTCCACGCTGAACACCTCGCGCCCGCTGAACCCCTGGGCGCGCGCCGCGTCGCGCACCATGTCACTTGCCTCCGCCAGCTGCAGCGGCTCGTCCCCGGTAATCAGGTAGATGGGCGCCAGCCCCCGGGACAGTTGCCCGGCGAGCCGTTCCGGGCGCAGTTTCATCTCCCGCCCCGGGGCGCGGCGCTGTAGCGCAGCCGGGTCAGCACCGCCGTTACCGCCATGCGGCGCAGCTCGCGCCACAGCTGGTCCCGTTCGGTGCTCTTGCCCAGCACCTCCGCCTCGTCGAACGTGTAGGCCCGCCTCTCGGTCACGCTCCGGGGGCGCCCCCGCGGTCCGCCCGCCGGATCCTGGACGCTGTAGCTCAGGCTGTAGATCAACTCGTACTCGCTGGGACGGCCGTCGCTGCCCACCGAGAGGATGCGCCGCCGGCTCTGCTCCCCCTCGATCCTGATCACGGCTTGCGCCCCTTCCGAGCGCTCCACCACCGCCGCCCCCGCTGCGCGCAGGGCGCGGCGCAGCTCCTCCGCCACCTCGCCGTAACGCGCCTCGCTCTCCACCTGGACCCTCTCCAGCCAGTCGGGCAGGGGGACATCCCCGCGCAGGTGGAAGCCGCAGGCGGCGCACAGGGATACCGCCAGCAGCAAACCCGTGCGCAGCACCCCGCTCATGCGGCGACGATGTTCACCAGCCTGCCGGGGACCACGATCACCTTCTTCACCTCCCGGCCCTCGACGAAGCGGCGCACATTCTCTTCCTGCCGGGCCGCCTGCTCGACAGCGGCTCGATCGGCATCGGCCGGCACCTGGATACGTCCCCGCAGCTTGCCGTTCACCTGCACCACCAAAGTCACCGTGTCGCTGCGCAACGCATCCCGATCCACCGAGGGCCACGGTTCATCGACCACCGCCCGCTCGTGCCCCAGCGCCCGCCACAGGGCATGGGTGATGTGGGGTACGATGGGGGAGAGCAGCAGCACCATGCTCTCCAGCGCCTCCCGCACCACCGCCCGCCCCTGTGGGGTGGCGGCCTCGAAG
>WFXP01000142.1 GCA_015490535.1 Gammaproteobacteria bacterium
CGACTACCCACAGCGGGTGGTGCTGGTTGCAAACGAGATCACCGCCACCATGCTGGCCGAGGTGCCGGCGGAGCGCCTGGCCGGGATCGTATCCGCACGGGGCTCACGCAGCTCCCACATCGCCATCCTCTGCCGGGCGATGGGGATCCCCGCGGTCATGGGCGCCAACAACCTGCCGGTGAACCGCATCGACGGTCTGGAGATCATCGCCGACGGTTACACCGGCAGGGTTTATCTCTCTCCCTCTCCCGAGGTGCGCGCTGAATATGCCCGGTTACTGCGGGAAGAGACCGAGCTGCTCTCAGATCTCTCCCATCTGCGGGAGCTGCCGGCGGAGACCGCCGACGGGTACCGCATTCCCCTCTACATCAACAGCGGCCTGATCGCCGATATCGAGCCCTCCCTGTGCAGCGGCGCGGAGGGGATCGGGCTGTACCGTACCGAGTTCCCGTTCATGGCGGCGGAGCAGTTCCCCGGGGAGGAGCAGCAGCTGCAGATCTACCGCAAGGTGCTGAGGTCATTTGCGCCCCAGCCGGTGATCCTGCGCACCCTGGACGTTGGGGGAGACAAGAGCCTGCCCTATTTTCCCATCGAGGAGGACAACCCGTTTCTCGGCTGGCGCGGGATCCGCATCACCCTCGACCATCCCGAGATCTTCCTGGTCCAGCTGCGCGCCATGCTGCGCGCCAATCACGGCCTGGGGAACCTGCGCCTGCTGCTGCCCATGATCAGCAGCGTCTCCGAGGTGGAGGAGGCCTTGCGGCTCATCGACCGGGCCTGCGAGGAGCTGAGCGAGGAGTGTGGCGAGAGGGTGGCGCGTCCCCCTGTGGGGGTGATGGTGGAGGTGCCGGCGGCGGTCTATCAGGCCGGGGCGCTGGCGGCACGGGTGGACTTTCTCTCCATCGGCAGCAACGACCTCACCCAGTACCTGCTGGCGGTGGACCGCAACAACGCCCGCGTGGCGGAGCTGTTCGACTCGCTGCACCCGGCGGTGCTGCGCGCCCTGGAGCAGGTGGTGGCAAGCGGCCACCGTCACCATCGGGAGGTGAGCGTCTGCGGCGAGATGGCCGGCGACCCGGCGGCCGCCGTCCTGCTGCTGGGGATGGGGATCGATTCGCTCAGCATGACCGTATCCGGTCTGCCGCGGATCAAGTGGGTGATCCGCAGCTTCACCAGGGAGGAGGCCGCCCGGCTTCTGCGGGAGGTGCTCGAGATGGAGGAGGTACAGCAGATCCGCCAGCACATGGCCACGGCGCTGGAGCGGGCCGGACTGGGCGGATTGATCCGGGCGGGGAAATATTGACCGGTTGTGACTACTCTGGGGGTTGCGAGATTTTTCGGGTAACCGCTTGCTATTGTCCCGGCAACAGGCCTTCCCCAATTCGTGTGGGTAAAACGGCAAATCATCCTTGACAGGCGGAATGCACGCCACATACTCGGTAGCCAGAAGGGGATTGGGGCTGTCTGGCTGGAGGCTGCCGGATATCCACCACCTGCGCCAATTGCAACTGGTGCGGATATCCCAAACTCTCCCCAATCCCCTTCTGCCGACCAGCTTCCGGCGTGCATTCCGCCTGTCAAGGACGAAGCCGCTCCGCGGTGATTTGCCGTTTTACCCACACGAATTGGGGAAGGCCTATAACAATGACAGTGAGTTGAATCCACGCGAGTTTGCCAGAACAGGTGATCCGCAGACTCAAGGCGGAAACGGCTCCCGGCTTCGACACTGAAAACAGCGGCACCTCCCTGTGCCCCACGGTGAAGGTTGCTAACGCATGTTGATTATGGTCTGGGTAATGGTGTCGTTGACGGTTATGGTCTGGGCGTTGGCCTGGAAGTTGCGCTGCGCCACGATCAGGTTCACCAGCTCCTCGCTCAGATTCACGTTGGAGGCCTCCAGCGCCCCGGACTGGATCAGACCCAGGCTCGCCGAGCCGGGCTCGCCGAACAGGGGCTCGCCCGAACCGAAGGTCTGCAGCCAGGCGCTGTCACCGTCGGGCTGCAGCCCCTGCGGGTTGGCGAAGCTGGCCAGTACCACCTGCCCCAGCGCCCTATCATTGCCGTTGGTATAGCGGGCGAACACCACCCCTTTGTCGTCGATGTCGATTCCGGTGAGCAACCCGGTGGTGAAACCGTCCTGGCTGATGGCATTGACCCCCGAATCGCGTGCATACTGGGTGGAACTGCTATAGTCCACGGTAAAATCCAGGGTGGTCACAGCACCGTTCTCGATGTTCCAGCTGTAGGAGAAGGGCAGGGGAGAGCTGGCCGTGGAATCCACGGTCCCCTCCGGCGTGAACACCAGGTTGTAGGGCCCGGAGATCTGGTTGTTGGCGCCACCGGGCAGGATGGCCGCCTCCGCCAGCCCGTCACCCCCCACCGGCACATCGGAGTCGGTCTTGTCGGTCAGGGTGGTATAGACCTCCCAGTTGTTGGGGCCGGTCTTGCGGTAGTACATGGTGGCCAGATGGCTGGAGCCCAGCGAGTCGTAGGTGGTCACCGAGGTGGAGTAGGTGTAGGTGTTGGGGTCGGTAGGATCGAACGTCGGGTAGAGTGTGGCATCCACCACCTGGGCCTCGGAATCCAGATTGATTCCCACCTCGATCTCGGTGGTGGCCCTGGGCGGCCCCTCGCTGGTGGAGAGCCGCAGATCTGTGATCACCCCGGTGTTGAAGGAGCCATCCTCGTTCACCGGATTCACCTGCAGGCGCTGCTGCTGACTGTTGACCACAAATCCATCCTTGTCCGGCGCGAAGGCTCCCGCGCGGCTGTACACCCGGGTACCGTTGTCGGACAATACGAAGAACCCCTTGCCGTTGATGGCCAGATCCAGGTTGTTGTCGGTGTACTCCACGCTCCCCTGGGACATCTGCTGCTGGATCTGCGCCACCCGCACCCCGTTGCCGCTCTGCAGACGGCTGATCCCCTGGTAGGACGCCGCGTAGACATCCACGAACTCCGCCCGGGAGCGCTTGAACCCGGTGGTGCTGACGTTAGCGATGTTGTTGCCGGTGACGGCAAGATCCTTGGAGGCGGCATTCAGGCCGCTAAGTGCTACTCGAAATGACATCTTCTCTCTCCCCTCTGCTGAACCTGTTCAAGGTAATATCAGGAAGCTCTTCCTCAAATCGTGTGGGTGAAATGGTAAATCACCGCGAAGCGGCTCCGTCCTTGACAGGCAGAATGCACGCCACATACTCGGTAACCAGAAGGGGATTGGGGCCGTCTGGCCGGGGAGTGGCGGATATCCACCAGCTGCGCCAATTGCAACTGGGCCGGCTATCCCAAACTCTCCCCAATCCCCTTCTGCCGACCATCTTCCGGCGTGCATTCTGCCTGTCAAGGATGATTTACCATTTCACCCACACGATTTGAGGAAGACCCAACTAGACCTCATGGTTGAACTTGCAAATCAGTCCAATCATGAAGTCTGATGTTTTAGTCAATAACTGCGCCAGAAAACACCTTCTGGCACAGTTGCTTGCAAGTTAAAACATATCAGTACTCTTTCAAGGTAATCCCGCATGGCGCCGGGACTACATGATCTCCCGGACCTCCGACATGCTGGCGCTCCCCAGTCCGGCCAGGTTGAGGGTCACGCCCTGCCCGCCCCTGCCCAGGGTCACGCTCTCCACCCTGGAGACCAGCAGGGTCTCCGCGGCGCGACTCTCCTCTCCGGAGCGCATCTCCACTCCGATCCGGTAGTGGCCGGGAGCCACCGGCTGGCCGTCGGAACCGGTGCCATCCCAGCTGAAGCGGAACTGCCCCGCCTCCTGGGGGCCGTAGGAGATGCGCTGCACCAGCGCCCCGCTGGCGTCATACACGGTGAGCACCACCTCACTGGCGGCGCCGGGCAGCCGGGCCGCACCGCTGATCCCGCCGCCGCCCTCCTCGAGCCATGCTATCTCACCCGGCACCAGCACCTGCCGCCCGATCAGCGACGAGGCCTGCAGCGCCTGGCTGGAGGTCAGGGACTGGGTAAACGACTCCAGTGACAGGCTCATCTCCTGAATCCCCTTGGCGGAGCTGAACTGGGCCATCTGGCTGAGAAACTCGCCGTTCTCCATCGGCTGCAACGGGTCCTGGTTCCTCAGCTGGGCCAGCATCAGCTCCAGAAACTGCTCCTGACCCACATCCTCCTTGCGACCCTTCTCCTCCGGGCGGTTCAGGCCGAGGCTCTCCCAGCTGACTCCAGTGGTGTTGTCTATACTCATGCTCTAATACCCCTTACCTGCATCACTGTCCCATGCTCAGGGTGCGCATCAACATCCTCTTGGATGTATTGAACACCTCCACATTGCCCTGGTAGGAGCGGGACGCCGAGATCATATTGGCCATCTGCTCGATCACATCCACATTGGGCTTGAAGATGTAGCCCTCCTCGTCGGCCATGGGGTGGTCCGGCCGGTACTCCCGCTGCAGGGGGGCCTGGCTCTCCACCACCGCGGTCAGCTTCACGCCGGTACTGGCCTCCCCGTGGCGCTGGCGATCGTAGATCGCCGCAAACACCGGCTCACGGGCCCGGTAGGTGCGATCCTCGCTGCTGCTGACCGCATCGGCATTGGCCAGATTGCTGGCGATTATGTTCAGGCGCAGGCTCTGCGCCGTCATGCCGGATCCGGAGATGTCGAACACCTTGAACAATGACATGACTATTCTCCCTTGATGGCCTGTTTGATACTGCGCACCTTGCCACTGGCGAAGCGCACCTCCGCCAGATAGCGCATGGCGTTCTCGGAGAAGCGCACCTGCTCCTCGGCCGCCTCCACCGTGTTGCCGTCCAGCGCCGGCTGATGGGGGACCCTGTAGAGCAGCCCGTCGGGCTGCTCATGGTCACCCCCCGGTTGTATATGCCCCTGCCGGGTCACGGTCAGCGGCAGCCGCCGGCCACCGGCCGCCTCGCCCAGCAGGGCGCGGAAATCGATGTCGCGCGCCTTGTAGCCGGGAGTATCAGCGTTGGCCAGGTTGGCGGCCAGGATCTCGCCGCGCCGGTTGAGCAGTGCCAACGCCCGCTGGTTGGGGCCCAGCACCCTGTCCAGATCAATTCCCATGATGCCCTCCAGAACTCTTTTGCCATGAATTTAGCAACAGGCATGCCATACGGAGATTTGCTGCCAAATCAGGATCTTGGACGAGAGCAGCGGGGTCTGGAGGCGGCATACGGCTGCCGGAGCGGCAATCACCCCTTCCTGCGCGCGCGCGGATGGGCGGTGTCGTAGATAGTGGCCAGATGCTGGAAATCGAGATGGGTGTAGATCTGGGTGGTGCCGATGTCGGCGTGTCCCAGCAGCTCCTGTACCGCCCGCAGATCGCCGCTGGACTCAAGCAGGTGGCTGGCAAAGGAGTGGCGTAACAGGTGGGGATGCAACCTGCCGGAGAGGCCCTGCTTCACCCCCCAGCGCCGCAGCCGCTTCTGCACCGCCCGCTGGCCGAGACGCCTGCCGCGCCGGCCTACGAACAGGGCGTTCTCACCCTCCGCTGCCCAGCGGTTGCGCAGCGCCAACCACCCCTCCAGGGCGGCACGGGCGGCCCGTCCCACCGGAACGATGCGCTCTTTGCCCCCCTTGCCGGTAACCTGCACCAGCCCCTCGCGCAGATCCAGATGGCCCAGATCGAGGCCGGTCAGTTCGGAGAGGCGCAGCCCCGAGGAATAGAGCAGCTCCATTATCGCCAGATCCCGCCGCGCCAGTGGATCATCTCCCCGGCCATCCAGCAGCCGCGCCACCTGGTCCACATCCAGGGGATCCGGAAGCCCGCGCGGCGCCTTGGGGGCGCTGACATCCGCGGCCGGATTAACGGCAACCTCCCCCTCGTTCAGCAGAAAACGGTAGAAGCTGCGCAGCGAGGAGAGCTCCCTGGCTATGGTACGACCGCTCACCCCTTGGCGATGCCGGCTGGCGGCATAGGCTCGCACCGTATGCACATCCAGGGAGCGCCAGTCGGAAATGGCGCGGGCCGCGCAGAACTCCTTGATACGGACGAGATCACGCCGGTAGTTTTGCCGGGTATGGGGAGAGCAGCGCCGTTCGGTTTGCAGATAGGAGATGAAGGAGTCAATCAGCTTCATGGGAGAGGTGAAGCTTGATCACCCCGGTCAGGATCTCGCCGAGGGAGCGCAGAAACATCGCGCCGGCATGCCTGTGGAACCGCTCGGGATCGTAGCTGCCCAGGGCAAGAACCCCGAGCCGGGACTCCCCTTCCCCCAGGGGAATTACCGCCGCCGAGGCGATATCGTCCACCTCCTGGCCGAACAGCTCCGTCAGCAGCTCCCGCGGCAGCTGCCCGCGCAGCGGCTCGGGAGCGGCGAACAGCTCCTCGAAGCGGGAAGAGCAGCCACCGCCTCCCGCGGAGGCGGCGTGGAACAGCCGTATCGCCACGGTATCCGCGTTGAACCGCTCCCGCAGGCGCTTGTGCAGCAGCGCCACCAGCTGCTCCAGATGGTCGGCCTCGAGCAGCGCCAGGGTGAGTTCATGCAGGCGTCGGCTGAGCTCTTCGTTGTACTGGGCGTTATGGATCAGGGCGGCCAGCCGGTTCTTCAGCTGTTGCCGCTGCTCGCGCAGCACCTGCACCTGCCGCTCGATCAGGGAGACCGCCGCACCACTCTGGTGGGAGAGGCTCATCTCCGCCAGCAGATCCTTGTGCCGCTGAAAGAAATCGGCGTGGTGGCGCAGGTACTCCACCACCCGCTTCTCCTCCATCTCCTCCGTTAGCGGCCGCTTCAGTTCGCTGCTCATAGCTCCATCCGTCCCTCGAACACCGTGGTGGCCGGCCCGGTCATGAATACCTGGCTCTCTCCGCCCTCCCAACGGATTTGCAGCGAACCGCCGGGAAGCTCCACCGTAACTCTATCATCAACCAGGCCCCATTGGCGAGCCACCACCATGGCGGCACAGGCGCCGCTGCCGCAGGCCGGGGTCTCCCCCACACCCCGCTCGAACACCCGCAGGCGGATCCGCTCCCTGCTCACCGGTTGCATGAAGCCCACGTTCACCCCCTGGGGAAACTCCCGGCTGGCACCGATAGCGGCCCCCAGCCCGGCAACCGGTGCCTCACGCACCTCATCCACCTGCAGCACCGCATGGGGATTGCCCATCGAAACCGCCCCGATGGCAACGCTGGTTCCATCCAGATCCAGGCGATACCTGTCGCGGCGCCCGGCGGCCAGAAAGGGGATCTGCTCAGGCTGGAAACGCGGCACGCCCATGGCGACCGTTACCTCGCCGTCCGGCTCGATCCGCAGGGTGATGATCCCCGCCCGGGTCTCCGCCCGAATGCGATCCCCGCTCCACAGACCGCGCTCCCGCAGGAAGCGGGCGAAGCAGCGCGCACCGTTGCCACACTGCTCCACCTCCACGCCATCGGCGTTGAATATGCGGTAGCGGAAATCGGCCCCGGGATGCTGCGCCCGCTCCACCAGCAGCAGCTGGTCGCAACCCACGCCGAAGCGCCGATCGGCGATGGCGCGCACCTGCTCGCTGTCAGGGTGGAATGGCTGGTTGACGGCATCGATGACCACGAAGTCGTTTCCCAGCCCGTGCATCTTGGTGAACTCGACAAGCATGGTCTGTCCCCGGCCCGAGGGTCCCCGACCCGAAACCGCCGGCGCCCGGCGGCTCTGGTCCAAGGAGCACTACTTGACCTTGATGTAGGGCACCACCCCCAGGGGCGGCTCCCCCAACATCTTGGTCAGGTCGCGACGGCCGTTGATGGTACTGCTCAAAGCCTCGGCAATCGCGGCATAGGCCACCGCGCAGGCCAGGGATAGCAGCAGCCCCAGAAACATGATGGCGGGACGGTTGGGTTTGACCGGAGCCCCCGGAAGCTGCGGAGATTCCAGGACAGTGAGCCGCTCACCCTTGCTCTCCTGCTCCATCTCCTCCGCCAGCTGGGCGCGGCGCAGCTTGGCGCGGGTCTCCTGGTAGCTCTTCAGGATGTTGTCCCGATCGCGCAGCAGCGTGGTGTACTCCCGCTCCACCTGGGGGGTCGCCTGCAGCTTCCTCTCGTACTCGGCGATGGTGGCCTGCAGCTTCTCGCGCTGCGCCCGCAGGGCGTTGATATCACTGTTGACAGCCCTCAGCTGGGCCTGAAGGGAGATATACACCGGGTTGTCGGGCGCGCGCCGCGCCCTCACGGAGCCACCCTGACCCCGTTCGCGCTCCAGCATCTCGATCTCACGCTTCAGGCGCCGAACGTCCGGATGGCTGGAGTCGTAGAGGGAGAGGGCGCTCTCGTACTCATTGCGCAGTATCCGCAACCGATCCTCCCTCTCCAGCACAACCCTGCCGTCGTCTGCGCGCACCGCGGCATGCTTCTTGGTCTGCGCCAGCTGTCCCTGCAGGTAGTAGCGGCGCTCCTCCAGGGAACGCAGTTCGCGCGAGATGCTGTCCAGGGTCCGTCTGGTTCCCTCGATATTGCGCAGATTCATCTGGGCCAGCTCCGGCAGCTTGCCCACGTTTTTCTGCTTGAACTCGGCAATCTTCCCTTCGATATCGGCCAGCTGACCCTCCAGCCGCTCCACCTCGCGTTGCAGAAAACTGGTGGCCTCGGAGGCCTTTCTGGTCCGCTGCTTGGCATTCTCGGAGATAAACATGGAGATGAGCTCCCCGGTAACCCTCTGGGCCACCACCGGATCGCCGTACTCGAAGGAGAGCTCAAAGGCAACCGCCTCTCCCCCCTTTTTCTTGCCCGCCTTGCTCCCGTCTCCGCTAATGGTCTTCAGCTCGATACTGTCGCGCATCCGGGCCACGACGGTCTCGGCCGGCTGTCTCCCCCTGCTCTCGGCATACAGGTCATGCTTCTCTATGACCTCGAGCAGATTGGCGCGCGTCATCACATTGCGTGACAGGGCATCAATACGCCGGGCCACGTAACTGCCCGCGGTGCTGCGGATCAGCTCATGCGGTATCTCCTGTGACTCCACCAGCACCATCCCGGTGGAGCGGTAGATAGGAGGCAGTGCCAGGGCTACCACCACGCCCGCAGCAAAAACCACCGCCGCGATCAGCAGCATGGGCCACTTCCTGCGACGCAGGATGGACAGATAGTCTCTCAGGCTCTGAATCTCTTCGTAATGTTCCACTTTAACTGCTTCACCCCAAAAAAACGCGCGCCTATCGGCAATCAATGACCGGAGGAAGGAGGAAAAATGTTGAACTGGGCCACACGGAACCGGTTGCTACCGCTGCCATTTGACGTTTCCCGACGAACCCGCAACTACGCTGATGGGCGGGGTCACCGGCAATCCACCCCCTTGCTGGACATCTGTTCTCTCTTTCCCGCTCCGTTCCGAGGAGCAGGTGCGGTTCTGCCGCCGCCGGCGGGGATGCGCAAACCCCCTTTCTCCGCGCAAATCTAGCAGCTGTACCGCGCCGGGTCAAGAAATAGATGCAAGCCACTACGTAACTGTTCCGCTCACCCCTGAAATCCGCCACTGCTGCGTCGAAAAATGGTCATTTACCCTTGCAAACCCACATTTTTCGCCTTGAACCGGCCAATTTCAGTGGAGATCTGAGCAGTTGGCGACCTTTTTCAGACCATGCCGAGCAGTTACCAAGCTACAGAATCCGTTCCACCAGTGAACGCAGGACCGCCGGCTCAAACGGTTTGTTGCATATGGCGGAAACACCCGCCTGCTGAACGGCCGCGAGTCGGCTCTCGTTCTGCTCCGAGGTAACCATGAGAACCGGTACTGATGGCTGAACGTCGCTGCTGCGGATCCGGTCGACAAGCTCCTTGCCATCCATCCCGGGCATGTTGTAATCGGTAACAACGAGGTCGTAATAGTGCTCCTGCAGCAGCTTCAGGGCCTCCTCCCCGTCCGCGGCCTCGGTAAACCGCTCCATGCCCATGGAGGAGAGAATTGTGCGAATGTGCTTTCTGGAGAGGGCACTGTCGTCCACGATCAGGGTCTCGATATTTTCCGGCTCGTAGCTGCCGAACTGCGCGGGAGCCGGATCCACGAGATCCAGGGTGGCCGCCAGCGCCAGGCGCAGCTCCTTCCCGGTAAACGGTTTGGGAAGGATTGCCAGCGCCCCCGCCTGGCGGATAGGCTCCAGATAGCGAATGCGGGTTTCGCTTGAGATCAGTATAAACGGGATACCCTCCAGCAGCTCCTCCCCGCGCATCGCCTCCAGCAGTTCAGAGCCGCTCATGTCGGGAAGGTAGAGGGTGCTGATCACCAGATCGGGTTGCTGCCTGCGCATCTCCTGCAGGGCTCCGGCGCCATCTGTGGCGAGGATGGACCCGGAGATTCCCACCCTCTCCAGATGCCGCTGGACGATACGCTGCTGGGTGGAGGATGGCTCAACCAGCAGCACCAGAAGATCCGCGATCGCGATTTCACCCTTGCTCATGTCTCCCCCCAAAGCAGCCGATCCGCAACCAGGCGACGGGCGCTGCAAGTACTCTTTCAAGGTAATAGTTCAGGATTCAGCATCCCTCCAGCTGAATCCTGACCTTGAAAAGGTATATCACTGCGGCAACAGTGGCGCTAAACCCTGAACTGCCGCACCATGTTCTCCAGGTCACCGGCAAGCTGTTCCAGCTTCGTCGCCGCCTGGGCGGCCTCGAGGGAGCCGGCAGCATTCTGTTCGGCAACCTTGTTTATGCTGACCACGTTACGGTTTATCTCGTCGGTAACCTCTATCTGCTGCTCGGAGGCGGCAGCGATATGCTGGTTCATTTCGGCAATGCGGCTGACCGCATTGGTAATCATGTCCAGCGCCTCCCCGGCCTGGGCCGCCCGCTCCACGCTGCTCTTCGCCTGGGACTGCCCCTTCTCCATCACCTGGACACTGGTTCTCGCACCGGACTGCAGACGCTCAATCATGGTCTGGATCTCCTGGGTGGATTGCTGGGTCCGCTGCGCCAGGGTACGCACCTCGTCGGCCACCACGGCGAAGCCGCGCCCCTGTTCACCGGCCCGGGCCGCCTCAATGGCCGCGTTGAGAGCCAGCAGATTGGTCTGCTCGGCGATACCGTTTATCACATCCAGCACCCCTCCGATACCGTTGGCGTCATCCTCCAGCTTGTGAATCACCTGCGCCGCCTGCTCCACGTTCTCCGCCAGCACGTTTATCTCCTCCCGCGCCTTGCCAACCACCTGCTGGCCCGATTTGGCCGCCTGGTCCGCCTCCTGGGTGGCCTCGGCGGCCTCGGTGGCACTGTTGCCAACCTCCTGAATAGTGGAGGTCATCTCGTTCATCGCCGTCGCCACCCGCTCTGTCTCCTGCTGCTGATGTTTTATGCTCTCGCTGGTCCGCCCCGCGATACCCTGCATCTGCTGCACCTCCGAGGAGAGACGGATGGCGGCATTGGCGATCCCCTTGACGGTACTGTGGAACTTGCCCAGCATGCTACGGAAGGCGCGCGCCGTCTGACCCACCTCGTCCTTGGCATGAATCTGCAGACAGAGGGCCGAGGTATCGCTCTCGTTGCAGGCGGTCAGGTCATTCTCCCGTTCCGCCCGGACGATCAGCTCCCGCAGGCTGTTTATGGGGTGCAGGACCGTGCGGCTGATCAGCAACACCATGGCCGAAACCAGCAGGAAGGTCAGCAGCAGGCCGCCGAGGGAGACCATCATCAGGCTGCTGGTGGCGCTCTCCAGCTGCTGGGCGGTTTCGGAGGTCAGCCTCTTCTTGTTGTAGAACAGTTTTTGCATGGCTTCGAGGGCCAGGCCGTCGTCGATCTTGACCACGACATCGATCTCCGCGGGGCTGCGGCCCTCGGTGACCATGCGCCTGACCCGCTCCACCGCTGCCCGGTACCTTCTGCTGACCTCCTCGATGGCCGCCAGCCCCGCCTCCTCTCCCTCCGAAAGGTTGCCCAGCTTGCGATAGTCCGCCACCAGGCGGTCAACCTCATCAAACCTCTCCCTGGTGCGCCGGTAGTAGTCATCCCCACCGCGCAGGACGTAGTTTTTGAAGTTGTGAATCGCCCCGCCGTACCCCAGATTGGCCTGAATGTGGTTCAGGAGAACATTTTTCCTGACCACCTGCTCCTGGTAGGAGTGCCATATGGGATTGATGGGCGCGATATACCTGTAGCTCAACACCCCCACCACGAGGAAGATAACCGCCACCGAGGCCAACAGCAGGTGAAACTTGCTCTGAATGGTCATATCCAGAAAGCGTCCAGATTCAGCTGACATAGAGATCAAACCCCCTTCCTAACCGCGCCCAAGGCGTTGCGCATAAACAAATAGCGGAACACCTGGGGAAAACTTTAGGGTGGCTCTTCCCCGGTGTCCCTAATACCCTGGTACTCTACGTGATCTTCCTCAAATCGTATGGGTGAAATGGTAAATCATCCTTGACAGGCGGAATGCACGCCGGAAGATGGTCGGCAGAAGGGGATTGGGGAGAGTTTGGGATAGCCGCACCAGTTGCAATTGGCGCAGCTGGTGGATATCCGCCACTCCCCGACCAGACAGCCCCAATCCCCTTCTGGTTACCGAGTATGTGGCGTGCATTCCGCCTGTCAAGGACGGAGCCGCTACGCGGTGATTTACCATTTCACCCATACGATTTGAGGAAGACCCAATCCGGATTCAGCGTCCCTCTGGATCCTGACTTATTACTTTGAAAACTAGTACCGCCCCCTTCCGGCGTGCACTCCGCCTGTCAGGAGTGATTCAGCCACTTACCCACCCGACCCGAAGCAGAGCCCCTCGGCGACTCCTCTCCATACGGATTGGGGAAGGGGGGTGCGACCGCCTGGCAAAGCGGCAGCCGTCCCCGCCAACTTTCGGGGAACTTTCTGCAGACTATCGGGTCACATTGGGCAGTACCCTATGGTATGGGCTTTCAAGTCCCTCCCCAGGCCCGGTTCCCCAAGCCGGGCCATCATTCCTCCCGGCCTGCAGAGGCCGGGTTTTTTTTTGGGGTTTTCCCCGAATCGTGTGGGTGAAATGGTAAATCATCCTTGACAGGCGGAATGCACGCTGGAAGATGGTCGGCAGAAGGGGATTGGGGAGAGTTTGGGATATCCGCACCAGTTGCAATTGGCGCAGCTGGTGGATATCCGCCACTCCCCAGCCCAGACAGCCCCAATCCCCTTCTGGCTACCGAGTATGTGGCGTGCATTCCGCCTGTCAAGGATGATTTACCATTTCACCCACACGATTCGGGAAAGAACCTTTTTTTGAACCCCAGCCAGTCGTCCAACCGGGCCCGGGCCTGCTCGATACCAAGGCGGTTCAGGGATGAAAATGGCTGCACGGCGGTGCGGTGCAGCTCCATCTGCTCCACAAACTCCTCCACCTGGCGCAAGCTGCGCTGGACTGCCCCCCGCTTCAGCTTGTCTGCCTTGGTGAGCAGGATGTGTACCGGCATATCCGCATGCCCGCACCACTGCAGCATCTGGCGGTCGAACTCCATGAGCGGATGGCGAATATCCATGACCAGCATCAAGCCACGCAGGGAGAGGCGGGTCTGCAGATAGCGCTCCAGGGTATGCTGCCAGTGCCGCCTGACCCGCTCGGGCACCCTGGCATAGCCGTATCCCGGCAGGTCCACCAGGCAGCGCGACTCATCGAGCCGGAACAGGTTAATCTGCCGCGTCCGGCCCGGCGTCTTGCTGGTTCTTGCCAGCGAACCGATGCCGGTTATGGCATTCAGCGCACTGGATTTGCCGGCATTGGAGCGACCGGCAAAGGCTATCTCGATGCCGTTATCAGCGGGCAGCTGGTGAAGCTGGTGGACGCCAAGCAAAAAGCGCGCCTTGCCGTAAACAGTGTTCAAGATACCCTTCCGCCGGCGGGTAACCCCCGCATCGCTTGACAGGTTCCAGACGCACCCCTAGGATGCACAGGCTCAGCCAGACAATACCGCGCCATCAGGGATCCCATGAAAATAGAAGATGTCCACGCGCTGATCAAATCCAATATGGATGCGGTGAATGATACCATCAAACGGCGTCTCTCCTCCGAGGTGGTATTGATCAACCAGATCGGTCATCACATAGTAAACAGTGGCGGCAAGCGCCTGCGGCCGATGTTGGTACTGCTTGCGGCTCACGCTCTGGGATACCGGGGAAGACACCACATAAACCTGGCCGCCATTGTCGAGTTCATCCATACCGCCACCCTGCTGCATGACGACGTGGTGGACAGCTCTGAACAGCGCCGCGGTCAGGAAACCGCAAACTCCCTGTGGGGCAACGAGGCCAGCGTGCTGGTGGGCGACTTTCTCTACTCCCGCGCCTTCCAGATGATGGTGGAGGTGGGGGATATGAGGGTGATGGAGATCCTCGCTGAGACAACCAACACTATCGCCGAGGGCGAGGTGTTGCAGCTGCTCAACTGCCACGATGCTGATACCACCGAAGATCGCTACATCAAGGTAATCCGCTACAAAACCGCCAAGCTGTTCGAGGCTGCATCACGGCTCGGGGCGATCCTCAGCGACAGCGACCGGGAGCTGGAGCTGGCCATGGCGAGATACGGCATGCACCTTGGCACCGCATTCCAGCTGGTGGATGACATGCTGGACTATGACGCCAGCGACAAGGAGATCGGAAAGAATATCGGCGACGACCTGGCGGAGGGGAAACCCACCCTGCCGCTCATTCACGCCATGCGCAACGGCACCCCGGAACAGACCGCCCTGGTACGCCGCGCCATAGAGCAGGGTGGGCTGGAAGAGATGGAGAGGATCAGGGAGGTGATTGAAACCACCGACGCCATCGCGTACACTGCCCGGGCTGCCCGGGAGGAGGCCGGCAAGGCCGAAGCAGCGCTCGAGAACGTTCCCGACTCCCCTTACAAAGAGGCGCTGTTTGCCCTTGCGGAGTTCTCGATCCACCGTACCTATTGACGGGGTGTAGCTCAGCCTGGTAGAGCACTGTCTTCGGGAGGCAGGGGCCGGAGGTTCGAATCCTCTCACCCCGACCAATGGCATCCGTGCGGGCCGCGCCCTGTTCCGGGGCCCGTGAGGACGCTCTGGAAGGGGCTCCGCCATCGCTATAACCGGACTAATATTCGCCGCGCATGCCGGCATCAGGCTCCTCGCGAGCCGTCAGCAGTGAACCATAGAGCGCTACCAGATCATCATTCAGCCGCTCCATGTCAAACTCCCGCTCCACCTTGGCGCGGCCGGCCCTCCCCATAGCCGGCCAGCTGTCGGGGTTGTCGATCAGCCTGGCGAGGGAGTCTGCCAGCCGCTCCACGTCCCGCTCCGGAGCCAGATAGCCGGATACCCCGTCCTCCACCAGCTCCGGAATGCCGCTGTGGTGCGTGCTCGCCACCGGGATCCCCATCGCCATCGCCTCCTTGACCACGTTGGGAATACCCTCCTGCTCCCCGTTGGCGGCGGTGACGCTGGGGGTGAGCAGAATGTGGGTCTGCTCCATGAGGCGCACCAGCTGATCGTGATCCCTCCAGCCCAGCAGATGGATATGTTCTTGCATGCCCAGCCTGTGGATCCGGCTCTCCAGATCGGGGCGCAGGGGGCCGTCTCCGGCGATGCTGTATGTGACGCACCTGCCCTCCCGGATCAGCCTCGCCACCGCCTCGATTCCAAAACCAACCCCCTTCATCTCCACCAGCCGGGCCACGGTGAGAACCCTGACCGGTTCTCCTTGGTCCAGGGTTCTGGGCCGATAGCGGAAGCGGTTGCAGTTGATCCCGGAGTGCAGGATTCTGATTCTGGATTCGTCGCATCCCCTTGCCACGAGGCGCTGTTTCAGGCTGTGGCTCACCGGCAGAAACAGCTCGCCGCGGGCGAACAGCTCATCATAGTATCCCGCTGCAGAGTTGGTGTGCTGGGTGATATCATGCCCGCGAAAGGAGGTCACCAGAGGGGCGGGCAAGACCCCCTTCTCTTGCAGGGCCACCAGCCCCTTGCCGAGAATGCCGAACTGGGCGTGGACCACGTCGTAGGGCCCGTGGCGAACCTGCCTGAGCAGCAGGGCGATCTGTGCCAGCTTGGGAAGAAAGGAGGAGTCTTTGGTTCCCAGCAGCAGTCTCAGGACCCTGGCCAGCAGGGATATATCGGTGGCTCCGCCACACTCCCGCAGCATCCCGGCCAGACAGGAGAACCGTCTCCAGCCGGAGCGGGGGATCCTGTCGAGAAAGATGGTCCGCTCCATCAGCCGGTACTGCTCGATCTCCGGGTGGAGGGTATCCAGCCGCCGCTCCTCCCGCGCGTAGATCTCCACCTCATGGCCGCGATCCAGAAGGCCGGTAATCTGGTTCACTATGAAGGTCTCCGAGACGACCGGAAAGGCGCTGACGAAAAAGGCTATTCTCATGAAGGGAAGAGGGTTCCGGGATTAAATTATCAACTTGGGCCGGCCGAAAGTATACTTTAACGGTTACGAAAACAGTAACCCGAAAGTTTCCCCCGGGACCGCGACCATCGCGCCGGGAGCAGGGTTTCGGGTCAAGCCAGACCGGAGGCAGGGGGGAGATCCCGAGATGTGTGGAATCGCAGGTGAACTATGCCGCGCGGGGCGGTCCAGCGGGGCGGACTGGGAGCGGATCAGCGCCCTCATGAAACGGCGCGGGCCGGACTCCGAGGGCAACTGGTCCTCTCCCGGCGGAGAGTGCACCATGGTGTTCCGGCGCCTGGCCATCCTCGATCTCAGCCCGGCAGGTCACCAGCCCATGGTCTCCGCGGATGGACGCTATGTGCTCACCTTCAACGGGGAGGTGTACAACTTCCGGGAGCTGCGCAGGAGGCTGGAGGGCAAGGGGCGCACCTTCCGCTCCAGCGGCGACAGCGAGGTGGTGCTGAATGCCCTGATGGAGTGGGGAACCGGCGCCCTCGACCTGTTCAACGGCATGTTCGCCCTGGCCCTCTACGACCAGCATGAGCAGAGTCTGCTCATCGCGCGGGATCATGCCGGAATCAAGCCCCTCTACTACCTGGAGAGCGGCCAGGGGATGGTGTTCGCCTCCCAGTACGATCAGATCCTCGCCCACCCCTGGAGCAGAGGGCTGCCGGTATCCAGGGAGGCCCTGGCCCTCTATCTGCGGCTCTCCTACGTCCCGGCCCCCTACGCCATCCTGGAGGGCACCCACATGCTGGAGCCGGGCAGCTGGCGAGAGTACTGCGCCGACGGCACCGTGCGGGAAGGGCGCTACCACCAGTTTCCCCGCTATCAGCCCCCCAGCCTGCGCGGCAGGGAGGCCCACGAGGCGGTGGATGCCGCCGTCACCCGGGCGGTGGAGCGCCAGCTGGTGAGCGACGTGCCGGTTGCGGCCTTCCTCTCGGGCGGGATCGACTCTCCCCTGGTGACCGCCAAGATCTGCGCGGCCAGCGACACTCCCGTGGAGGCATTCACCATCGGAACCGGTCAGGATCCCAGCGACGAATCGGGGGACGCCGCCTGTTACGCCAGGGAGCTGGGCGTCCGCCATGTGATCGAGCATGTAACGCCGGAGCAGGCGCTGGAGATGCTCGACGACGTGGTCACCGCCTGCGGAGAGCCGTTCGGGGACTACTCCATATTTCCCACCATGCTGGTCTCCCGGCTTGCGAGCAGGAGCTACAAGGTCATCCTCTCCGGCGACGGTGGTGACGAGCTGTTCTGGGGATACACCAAGCGGGCCTCCCAGCTGATCGGCGGGGCAACCGGTTTCCGCGCCCCCTACTGGCAGCGGGTGGCGCGCTGGGGGCTGAAACGGCTGGGGATAGGGGAGATGCCCCACACCCTGAAGCGCTTCCGCACCCTGGGCCACTGGCAGCGGAACAAGCATACGCACCTGGACGAACCGTACCTGGAAGCCATCTTCCCCACCCTGCCGGAGTGGCCCGACCGCTATCCGGTATTCGACTACCACGGCTGGCAGGAGGATGAGACCGCCCAGTGGCTGCGCTGGAACGAGCTGATCTGCCATCTGAACATGGTGCTGCTCAAGGTGGACCGCGCCAGCATGTATCATTCACTGGAGGTACGCGTGCCGCTGCTGGACAGGGAGGTGATCGCGGTGGCGGCGCAGGTGGACTGGCGCTCCAGCCTGGATATGGAAAAAGGGGAGGGAAAGCTGCCGCTGCGCTCCGCCCTCAGCCGCCACACGACCTATCAGACCAAGGGGAAGCGGGGTTTCGGCATCCCCATGAACAGCTGGCTGAGAAGCTCCCTGCGAGCTGTGTTCGAGGAGTCCCTCCTGGAGCGCGACGAGATCCTGGGGGTGGAGCTGGATGCCACGGCGCTGCGCAGGATATTCGAACGGCACCTGAGCGGCAAGATGGATCTCGCATGGGGCCTGTGGCCCCTGCTGAGCCTGGCCCTCTGGGAGCGGCGGCACCTGGCGGGGCGCTAACCAGTACTCTTTCAGAGGTAATGGATCAGGAAGGTCTTCCTCGAATCGCGTGGGTGAAATGGTAAATCACCGCGTAGCGGCTCCGTCCTTGACAGGCGGAATACACGCCACACAATCGGTAACCATGAGGGGATTGGGGCTGTCTGGCTGGGGACAAGCGGATATCCACCACCTGCGCAAATTGCAACTGGTTCGGCTATCCCAAACTCTCCCCAATCCCCTTCTGCCGACCATCTTCCGGCGTGCATTCCGCCTGTCAAGGATGATTTACCATTTCACCCACGCGATTCGAGGAAGACCTTCCTGATCCATTACCTCTGAAAGAGTACTGGTACAATCGATAGCAAAGCGGATCTTCAACGGCTGATCGGGCGGTCAACCCGCCCCGCGAAGCATTCAGCGATAAGCGGGTCAACTACTGAATGGTGACCCGGAAGCTGACGATGGCCTGCTCGCCGGCATCGAGGATAATGCCGCTTACGGTAACGGTCCGGGTCCCGGGGTTATAGCTTCCCTGGTCCGAATCGGCGACGTTGGTCAGATTGAGGGTGGCGCCGCCGTTGATATTGGGGGCGGTAACCCGGATACCCTTTCCCGCTGCATACCCATCCGCAAGGAAGGCCAGAGTGGCCGCCTCCGTGCTCAGATCATCGGTAACCGTGACGTTGGTGGCCTGGGCCCCGGCGGTATTGGTAACGGTTATGGTGTACTCCACCACCGCGCCGGGAATGCGCTTCGGATTGTTGGTGCCGTTTGCCGGGTCGGAGATCACCGCGCTGGATTTGCTTGCGGTTATGTTTGCGCTGCCGAACCAGCTCACGTTGTTGCCGCTGTCCACGGAGTTGGGGGGGTTTATATCCAGCAGAGCCGCATCCGAGCCGGAGGCATCGGAATCCTGCACGTCCACGTAGGAGATGGCCTTGGTGGCACCGGTAGCGAGATTGAGGTTCCAGCGGGTGCCGGGGGCGCTGGAGCGCAGGCTGAGCAGCTGGACGCTGGCGCCGTGCAGGGTGGCGGTGCCGGTGATGGTCTGGGTGGTGCCGGCGGTGAAGGTCAGGGTATCGGCACTGGAAACCGTCTTGGTAAGGTTGCGGAAGGTGGTGGATCCCGACAGGGTCTGATTGGCGCCGTTCAAAACAACTGTGGATGTGCCGGGGGTAAAGGTGTCGTTGTTGGTCCAGTTTCCGCTGACATTAATGGTGGCGCCGCCGGCATCGATTTCGTTGGTGCCACCACCGCCGGAGACATAGATGGTCACCGGGCCGTTGATGGTTACGGCCGAGCTGTTGAGAACCACTCTGTTGTAGATGGAGGAGTCCCACGAGGCGCCCACCTCCAGGCTGTTGCAGTCGATGGAATAGCTGTTTGCGGAGGTATCAAGGACGGTTACGGAGCCGGGATCCGTACCCGCCACTTCGAGGGCGCCGCAGCTGATATTGCCGGCCAGGTGGAAGGTATTGGTTACGCCGCTGGTCCATCCGGCGATACGCAGGTCGGGATAGCTTGCGGGGGCTATGTAGACGATGCCACTGGTCTGGGTGCTGTACATGAAAGAGGCGTTGGCCAGCGTGGCGCTGGTGGTCAGCGGCGTGCCACTCGATTTGTTGAGAATCACATCCCCCCCCGCCAGCGTACCGCTGCCCAATACCAGATCGTTTTGTATGGCGATTCCCTGCCCGGCCAGGATGGTCGTGGTCTGACCGGATGCAGCGGCGGTGACATTGTAGAACGGCCTGTTCCACCAGGAACCGCCGCCCATGCTGACAGTCCCGCTGCCGGTGAAGTTCACCGTGCTGGTGCCGGCGGTGAAGGTATCGTCATTGATCCAGTCACCACCTACGTTGATCGTGGAACCGCCCGCATCGATCTCGTTGGTGCCCGACGCATCTGAGGCATATATGGTTACATCACCACTGATGGTGACCGGTGAGTTGTTGAGAATCAGTCCTCCATACCTGGTATTCGTGGTGTTGCCGACCTTGAGCTGGTTGCAGCCTATGGAGTAGTTCGCCGGGGTGGTATCCAGCACCGATTTTCTCCCGGCGCTGGCCCCCGACACCTGCAATGTATTGCATGTTATGTTGCCGAGCAGAAAAAAGCTGGAGATCCCCCCCCTGGCGGCCAGATACAGATTCGGATAGTCGGCGGCCGCTATGTTCGTCGTGGTAACCGGCTGATAGCGAAACAGGAGATTGGAGAGCGTCGCACCGTTGGGAGCAAATGGCGTCCCGCCGTCCCGGTTGAGATAGACCCTCCCCCCCGCCAGCGTCCCTCCCCCCAGTGTCAGGTTGTTGGTCACCACGATGCCACGGGTGGCCAGTATCGTCGTC
>WFXP01000143.1 GCA_015490535.1 Gammaproteobacteria bacterium
CCCGCCGGCGGGCGGATCGTCGCCCACCAGCAGCGAGGCCTCCGCGGTGGCCTTGCCCGCCAGCCCGCGCCGGCGCAGCAGCGCCACGAAGGCATCCTCCAGCTCCGGCTCGTCCACCATCACGGCGGTCACCTCGAGTCCCTCGAGTTCTCCGCGCACCGCCGCCTCGGCCTCCGTGGATTGCGCCTCCTCCACGAACACCCGCAGCTGCGGGCCCACCGCCTCCACCTGGGGATAGTGCTCCCGCAGCCGGCGCAGCGCCTCGATCTGCGGCCTCGCCTGCAGCGTCACCAGGGTGCCCGGCACCACCTGGCGGATCCCGTCCGGCTCCCCCGCCGCCAGCACCCGGCCCTCGTACATCAGCGACAGCCGGTGGAAGCGGGCCGCCTCGTCCATGTAGGCGGTGGAGATCAGGGCGGTGATGCCCCGCTCGCGCAGCAGCTCGGCGAGAATGGCCCAGAAGTCGCGCCGCGAGACCGGATCCACGCCCGTGGTGGGTTCGTCGAGGATCACCAGCTCCGGTTCATGGATCAGGGTGCAGACCAGCCCCAGCTTCTGCTTCATGCCGCCGGAGAGATGCTTCATGGGACGGTCCCGGAACGGCGCGAGGCGGGTCATCGCCAGCAGCCGCCGTTTGCGCTCGGCGAGCCTGTCCGCCGGCACCTCGCGCAGCTGGGCGAAGAAGTCGATGTTCTCCTCCACCGACAGTTCGGCGTAGAGGTTGAGTCCCAGCCCCTGGGGCATGAAGCCGATGCGCCCCTTGATGCGCTCCGCCGCCGCCTCGCTGTCGAGCCGGACACCGAACACCTCCACCTCCCCCGCCTCGAAGCTGAGCACCCCGGCGACGGCCTTCATCAGCGAGCTCTTGCCGGCGCCGTCAGGGCCAATCAGACCGTAGATCTCGCCGCGGCGGACCTCCAGCTCCACCCCGTCCACCGCCACCTCCTTGCGGTAGCGCTTGCCGAACCCGCGCAACCGGATCAGCGGTTCAGGCGCGGCGCTCACCAGCGCGGCTTCGCCCATGGCGTGGCCTCGCGCCAGCGGATCATCGCATCGGCGGGCAGCCCTGGCACCAGCCGGTGATCCGGGTTCTCGTCCAGGTAGAGCTTGACCGCGTAGACCAGCTTGACCCGCTCGTCGGGGGTCTGCACCTCCTTGGGGGTGAACTCGGCGCGTGAGGCGATGTAGCGCACCACGGCGGGGAAAGGCCGTTCCGGGAAGGCGTCCACCCAGATCTGCGCCGGCAGGTCGAGGCGCAGCTTGCCGATCTCCTTCGCCGGGACGTACACCTTGAGGTAGAGCCGGTCCAGATCGACGATGTCGAGCAGCGGGCTGCCGGGCGCCACCACCTCCCCTTCCGCAACCACGCGGGTGGTAATCACCCCGGCGGCGGGGGCGTGGATCTCCAGGTCATCCAGCAGCGTCTCCATCTCCGCCACCCCGGCCCGCGCCTGATCGCGCCGGGCGCGGGCCGCCTCCAGCCGATCCCGGGCCACCTGCCAGGCCAGTTCCGCCTGCTCCGCCTCCTGCCGGGAGGCGGTCTCCCTGGCATGCAGTTTCCGCAGCCGATCCCGGTCCCGCCGCGCCTGCCGCTCCGCGCTCTGCGCCGACTGCAACGCCGCCTCGGCGGCGGCCACCGCCTGCCTCGCCTGATCCAGCCGGGCGCGGAGCCGGGCGTCGTCCAGCCGCACCAGCAGCTGCCCCCTGGTCACGGCATCCCCTTCCCGCGCCAGCAGCGCCACCACCCTTCCCGGAACACGGCTGGCGACGGTGTAGTGATCCCCTTCGAAGCGGCCGTTGGCCTGGATGAGCCCCTCCGGAGGAGGCTCGGGGCGATAAAGGAGCCACCAGCCGATGGCCGCCGCCACCAGTGCCAGCAGCAGGAGAAGAATCAGGGCACGCGCCGTTTTTCCCATCAGAGTTCTCCTGCCGCCCTTTTCAGACGCACGGCAGCCAGCACCGCGTCATGGATGGCGTTGGCGTGGTTACTCTCACTGCGCACCCGCAGGGCCTCCGCGTCCAGCACCTCGCTGTTGGTGGCGAGACCGTTCTCGTAGCGGTCCCGGCTGACGCGCAGGTTCTCCCCCGCCTGGCGCACCGCCTGTTCGGTCACCCGGATGCGCTGCCGGGTCTCGTCCAGCGCCAGCCAGTGCTGCCGCACCTCCAGCGCCACCAGCGACCGCAGGTCGTTGTACTGCGCCTGCAGCGCCGCCGCCTGCCTCCGGGTGATGGCGGCGCGATGATCCGCCGCGCCGCCGTCGAACAGCCGCCACTGCATCCCCAGCTCCACCTGCCACTGCCCCTCGTGGACCTGGTAGCGGTTCTGCTGGTAGCCGTAACCGCCGCTGAGGGCGAGCTGCGGGCCGTTCTCCGCCCGCACCGCCAGCGCCCGGCGCTCCAGGGCGCGGATCTGTTCGCGCAGCGTCCGCAGCTCGGGGCGCTGCCGCAGGGCCCGCTCGGTCAACCGTTCCAGAGGCCCGTCCACCGGAACGGGGCCGAGCTCCTCCAGCTGCACCGGCTGCTCCAGCGGCCGTCCCAGCAGCCGGTTGTAGGCGGAGCGGGCCAGATCCAGCCCGTTCCGCGCCCGGATCGCCCCCTGGCTGGCGTCGGCCAGGGCCACCCGGGCCGCCAGCAGGTCGTTGCGCGGCACCATCCCCTGCGCATGGAGATTCTCCACGTCCCGGGCGTGGGACTCCAGGCTGGCCACGTGGCTCTCCGCCACCGCCAGCGCCCGGCGGGCGCGCAGTACATTCACATAGGCCTCCGCCACCCGCAGCTTCAGCTCCTGGAGCTCGACCGACTCCCTGGTTCGGGCCGCCACCAGCGAGGCGTCGGCCGCCTCGATGCCGGCGCGGATCCGTCCGCTGGTGTAGAGCGGCCAGGCGGCAATCGCCTGCCAGGAGAGGGTGCTCTTTTCCGCCACCGGGAAGGTCATGGGCGTTGGGCCGAGATAGGCCCTGGCCGCCGGCTCCGCATCCAGCACCCGATAGCCAGCCTGCAGCGAGAAACCGGGCAGACGGGCCGCCTTCGCCACCGCCAGCGCCGCCTCCGCGGCAGCGCTCTGCTCCCGGGCCGCCTCCAGCCGGTGATCCGCAGCCAGCGCCGCCTCCCATGCCTGCTGCAGCGTTTCGGCCCCGGCGACTCCTGTCCAGGCCGTTACTATCAGCCCGGCGGCAATATATGTCGCTTTCAGCCGTTGCGGCGTTGCAGCTTTTGCCAATGGAGCAACCATTGCCCGCAAGCTGCGCCTTGCTCCAGCCCGTTCCCGAAACCCTGAATGCGAGATATATTGTTGCCGTGTTAATTCCAAGAGAGTCGACAGCAAAGCGGCCTTCAGAGCGATGCGGGCGCCCCGCCCGCTGTCCCCGACCAACTGCTCCTGGCTGCCTCTCCCCTCCATGCCCGCTACTCCCTCAGGTTAACCCGAACATTTACCCGGCTGCTGAAACTCCGCCGCAAGCCGCAGCAAGCAGACGCAACACCCGGAACTCCAGCAAAGCGCCACCGGATCCGGCGCCGCCCTGTCTTTTAAAGTATAGACACGAAGGCGATGTACGCCCTCGTTGTTGAAGGTTTGCTGTTGCTGATAACATTGACTCTTACAGACAGCAGCCCGCATCCATGGAGTATTCAGCATGACCAGCGTCGAAACCGGACAACCGGCACCCGATTTCACCCTTCCTGCAACGGGCGGCCAGGAGGTCACCCTGTCGGAGCTCAAGGGGAATAACGTGGTGCTCTACTTCTACCCGCGCGACAACACCCCCGGCTGCACCAGGGAGGGGGAGGCGTTTCGGGATCATCACGGGGAGTTGCAGAAGCTCGGCGCGGTGGTTCTCGGCATCTCGCGCGACAGCGTAAAGAGCCACGAGAACTTCAGGGCGAAACACCGGTTTCCGTTCCAGCTGCTGTCCGACAGCGATGAAACCGTCTGCCGGTCGTACGGGGTCATCAAGGAGAAAAACATGTACGGCAGAAAGGTGATGGGTATCGAGCGCAGCACCTTTCTCATCGACCGGGAGGGGATCCTGCGCCGGCAGTGGCGCAAGGTAAAGGTTGCCGGGCATGTGGAGGAGGTGCTGGAGGCGCTGCGCTCCATCTGAGGTGGAAAACATGGCCAGAAAGGGATCCCGCGGC
Organism: Gammaproteobacteria bacterium; assembly: GCA_015490535.1. Lineage (GTDB taxonomy): Bacteria > Pseudomonadota > Gammaproteobacteria > Thiohalospirales > Thiohalospiraceae > DRMK01. The sequence goes on from WFXP01000143.1 coordinate 4,138, forward strand.
AAGCGCCTGTTCGTGCTGGACACCAACGTCCTGATGCACGATCCCACCGCCCTGTTCCATTTTCAGGAGCATGGCGTGTTCCTCCCCATGGTGGTGCTGGAGGAGCTGGACCGGCACAAGCGCGGTCCGTCGGAGGTGGCGCGCAACGCCCGTCAGGCGAGCCGGTTCCTGGACGAGATGATGCAGGGAGCCAGCAAGGAGCAGATCGACCAGGGGCTGCGCTTCCCCGCCTGGCACACGCAGGAGAAAGGCCCCGCCGGGAGGCTGTTTTTCCAGACCCACATGGTTCCCTCCAACCTGCCGGACTCGCTGCCGGGGGACAAGCCCGACAACAACATCCTGAGCATCGCCATAGCGCTGCAGCAGGAGCATCCCAACAAGAGGGTCACCCTGGTATCCAAGGATATCAACCTGCGCATCAAGGCCGCGGTGCTGGGCGTCCACGCGGAGGACTACTACAACGACAAGGTGCTGGAGGATGTGGATCTCCTCTATCCGGGGTTGCTGGAGCTGCCGGACGACTTCTGGGAGAGATACCGCAAGGAGATGGAGTCCTGGCACGAGGAGGGGCGCACCTTCTACAGCGTCTCCGGGCCCGACGTGAACTCCTGGTTTCCCAACCAGTTCCTGTCCCTCGCCAGGGACCGGTTTCTGGCCATCGTCAGGTCGGTGGAGGGGCAGCGCGCCACCATCGAAACGGTGCGGGACTACTCGCGCCATGCGGTTTGGGGCATCGAGCCGCGCAACCGGGAGCAGAACTGCGCGCTCAACCTGCTGATGGATCCGGAGATAGACTTCGTGACGCTGCTGGGCCAGGCGGGGACCGGCAAGACCCTGCTCACCCTGGCCGCCGGGCTGGCGCAGACCCTGGACGACAACCGCTACACCGAGATCATCATGACCCGCGCCACCATCCCGGTAGGGGATGACATCGGCTTCCTGCCCGGCACCGAGGAGGAGAAGATGACCCCCTGGATGGGCGCCCTGATGGACAACCTGGAGGTGCTCACCCAGCCGGAGGAGAGCAGCCAGTGGGGGCGCGCCGCCACCAACGATCTGCTGCAGAAGCGGATCCGCATCCACTCGCTGAACTTCATGCGCGGCCGCACCTTTCTCAACAAGTACATCATCATCGACGAGGCGCAGAACCTGACACCGAAGCAGATGAAGACCCTGATCACGCGCGCCGGGCCGGGCAGCAAGGTGATCTGCCTGGGGAACGTGGCCCAGATCGACACCCCCTACCTGACCGAGACCACCTCCGGCCTCACCTACGTGGTGGACCGTTTCAAGCAGTGGGACCACGCCGGACACATCACGCTGCTGCGCGGCGAACGCTCGCGGCTGGCGGACTTCGCGGCGGAGGCGCTGTGACTATGGCGGAGAGGGAACAGCGGCAGCCGGAAGCGGTATAATGGTGGAGTGGCCTTCAGGCTACCCGGCGTCCCGGATCAGGGTGCGGCCCACAGGGAATGGCTGGTAAGGGCCGCAACGCCGAGGTAGGACACCTGGGTTGCTTCGAAGATCGCCTTACTATCGATTTTCTTAATCGTGATTCAAGCAGAAAGAGTGCGTAACAACCGACTCCTACGGAACTCTCGCCGCATTGCGGCTCGCGGCGGCTGAACCGGGCCGTTGGCCTGCTATACGATCCCCCTCTCATGCACATCATCATCAGCAACTACAGCAAGCGATCCCTGGCCCTGATCCAGTGGGCCGCCGAACGGAGCCTGCCGGAGGTCACCGTCTGCTACGTGGATACCGGATGGTCGGCGCAGGGCTGGCTGGAGTTCGTCTCCGCGGCGGAGCGGTTCTGCCGCGGCAGGGGGTTCCGGGTCCGGCGCCTCGCCTCGCGGGTCACCTTCGCGGATCTGATGGACATCAAGCGGGGCTTCCCGTCCCGGAAACACCAGTGGTGCAGCCTGCACCTGAAAGGGATCACCCTGCTGCAATGGCTGGACGAGATCGACGCCGATTGCCGCGCCACCCTGCTGCTGGCCAGGGGCGCCGGCGGGGAGAGCTTCGAGAAACAGGTGCCGGAGTTTGTCGAGGAGTCGGAGTATCACGGCGGACGCCGCGTCTGGCACCCCCTGTTCGACACCGATGACAGCGAGCTGGAGCGGCTGTTCTCCGCCACCGGTCTGACCCTCCCCGCCGGCTGCAGCGAATGCGCCCCCTGCATCAACAGCAGCGCCGCCGAGCTGTGCCGGCTCTCCGAAGAGGACATCCGCCGCATCGAGGAGCTGGAGGAGGAGCTCGGGGTGCCCATGTTCACGGTGGGGGATGCGGCGGAGAGCGGGATCCGCGCCGTCATCCACCGGGCGCGGGAGCAGAACCCGGACGATGAACGGCGGCCATTCAAGTACGGCTGCAGCGCCGAATTCGGTTGTGGCTCCTAACCGCGCAAAGGGATCCGCCGGCGCCGCGCTGTGCATCTACATGGATAAGCGCCTGGGCGGCTACGGCTTTCCGGAAGGCCATCCGTTCGGCCCCTGGCGGATGGATGCGTTCCGCGAGGCGCTGCTGGCGGCGGACCTGCATGAGCGGGCGCAGGTGCGCCATCCGCCCACCGCGGGGCGGGAGATCATCGAGTATTTCCACACCTCCGGCTACGTGGAGCGGGTCAGGCGATTGTCGGCGCTGGGAGAGGGTTATCTGGACTCCGGCGACACCCCCGCCTTTCCCGGCGTCTATGAGGCGGCGGCCACCGTGGTGGGCGCGGTGACCGACGCGCTGCGGCGGGTGATGGAGGGGTGCTGCCGGCGCGCCTTCGTCCCCATCGCCGGGCTGCACCACGCCCACCGGGACCGGGCATCCGGATTCTGCGTGTTCAACGACTGCGCCATCGCGGTGGAGTTTCTGCGCCGCGAGTTCCAAATCCGGCGCATCGCCTATGTGGATATCGACGCCCATCACGGCGACGGGGTGTTCTATGCCTTCGAAGAGGATCCGGATCTGATCTTCGCCGACATCCACGAGGATGGCCGCTACCTGTTCCCCGGCAGCGGCTCCGCCTCGGAGAGCGGCAAGGGGCCGGCGCAGGGCAGCAAGCTCAATATCCCCCTGCCGCCGGGCGCGGATGACAATGCGTTTCTGGCTGCATGGCCGCAGGTGGAGAGCTTCATCCGGCAGGCGCAACCGGAGTTCATCCTCATGCAGTGCGGCGCCGACAGCATCGCCGGCGATCCGTTGACCCACCTGCGTTATACGGCACAGTCCCACCGCCACGCGGCACGCAACCTGTGCGCCCTGGCGGATTCACTCTGTCAGGGGCGCATTGTCGGCCTGGGTGGCGGTGGTTACCGGCGGGAGAATGTCGCCGCGGCGTGGACAGCTGTGGTAGCCTCGTTTCTGGAGTAGTTACAGTGGAGAGAGGATGAAACGGCTCAGGAGGGGAGACATAAGCAGCAATGTCTCCAGCAGCTACTACGCACGGGGCAAGCGCTATTTTGAGCAGGGCCGGGTGGTTACGCTGCAGGTCGAAGAGGAGGACGACAGCTCGGCCGTTCTGAGCGCGACCGTCCAGGGGCGCGGCAGAAACATCTATCAGCAGCGCATCCGGATCAACTGGCTGGATCACGGTTACGTGGATATCCACGGCATCTGCAGCTGCCCGGTGCGCTTCAACTGCAAGCATGTGGCGGCCGCCGTGCTGGAGTATCAGCAGGATTTCTTCTCTACCCCGGCGAGGAGCAGAGCGGCCGGCAGCGACTGCCTTGCCTGGCTGGATGAGTTTGCCCGTGCATCGGATGAGCAGCCGCAGGAGCAACCCGGTCAGCAGTTTCTGCTCTACATCCTCCAGTCATCCGCTCGGCCCGGCAGGCTGAAAGTGGAGTTTCAAGTCAGCCGCCGCCTCAAAAAGGGCGGTTTTGGCAAAGGACGAACCGTCCGCTTGAACAACATCGTCGAGAGCTACTATCCCCCCAGCAGATATCTGCAGCCCGTCGATCTGGAGATTGGCAAGCTGCTGGACATCAGCGGCGAGAATAGCTGGTACGAAACCATCATCGAGGGCGATGCCGGATTCGTGGCCCTGTCCAAAATGATACAGACCGGCCGCTGCCACTGGCGCCATACCGACGCTCCCCCCGTGCGGGCCGGCGAGGAGCGCAGTCTAGAGCTGGGCTGGCGGCACGACGAACAGGACAACGCCACCCTGGAGGTAAAGGTGGCAGGCGGCGGTGAACCGCTGCTGACCACGCCCCCGCTCTATCTGGAGGAGGGAGAGAACGCCACCATCGGCCCGCTCACCGGCGTCCCTTACTCCCAGCAGCAACTGGCGAAGCTGCTGCAGCAACCCACCATCCCGGCCGAACAGGTGGCCGAATTCAGCGCCCGCCTGCTGCAGAAGCTGCCGGCCACGCCACTGCCGCCACCCCGGCAGATGGAGATGATCGAGGTGGCCGGCCAGCCGCCGCGGCCGGCGCTGCTGCTGTCGGGCGAGATCAGCGACGAGGGGCACCGCTACCATCTGCTGCGGCTGCGGTTCCTCTACCAGGGACATGAAACCCGCGTCCTGCCGCTCACGGAGGTGCAGAATATCGTCGCCGGCGACAAACTGGTGCGCGTGTGGCGTGACGCGGCGGCGGAGGGCGCCGCCATCCAGCGCCTCCAGGAGCTGGGGTTCGAGGCCAGGGAGAGCCGGGAGGGCGGCGATCTCCTGTTCCTGAGCATGGCCGAGCGCAGCCTGATGGATGCCGCCGCCCGCTGGCACCTTTTTCTCACCACCACGATTCCGCAGCTGCAGGCGGAGGGGTGGCAGGTGGAGACGGACGACAGCTTCCGGATACAGTTCCACCAGAACAGCGACTGGGAGGTGGAGATCGATGGCGACCACGACTGGTTCGATCTCCGCTTCGACGTGGAGATCGGCGGCTGCCGGCAACCGCTGCTACCGCTGATAGCCCGGGTTCTCGACAGCTACGAACCTGACCAGCTGCCGGAGACCCTGACCCTGCCGGTGGCGGAGAGCGAATACCTGGCGGTCCCCAGCGCCCAGATCCGGCCGGTGCTCGACATCCTCTACGAGCTGTACGACCGTGACACGCTGGATGGAAACGGCGCCCTGCGCCTGTCCCGTTTCGATGCCGGGCGGCTGGCCGAGCTGGAGCAGAACAGCGCCACCGATCTGCACTGGCGCGGCGGCAGCGCCCTGCGCAAGCTGGGCAGAAAGCTCAACGACTTTCAGGGGATCCGGTCGCTCAAACCCCCGCGCGGGCTGCGCGCCACCCTGCGCGAATACCAGCAGCAGGGGCTCAACTGGCTGCAGTTCCTGCGCGAATACGGCTTCGGGGGGATCCTGGCGGACGACATGGGGCTGGGGAAGACGGTGCAGACCCTGGCCCATCTGCTGCTGGAGAAACAGCGCGGCCGGATGGACAAACCCTGCCTGATCATCGCCCCCACCAGCCTGATGAGCAACTGGCGCCGCGAGGCGGAGCAGTTCACTCCCCGGCTCAAGGTGCTGATCCTGCAGGGACCGGAGCGGCACCAGCGGTTCGACCAGATGGACCGCTACGACCTGCTGCTCAGCACCTACCCGCTGCTGGCGCGGGACGAAGAACGGCTGCTGGCCCGTGACTACCACTACCTGGTGCTGGACGAGGCCCAGACCATCAAGAACCCCCGCGCCAAGGCGGCGCAGGTGGTGCGCCGCATCCAGGCCCGCCACCGTCTCTGCCTGACCGGGACCCCCATGGAGAACCACCTGGGAGAGCTGTGGGCGCTGTTCGACTTTCTCATGCCGGGTTTTCTGGGCGATGCCCGCCAGTTCAAACAGCTGTTCCGCACCCCCATCGAGAAGCAGGGGGACGAGGAGCGGCGCGTGCGGCTGGCGCGGCGGGTCGCTCCGTTCATGCTGCGCCGCACCAAGGCAGAGGTGGTCCGGGAGCTGCCGGAGAAGAGCGAGATCATCCGCACCGTCAGCCTGGAGAGCCGTCAGGCCGCCCTGTACGAAAGCATCCGCATCGCCATGGAGAAAAGGGTGCGCAGCGCCATCGCCGCCAAGGGACTGGCGCGCAGCCACATCACCATTCTCGACGCGCTGCTCAAGCTGCGCCAGACCTGCTGCGATCCCGGCCTGCTGTCACTGAAACAGGCCAGAAACGTCAAGGAGTCCGCCAAGCTGGAGCTGCTGATGCAGATGCTGCCCGAGATGGTCGAAGAGGGGCGGCGGATACTGCTGTTCTCCCAGTTCACCAAGATGCTGGGCATCATCGAGAAATCGCTGGACGGAGCCGGGATCCGCTACAGCAAGCTGACCGGCCAGACCCGCAAGCGCGACGAGGCCATCGAGCGTTTCAGGAGCGGCGCGGCCGAGGTGTTCCTGATCAGCCTCAAGGCGGGTGGCGTGGGGCTCAATCTTACCGAGACGGACACCGTCATCCACTACGATCCCTGGTGGAATCCGGCGGCGGAGAACCAGGCCACCGACCGCGCCTACCGCATCGGCCAGGACAAGGCGGTGTTCGTCTACAAACTGATCACCGAAAATACGGTGGAGGAGAAGATCCTCGCTATGCAGGCAAAAAAACAGGCCCTGGCGGACGGCGTCTATTCACCGGGAGAGCAGAAAGAGCAGGTGAAACTCACCGCGGACGATCTGCGTGAGCTGTTTGCGCCGTTGTAGCGGTAATAGGAGGGGTATACGGATGAAACGGAATGCATTAGGGCCTGTTGACGTTTCGTTCTAAGGTGTTGAAATA
>WFXP01000144.1 GCA_015490535.1 Gammaproteobacteria bacterium
CACCGATCCCTGCGCCTCCATCACCCGGGGACTGGCGTAGTTCTCGGAGGCGATCAGCTCGATATGATCCTCCTGCCGCCTGCGCTCGTTCTCCATGGCGTTCCAAAGGGTGTCGTCGTATCCGGCGATGGTCATATCTTTGCTGAACATTGGGTATCCTTGTTTGAACAACGGGAAACAGGGGGCCGCAGGTTCGACTCACGGCCGGGAACCCGTTATTATGCCAAAACCGGTAACGAAATGACATGAAGCAGAACCCCCTTCCCCAAAGCGGCGCCAGGACGCGCACGGTACTGTTCGACCTAGACGGGACCCTGGTGGACACCGCGCCGGATCTGGCCCTGGCGCTCAACGGGTTGCGTGGCGAGATGGGCCTGCGCTCCCTCCCCTTCGAGCGCATCCGGCCGGAGGTCTCCCATGGCGGCACGGCGCTCATCCGGCTGGGGTTCGGGCGCAGTCCCGGGGACGCGGAGTTTGCACCGCTGCGGCAGCGGTTCCTGGAGATCTACGAGCAGAACCTGACCACCAATACCCGGCTGTTCCCCGGTATGGAGGAGCTGCTGGATGAGCTGGAGCAGCGGGAGATCCGGTGGGGCGTGGTGACCAACAAGCCCGGCTGGCTCACCAGGCCACTCATGGAGCGGCTCGCACTCTCCCGGCGTGCGGCCTGTATCGTCAATGGCGACACCCTGGAGCACAGCAAACCCCATCCCGCGCCGATGCTGCACGCCTGCCACCAGACCGGCAGCGCTCCCGGGGAGTGCATGTATGTGGGAGATGCGCAACGCGACATCGAGGCGGGACGCGGTGCCGGCATGCGGACCCTGGTGGCGCTGTTCGGCTATATCGGGGAGAGGGACGACCCGCGGCAGTGGAAGGCCGACGGCATGGTGGAGCATCCGCGACAGATTCTGGAGTGGTTGTGAACGCTGGATGGAGATCATGACCGCTATCCTCTCCCCGCTGGCCATGGCGGAGCCGGGGGCCGGTGGCGGGTCATCTCTGGTGGCCCTGTTGCCCTCCGAGAGCACCGCATCCTGGCTGCTGCTGATACTCTCCGGAGTGTTGCTGTTCGGCCTCGGCGCGCTGCTGGGGCAGCTCTGGGCGCAGCGCACCATCACCAGGCTCCAGGAGCGTAACGCCGAGCTGGGGATCACCCTGCAACTGGAGCGGCGCAGCCACAGCGAAAAACTGGCCGAGCGGCGTGCCGATCTGCTGAAACTGAGCCACGCCTTCAACAGCCTGGCCACCCGGGCGCTGCGGCACAACAACGACGCCTTTCTCAAGCTGGCGCGGGAGAACCTGCAGCAATACCAGATCCAGGCCAGCGGTGAGCTGGAGCGGCGCGAACAGGCGGTGGAGAACCTGGTCAGGCCCATCCGGGAGGCGCTGGAGAAGACCGAACAGCGCCTCCAGGAGATGGAGAGGGAGCGCCGCGAATCCTACGGCATGCTGAACAGGCACCTGGAGACCCTGACCCGCTCCCAGCAGCAGCTGCAGGACGAGACCCGCAACCTGGTCCAGGCCCTGCGCCGCCCCGAGGTGCGGGGCCAGTGGGGGGAGATGACCCTGCGCCGGCTGGTGGAGCTGGCCGGCATGGTGGAGCACTGTGACTTCTATCAGCAGGAGCATGCCAGCACGGAGGATGGCGTGGTTCGTCCGGACATGGTGATCCGCATGCCGGATGGACGGGAGATCGTGGTGGATGTCAAGACTCCCCTGGACGCCTACCTGAGCGCCATCGAGGCGCCGGACGACGGCGCCCGCCGCAAGCAGCTGGAGCGTCACGCCCGCAAGGTGCGCGAGCGGGTGCGGGAGCTGGCCGGCAAGGCCTACTGGAAGCAGTTTCACAACGCACCCGACTTCGTCATCCTGTTCATCCCCGGCGAACAGTTCCTGAGCAGCGCCCTGGAGATGGATCCCAAGCTGCTGGAGGACGCCCTGGCGCAGAAGGTGATCCTGGCCACCCCCACCAGCTTCATAGCCCTGCTGCGGGCGGTGGGATACGGCTGGCGGCAGGAACAGCTTGCCGAGAACGCCCAGCAGATCCGCACCGTCGGGGAGGAGCTCTACCGGCGCCTGTTGACCCTGAACGACCACCTGGCCAGGCTGGGGCGCTCCCTGGAGAGCAGCGTCTCCCATTACAACCGTCTGGCCGGCTCCTTCGACAGCCGGGTACTGCCCGGGGCGCGCAAGTTCAACGAGATGGGAATCGACGCCGGCCGCAAGCTGGGGGAGACGGCACGCATAGAGAAGGGGGTGCGCCTGGTGGAGGAAGAGGAGAAAACCGGCGAAAGCGACAAACGGGATGCCACATGAAGATGAAGGATAGCCGACTGAATATGTGGATTTTATTGAATTCCGAAAATCGAGTTAGTAATATCCCGGTGTACTGAATGAACGCCCCACGAACCGATGCTGCGCAACACCACCGGCCGTAACAAAACCTGACGCCTTCTCTCTACCTTCCACAAGCTTCGAAGAGACGGATCATACAACCATGAACAAAGCCCGGTTTCGCCCTTTGCCCTGCGCCGTGATCCTGTCGGCACTGCTGGCGACATCCAGCCCGCTGGCGGCGAGGGGGCTCACCGAGCTCCCGGCCCTGCGGGCCTTCGTCGCCGACATGGTGGAGCGGCACGGATTCAGCGAGCAACGCCTGATGCGCCTGTTCCGCCAGGCGGAGCTGCGTCCCGACATCATAGCCGCCATCAGCCGCCCGGCCGAGGCCAAGCCGTGGCACGAGTACCGGCCCATCTTCCTGACGCAAAAACGCATCGAGGGGGGTGTGGAGTTCTGGAACCGCCATCTGGAGACGCTGGCGCGGGCGGAGCGGGAGTACGGGGTTCCGCCCCGGATCATCGTGGCCATAATAGGCGTGGAGACCCGCTACGGGCAGTACACCGGCAAATACCGGGTAATCGACGCGCTCGCCACCCTGGCGTTCGACTATCCGCCGCGCAGCAGCTTTTTTACCAGCGAGCTGGAGCAGTACCTGCTGATGACCCGCGAGGAGCAGATCGATCCCCTCAGCCTGCGGGGATCCTACGCGGGCGCCATGGGGATCCCCCAGTTTATCTCCAGCAGCTACCGCAGCTACGCGGTGGACTTCGACGGTGACGGCCACCGTAACCTGTGGGACAATCCGGTGGACGCCATCGGCAGCGTGGCGGCCTACTTCAAGCGCCACGGCTGGAAGGCGGGGGAGCCGGTGGCGTACCAGACCCGCGTCTCCGGCACCCGGTACCGGCAGCTGGTGGAGAAGGGGTACAAGCCGCGGCTGCCGCTTCGGGAGTTCGCGGAGTTCGGGGTACAGATCCCGGAGCATCTCGACGGCTCCCAGCCAGCCAGCCTGCTGGAGCTGGAGACCGGTGGCATTCCCGAGTTCTGGATAGCGTTGCACAACTTCTACGTCATTACCCGGTATAATCACAGCGCGCTGTACGCCATGGCGGTCTACCAGTTGAGCAACGAGATTCAAAGACAGTGGGAAAACTGACTCCAGCCACAGGCCGGCAGGCCGCACCATGGGCAACCGCCCTCCTGGCCGCTCTGCTGACCGGCTGCGGCACCCTGCAAAAGGATCGCGCCCCCTCCGGGGGCGTGGATCTGTCCCGGATCCCCGACGCGGTCCCGAAACCGGAGCCGCGCAGCAGGTACGGCAACCCGGAGTCCTACGAGGTGAACGGGCAGCACTATTACGTCCTGGAGAGCAGCAGCGGCTACTTCGAGCGCGGAACCGCCTCCTGGTATGGAGAGAAGTTCCACGGCAGAAGAACCTCCAGCGGCGAGCGGTATGACATGTATGCCATGACCGCCGCCCACCGCACCCTGCCCCTGCCCACCTACGTACAGGTTACCAACCTGCGCAACGGCCGCTCAGTGGTGGTAAGGGTCAATGACCGCGGCCCTTTCCATGACAACCGGCTCATCGATCTCTCCTATGTGGCCGCCGCGAAACTTGATATGCTGGAAAGCGGGACCGCACCCGTGGAGGTACGCGCCATCGATCCGCTCCAGGGGAGCCGGGTCGAGGGGATGGGATCACCCCCCGCGGAGAGCAGGGAACCGTCCCTGCCTGTTGTCCTCTCCGCACAATCTGCTGCCGGTCACGCGCAGGGGAGTGGAGGGGGAACGGATGCGGCGCGGCTGTTCTACGTCCAGATGGGCGCTTTCAGCCAGCGGCGCAACGCCATGCTGCTGCGCGCCGCCGTGGAGGACAGCGGGGTGGGGGTGACCCGCGTCATGCGGGGCACAGGGGCGGATGGAACCCCGCTTTACCGGGTGCGGATCGGTCCCCTGTCCAGCCGCGCGGAGGCGGAGAGGGTGAGAGATCGGCTGGCCGGCGCGGGAATCGGCAACCTGCACATCGTGACCGAAACTGGAGCGAACAGGTAATACCATAGCACCATGCTCAAGCTAATACAGATCTCCCCATATGGCAACAGGATTATGCTGCTGGC
>WFXP01000145.1 GCA_015490535.1 Gammaproteobacteria bacterium
GTATCGAACTGCAACCGGGAGGTGTGCGCAAGCTCATCCATTGAACCCCGTTTTCACAAAATGTTCGCCTTGTAGTGCCACTCGGTGATTTTTTGAAAAACAACTTATTGATTGGTGGGGAGGTTCCAAGGGGGATGACAAAGATGGGCTAAGGGGATTCAAAATATCTATAATAAAATTTGCTTGCGATTCCCAACATCTCCTTATCTCCGGCGCTGTCACCGTAAGCGTATATTGTGCCGTATTCGGTCAGATCGTATGACTCCCTGATTCTGTTGACCTTTTCTATGCCGTAACAATTTCTCGTTGCAAGCTTCCCAGTGATTCTTCCATTCACCACTTCAAGGCGGGTGGCTATTAAATCGATATCATTTTTGTCGCACCATGGTTTGAGCCAGCACTCTATGGAGGCGGTGACAATGACAACCTTGTGACCTCGCTCCTTATGCCATGCTATCTTTTCCATAGCCTTTGGTCTTAGAACAGGATCGATATGTCCCAGGGAAAACTCTCTGGCCAAAGCTTGGAACACCTCTTCTCTCATACCCTTGAAGAAGTACGAAAGCAGCATCTGCTTGGCCTTGTAGTTGGGGATGAGTTTCAGTTTGTAGGTGACGAGCATGGGAGAGAGAGCCGCCATGCCGAGCGTGAATTTAACATCGCCTACGGCGAAGCGGACGAACCTTATAAGACTGTCATCTGTTGTTATAGTGCCATCGAAGTCAAAAAAAGCTATATTCATATAGTCATCTTATTGATGGCAAGATTAGCAGTGGCCTGTTGCTTTTTCTTTCAGAAATTATCAAGCTGGCCATAAGTATCAGATATACAAAAAAATGCAGTACAGTCCACTCTATTGAGGTCTCGCTTATGTTGAGCACATCCAGGACTTTTACTATTTGCCAGGTATAAACTATGGCAGCCAGGCCCAACAGCGATACGGCGCCTCCTTTAACAAGCAAGAACACCAAAGCAGGCAACAAGAACACCCCATCATATATCAAGTGGGTAACAAACATTAATGAACCTACTCCGGCGACAGACAGAATAAACAGCGCATCTGTTGAGTTTCTTGTAATCCAAGCAACAACTATTATATTCAGGATTAAAAGCAACCCTCCAATGACAGTTCTGTAGGGAGGTTGTCCGGCATACAGATAGTCAATTATTGTCAACAGGTCTCCATGTCCCGCTGCAACCCCATGGGCGGCAACCATGAATGGCCCGAGAAAATCCACGGAGAAATCCCCGCTTGAAATCCATAAAGCCCCACCAAGCATCAGCAAAGCAACAAAAAAAACACTCCATACTACCGAATGTCGGTCATGATAGATATTCATTCCTATCCATGAGCCTGCAAAAGAGTATTTCATAAAAGACAAGGATCCAAACAATCCTCTGAGCCAGGAGGCGCTCGCTTGCATGGATAGAATGAAGAGTGTCAGAATCAAAATCTGATTTTGATCATTTCCTATTCCGATTCTAAATGGCAATGACGCAAACAAGAACAGGGTGACTGGCAGAAAATATTCCCGATGCTTCGCCATTTTGGCAAGAGTATAGCAGATCCAAATCGCCAGAATGGTGTTGATTGCTCCCCACACCAGCCGAGCCGTCGCGTCGTCAAAAAGGCATAGAGGCGACTGCAGGATATAGAGCGGATGCAAATAATTCGGGGGTGTCCAGTTTTCGCGGTGCCTTCCCTCCAAATGGGCCAGGTAGGGGTTGTCACCGGAAATAAACAAACATGCAGCGGATTGCTGGAAGTCCATGAAATAAGACCAGGCATTATATAAGCCCGCGGCCAGTGATATAGCGCCTATTGCCCCTAAAACAGATATCGAAACAAAATACTGTTTCCTACTTAAGGCCAGGGAGATTTCCCTCATGAGCCCATCCCCCTGAACTTCCACTCCGGGATCATCTTAATCACCATCATCCACCACTCCAAGTCCACTTCGTATAAGGCACATCCTTGCCTTTCTGCTGAGCATTGAAAACATATACTCCGAACCCTGATTTACCACCTTGAAAGAGTACTGGCAGGGTCTCCCGGCAGGTCTGTCGTGCGAAGGCCATGCACCGCTACCGGCCCAGGCAGCCGAAACGCCTGACGTGGCGATTGCCGTTGTGGCCAGAATACGCGCCAAAGAGCATGCATAGGCGGATGTTTCTTCGCCTGAATCCGGAATCCCGGACCGTAGCCTGGCCCGGATCAACCGGGCAGTTCAAGTCGGTGACAGGGAAAAATTGCATATTATTTTTGTAGCAACAGCAAGTTATCTAACAGAATGGCCGGTTTTTCCGGACGATGTTGACTCATCACGCTGGCTACTTGTTCCCAACCACCTCTTTGGCAAAGGCGGTTACAATGCGAGTCACACCCCGGGATAGCAGATCGTCCAAGGCGTCCACAAAGGTATCAACCTGTTCGCGGGTCACAACCAAAGGAGGTTCCAGTCGAATCACATTGCGGTTATATTCTGTAAAAGCCACCAGAATGTCATACTCTTTCAACAGCAGACAACCGACAAAACCGCACAGACTACCCTTCAGCTTGTTATCCAGTACCGATACGACCGTACGCAGCCCAAACGGCAGTGTGTTACTGAAATCGCAAAATTCCAGTCCAATCATCAACCCGTAGCCGCGGACCTCTTTGATGATATTTGGATACTTGGCCTGGACCTTCTGCAATCTCTCCAGCAGATACGCCCCTTGCCGGGCGGAGTTCTCGATCAAGTTCTCGTCATAAAGAATATTCAGAGTCTCAATAGAGGTACAGCTGGCTTCCCCCATTCCACCAAAAGTTGCCGGCCCATGAATCAATGCAGTTTGGGGAGCTCCATAGGCAGCCATGTAGACAGAACGGCGAGCAATCATGGCACCCATGGCCGCCTTGCCGCCCCCCAGGGATTTGGCCAGCGTCACGATATCAGGTGCCACCCCTGCATGCTCAAACGCAAAAAAAAGCCCGGTACGTCCAACACCACATTGAACTTCATCCGCTATCCATACAACATTATACTGGTCGCATAAACGGCGAACATCCTGCCAATAGCCGGTTGGAGCCCCTACGATCCCTGCGCCGCCCTGCACAGTTTCCAGGATCAGCACACCAATGGAAGAGTCATTACGCAAAGCTTCCTCCAATGCCGTGCTGTCACCAAAAGGAATACGTACCCGGTTGTTCAGCAACCGGAAAGAGGACTGATAGAACTCCGAATCAGTTACCGACAACGCTCCGCGGGTCTTGCCGTGAAATGAGTGCTCTGCATAGGCGATTTTTGCCCGCTCCGGCCCCTGAAATCTTTCGGCCAGCTTGAGAGCAGCCTCCACAGCCTCGGAACCACTCGTTCCCAGAAACACCATATCGAGGTCCTCTGGCGCAATGGCGGCAAGGTTTTTTGACAAAGCCGCCGCATACTGGGACATGAAAGCAATGGCGATTTCATGACGTTTTTCATCCTGAAACCGTTTTCTCATCGCCAGCAGGCGCGGATGGTTGTGACCACAAGCAACTGAACCAAAGCCACCAAAGAAATCGAGGATTTTGCGACCATTCTGATCCGTGTAATACATCCCCTCCGCACTTTCCACTTTTACCTTGTTAAAACCCAGTAACTTGAGAAAGTGGAGCTGCCCCGGATTCATATGTTCACAAAACAGATCCGTTACAGTCGGCACATCCAGGTTCTTTGCCTGCTCAACACTCAGCAGCTTTGGCTTGTCTATGGTTTGATTTGGCATGCTTCCCCCAACTCTTTATATTAGCGAATACGTAGCCGCCGCGCCAGATCGGAGTCCATCCGTGATTCTGGATCGATATCATGGAGAACCGCACGAAAAAGATCCAGATTAGGATACATGGCGGCGAAACCTTCCGGCGACAGACAAGCATCCTTGGCAAGGTAGACCCGGCCGCCATGATCACGGGTAATCGACTCCAGGGACCCAAGCAGCTCGCCCGTTCCCGCCTTGCAGGGAAAATCCAGTGCCAGAGTGTAACCACGTTGCGGAAAAGAGAGATAACCTTCGCCCTCCCCGCCCAGCGTCTTGAGCACCGCCAGAAAAGAGGCGGCGCGGGAACGGACAATCCGTTCAAGTAGTCGACGAATGCCCGAAATGCCGGCTTCATTCGGCAGCACGCACTGAAATTGATAAAAACCCCGCCTGCCGTAAATACGGTTCCATTCAAGCAGCGTATCCAGTGGATAGAGAAAGCGCTCCAGCAGCACCGTTTTCTCCCGCCCCTCCCTGGGTATACGGTGAAAATACAGCGTGTTGAAAACTCCAATACTCATGGGATTCAGCACAAAATCTGGCATATCCACCGGCACTCTCAAACGCCTTGGTGCCGGTTCGTCCAGCGACTCCGCCGCCGGTTCCGCAAGCTCCAGAATACCCCGCCCAAGCTGGGCGCCTCGCGCCATGGCATCAATCCAGCCAACCGAGTAGCTGACGCCATCTGCTCGCGCCTGTTCAAATGCTGTAAAGAAATCTTCCAGACTGGCTATACGCCGCTCCCGCACCCGAACCGCATTGACCTCTCTTCGGCTCATTCTGATGCAGGCCGCCAGAATAATGCCGGTAAGGCCAGCACCTCCGATGGTGGCCCTGAACAGATCGGCATACCGCTGCCGCGAGATACGCCTTTGCTCGCCCGTCGGCAACAACAGGTCAATCCATACCACGTGCCGGCCAAAACTCCCGGCCACATCATGATTCTTGCCGTGCACGTCGTTGGCAATTGCGCCGCCAACCGTAGCAAAACCCGTACCGGGACTCACCGGCACGCAATAGCCCTGTGGAAGGAATTCGCGCAGCAGCTTATGGAAGGTCACTCCTGGCTCACAAACCAGTTCCCTGGTCTCCGGATCAAAAGAGATAATCCGGTTGAGCCGCCGCATCAACAACGCTCCACCGTTACTGTTCAGCGCTATGTCACCGTAACTACGGCCGCCGGCGTGGGCAATCACGCTACCAGTATGCAAAGCGCAATTGAACGCTTCTGGCACTTCATCAATACATATTGGCAGGCATGCCGTTACTCGGGCATAACTACTTCTGCCCCATCCGCTTAGTATCCTGGTCTCACAATCCGTCACTAAGCCACCCGATCAATCGTCGCCGATTGACTGGTGGAGCCCCGCGCCAGCTGCAAAGCAAAGGGCAGTACGACAAAACCCAAACCCACGGCAAACCATAGCGTTGTCAACCGTATAATCGCGGTTGCAGTCACAGCAAGATGTGACTCCACACCCAATGCCATCAACAGACCGATCATTCCCGCTTCGACACCACCAAGACCACCCGGCAACATGGATATCGCCCCCGCCAACATGGAAAAGGAAAAAATGAAGATGGCCTGTTGCAGTGTTACGTCCACACCCAGCGCATGCAACAAAATATAGAAAGCCACACACTCCGCAAGCCAGCCAGCTACGCTGAGAGCCAGTACGACGCTGAACGAGCGCCGGGAAAACAGATTGGTTGTCATACGCAACATATGGCGCAATTTTGCAAATAGCCGGGAGTGGTTTCGCCCGGTAACCGCGAAAAGCCATCCTGTGGCCGATATCAGCGGGGCAGGCCGCGCAAACAGCCAGGTAAGCAGCAGCACAGCAGCACAACCCGTCAGCGCAAGCCACAGGTAGCCGGAAAAAGCGGTAATGCCAACCAAACAAAGCACCAGCATGGCATTCATATCACCCAGCCTGTCGCCAATGAACAGCGGCCCAACCTTTGTGTAGCTGTAGCCGTGACACCGCTCTATTAACCACAATCGCAGCAGCTCTCCCACCTTTCCTGGCGTGGTGGTCATGGAAAATCCGGAAAAATAATATAACAGGCTGCGCTGACCAGGTATTTCAAGGCCGATATGACGCGACAAAAAATGCCAGCGGTAACCACGCGTGAAATAGTTGACCAGAGACAGCAACAACAGCAGTGCAACGACAGTCGGGCTAATCCGGGTTATATGTTCAATGACCTGTTTCCCGCCGGCCAGCATTGCCGAAAGCACCATTACCCCAACAAACAGCACTATAGTTATAACAACCACATGCTGAGCATGCTGGAGACGCTGAGGGGAAAGGTTTCTCAAAGTATGTACCAATTCAGAATCACTAGTGCCCGGAATATAAGTCTTTTTGCTCTGCTGTATTTCTTCCGGCGTAACTATTCAGCATGGTATTGAAACAGGCCGGTAACTGTTCAGATCGCCCCTGAAATCCGTCAGTTCAAGGCGAAAAATGGGAGTTTACGAGTGTAAATGACCATTTTTCGACGCAGAAATGGCGGATTTCAGGGGCGAGCTGAATAGTTACCTTCCGGCAAGGTAGAGATCATACCCATGACTGGCATCCTATCTGGCACATGCCTTGGCGATGTCACCCTTGGCCCCTATTATCAACACGTAGCGAGCCATGGTCAAATCTGGTATATGGCATGGTCAGACGGCGCCTGCTGTCGTCGGTCTCGCTGTTCACTTCGGCTCCGTCTTCGGCCGGGAAATCGTAGAAGCCCGGCAGGGCCTCCTGCATCTGTCCCGTGGCAACACCCTTCAGGTACAGTCACGGCAGGGCCGCCTCAACAACACGCCGCGCCTTCCCCACATACGGCACCAGCGAGGAGCGAAACACCACAGGCTCCCCCGTCCGGCTGCGCGCCTTCGGCACCCTCGCCGACACCAGACCCACTCCGGTCAGGACCTCACGCTCCGGCAGGTAACCGTTGCGGACCACCAATCGCCGTCTCTGGTCGTCGCCTGCCCTCTATATTGCGCCAGCAGCTCCGATACCCCCGCCTCAATTGCCTGCTGAATCAATCGCTTGGCCCCAGTGCGCGGCAGCTCCGTCAAAGGTCCCCGACACCTGCTGGCGACTGAAGGGAAACTACGTTATCTTTGCTCATGGTGGAGTACCCCCCCCCCCGCTGTTTCAGTTCAGCAAACCGATTTCGGCAAGGTACGCCGCCTTCTTCAACATCTCCGTAGACCAGATTCGAGCATAGCTCTTATGGAGGACTAGTACTCTTTCAAGGTAATAAACCAGGATTCAACGTCCCTGTGGTGTTCCGCACCAACGCGCAGTGCGCAGGCAATGGTTGCAAGCACTGCAACGCCGCAGCAGAACATCACAGGGGCGCCCGAAGAGTTGGTCTGTTAGCGTCCATGGAGGCGTTGATGGAATACACCCCTGCCACCCCTTCGGGGTCGCTTTGCGCTCCCAACCCACTCCCGGTGGGTTGGTGCTCCTCTTGCAAAGGGCGACGGCCATTCGCTGCGAGGAGCGCCTTGCCCTGAACGCTGACAGACCAACTGAATCCTAACTTATTACTTTGAAAGAGCACTATAAAGCAACACATCTCCGGCCTTCCTCATCCACTGGCTTATGCGGGACCAGATCGGCTCTAACAGCCGCTTGTGCCTCTTCTTTCCCGCCATCTTGAGACGGCTCCCTTTCTGCCGCTGCCTCTTCCCTGCAAGCCCGGTCACACTCCAGGCAGGCATGCAATGCCTCGTCCAGCCTGTCCAGGGCAGTGGCGGCATTGGTCCACCAGTCTGTCGACCAGATCCGGAACAAGGTCCAACCCAGTCCCTCCAGCACCTGCTGCCGAATCTTGTCCCGTTCTTTCGCGTAAGCTGAGCTGTGATAGGTGGCACCATCACACTCGACCCCGGCAAGGTACACACCGGGCTTGTCTGGATGTACCACGCCAAGATCGATGCGGTACGCCGATACTCCAATTTGAGGATGCACGTCCCATCCCCTGTCGCGCAGTGCTCGGGCAACCGAAGCTTCGAACGGTGACTCAAAATCTCCAAGAGACCCATATACCGCTCCCCCAAGAGCGGTGGGCCCGCGCTCGGCATACTCAAGAAAATGTTTGAGATCGATAACTGCCTGAGCCTGAGTTCTGGACAAGTCGATCTGATCGGAGCGTAAGGTGGAAAACACCAGCATCTCGTGCCGCGCCCGGGTCATGGCCACGTTGAGCCGCCGCTCCCCACCCTGGCGATTCAGCGGGCCGAAGTTCATAGTCACATGTCCCGCCTGGTCCGGGCCGTAGGTGATGCTGAACAGAATCACGTCGCGCTCGTCACCCTGTACGGTCTCGAGATTCTTCACGAATATCGGTTCAAGCACCGAGTCGCTGGAAAAAGCCCACTCGATTTCCGGGTTGGATGCCCGCGCCTTGTCAAGCAGATTCTCGATCAGAGACTGCTGCTCGGAATTGAAAGTCACCACCCCGATAGACCGTTGGCGCACCTCCGGAACATCATGGGTGAGGCGAGCGAGGATCTCAGATACGACCGCCTTGGCCTCACCCTGGTTGTGGCGCGCCTTGCCACGCGCATAAAAGCCCTCCGCGCGGACCAGGCGCACACCGTGGTCGGGATACACCGGCGCAGGGAAGGTAATCAGGCTGTTATCGTAATAACGGCTGTTGGAGAAGGCGATAAGACTCTCCCGCCGTGAACGGTAGTGCAGATTGAGGGTCTTGTGCGGGATTCCTGCTCCCAGCATCTCATCCAGGATGCTCTCGAGATCACCCTCCACATCAACATCTCCGTCCGGATCGTCGTCGGAACGGGCAAAGAAATTGGTCGGCGGCATCTGCTTGGGATCGCCTGCCACGATCACCTGGCGTCCACGCGCAAGGGAGCCAATCGCTTCCCACACGGTGATCTGGGAGGCCTCGTCGAAGATCACCGCGTCGAATAGCTCCTGGTCCGCCGGCAAGTACTGCGCCACTGACAGGGGCGACATCATCAGACAAGGCGCCAGCTTGGTAAGCACCTCCGGTATCTCTTTAATGAGTTGCCGTACCGGCTTGTGGCGCATCTTCTTCTGCAGCTCCCGGCGCAGCATCCCCCAATCCCTGGAACGGGAAGCATCCTCGGGATCAGGCAGTTTTCCGCTCAACGTTGCGGCAATGTACGAAGCAGTCAGCTTCTGGTACCGGGTGTCGATATCGCGAAACTTCTCGATGATAGCGTTGTGCTCAGGCGTGGAAAAGGTGCGCAGCACTTCGTCCTCGCCGATAACAGCAGCTGACCACCAGGCACAGTAGGCTGCCTCGAAGGTCTGTTCGATCTCGTCGATCGGCACACGTCCCTGCTCTATCGCCTCAACCAGGGGTCTCAAATCCAATGCCAGTGCATCTGCCCGGCGACGGCGCCAGCCGCACCAGTCGCGCATTTCCCCATGGCGCGTGGCAATCGCGTCAGCCGTCTCCCGGATGACCTCAAACGTTTGTTCCGTCTCTGCGAAGATACGCCGGACCGATTCGCCTGCAATATCCTCGAAGGCCTCGCAGGCTTCGCGAAACCGCTTGAACCCTTTCAGAAACCGCAGGGCAGCCCGCCCAACTGGCGCCTCCGGGGCCAACAGATCATTGGCATCGTACAATAGCGCCCGTATGCGGGTACGCACCTCCACCAGCTCCTGGGGTTCATCCACCAGCATACCTGCCGTCCTCCTGATCCGGCTCGCCAAATCCTGGAGCATACCGGCCGTCTCGGGATCGGTGTTGTGCCCTTCCCACATCCCAAGAGACGACAGCACCCTGTCCAGGCGATCGATAGCCTCGCCTTCCGCGCGCAGTTTCACAAGGACGGGAGCATCCTGCACAGGATCAGGCATACCAAGAGCACCCCCTGTCCGCATCTCCTTGATGATCTTTCGGCAGGCAAAGAGGCGCTTCGGCCACCAGGTTTCCAAAGCCTCCTTCCAGCGCCGGGAAATCTGCTCGCCATCCAAGGTACGCCAAGCCATGGGCTCATAGGCACAGCTGAGAGAAGCTTGGGCCCTTGCATATGCCTTCAAGCGGCTCACGGCCTCTTTCAGGGCCTCGATTCGATCCACCCCGTCCGGCTCCAGGGCGAAGGCAGTTTGCTTGCGATAGGCCTCCAACAGCACGCCAGCCAGTTTGGCGACAGCTTCGAGACGAGCCATGCCTCGGTCGGGAATGCCAATATCTATGGTTTCCAGAAAGGCATCGCAGGCCTTCTCAGCCAGCGCTGTAACCGCCGACAACCGACGAGCGCGATGGACCATCTGCTCCTCCCACTGAGGCGACCAATCACTCCTATCCACGACACGAAAGGGCGTGTCTGCCACATCACCCACAGCCTGCAGTTGAATGCGCAGCTTCTCCGCAGCCTCACGCATCTTCTGTAATTGCTCGCGGTCGTGCTGGTTCGCCGAAGGCCAGGAAAAGCGTACTCGGGCAGCCAGGGCCTCATCCCTGATCTTGATCCCCATGGCATAGTGTGCCGTGAGACCGTTGCGCCAGGGGGTGTGCAGTCGATTGACCAGCTGGTTCAGCTGATCACGCAACTGGCGCAAGCGCTCCGCTTCTGCCTCCCACTGTCCCGGATCGTTGTCCTCTACTGACTCCCAGGCGGTACGCAGCTTAGCCAGCACATCCGCCTTGCGGGTCCTGTTCGAGTGCAGGGGCAGACAGAACCGCCCCAGCCCAATCTCCTGCAGACGCCTGTAGACCACATCGAGTGCCGCCATTTTTTCCGATACGAACAACACGGTCTTGCCCTTGCCCAGCATGTGGGCGATCAGGTTGCTGATGGTCTGGCTCTTTCCGGTACCGGGCGGGCCAATGATAATGAAATCTTTGCCACGGTCGGCAGTGGCGATCGCCGCCATCTGCGAGGCATCCGCCGGCAAGGGGGTGAGCAGATCCGACGGATTGTATTTGCGATCCACCTCGTCGTTGCTGACGAAGGATGTCTCGCTCGGATACGGGTCCCGCGGCGTATCCATGAGGTGCCTGACCACCCGGTTATTGCGCAGAGCATCTGTGCGGTCAACGAGATCCTTCCACATCAGATACTTGGCAAAGGAAAAATGCCCCAGCACCACATCTTCGACCACCTCGAAACCCGGCGCATCCTTAACGTCCTTGCGTACCCGATTCCAGACGCCTGCCACGTCAACGCCACTCTGATCTTGTGGCAAAATGCCATCCAGCCCCCGAATGTCGATGGCAAAATCCTTGCGCAGCATTTTCAACAAGGTGGTATTGAACCGCGGCTCGTCATCGTGGGCCACCAGCCTTACGCCGCTGCGAACGGACTTTCGCTCCAAAGACACCGGCAACAGGATCAGAGGCGCACGGAAGCGCCGTTCGTCTTTTTCATCCCGTTTCCACAACAGGAAGCCTAGCGCCAGATAAAGGGTGTTGGCGCCACCTTCCTGCAGTGCCGTCTGGGCCTTGCGATAAATCTCCACTACTCTTGGTGCCAGCTTATCGTCTGGCATTTCGACAAGCACCTCTTTCCTCTCAAGCGCATCTCGGGCATATTCTTCTTTAATCAAGTTACCCGTTCGCTGTTGGTTGAGCACATCATCTTGCTGCTCCATGATCGGTTTCGGCAATGGCCGGATGGCGATCTTCGCTCCTTCGGCCAGGTAATCTTCCAGCACACCGGGATCAGGGCACAGAATCCGCAGGCTGCTTTTGGTCGACCGATAATTCAGCAACGGATTACGGGCCGAAAGATCGAGTAGTTTACGTTGCCAGCGCTCCAACCGATCTGTAGGTGTTTCCGGCACCACATCCTCTTCGATCTCCTCGTCAAAATCCGGTAAAGGCGGAGCGTTCTCCAATGGCTGTTCGTACCCTACCTTCTCCGGGGCGTCCTCGCCTGTGGGATCGCCTCCACTTTTTAATCCCAGCGGAGTGATCTGCAACGCACGCGCCCGGCGAATATCCACCGCAGCGCTGAACGTATTATCCTTATCTGGTGCTATGGCTTGGGCAGCAACCTTCACTGCCCGGCTGAATGGTGGCGATGGGTGCTGGGTGATATAGTTCGTCTCGATCAGGAGCAGCTCGTTGAGCTGAATGCGCTTGCGCAGGGTTTCCGCCTCGTCAACGACGACACTGGCCAGCTCCTCCGGTTGCAACCAGACCCCTACCAGTGCATGGTGCTCGGGCAACACAACGACAGGATTCAATCCAGCCTGTTCCAGAGCCGAGGCGAACAGCATGGTGGAATCCAAGCAAGTAGCCACCCGGCTTCCTATAATTTGGCCGGGAAATCTGATTTTTTGTCCATCGTGCTCGAAGCTGGCTGGAGGTACCGCGTAACTAATACCCAGATTGGCGATCGCGCTGTAGATGGCTGCGGCGATCTCCCAGACTCGACGGCGGCTCCTTGCTTGGTAACCATCGATAGCATCCGGTCTACCGGCCTTCCTGAGGATCAGACTCGCGTCGTGGAGGATGCGATCTACTGCCGGGTCGTTGGGCATGGAAAAAGCCGCCAACAGCTCTGGCATATAGCCTGCCCCGCCCCACTCGTTACGGGCCAGCAGTTCGATTGGTCTGCTGAGCTGCGTGAGAACTTCCCCCTGTCGCTCTGCGGTGATGGTGAGAGTGCCTCGTACCGCATCGGTCAAGTTCAACAGAAAGTCACCCCGCAGCTGGATATCTCGGTCGCGAACCAGCACCCTGCCGCCGGGTGCAATCCGGTCTAATCGCCAGGATTTGGACTCAAGGAATACCGGATCGGCATTCAAGGTTACGAGCACGTCCTCTAAAGGATTCTTCTGATCCAGGTTTTCTATCGCCAGATAGCGCAATGTGGCAAACGAGCTCTGGTGACAGGCAAAGTTGATCTTGTTCGCGAACTCACAGTGAATGGTGACAGATACAGCGACTTCATGGTCCATTGACAAGTACCTCTTTGGATTATTGTATTTCCCCTGATACCGCTCCGCCTTAGTTACACCAAAAGTCCCGTTACCGGTCATAGCAGGGAAGCGTTATCCGAGCCATGCCTCCTCCCGGCGCCAGATATCCGGAGCCGGCGCTTTCCAAACAAGAGCCGCCATCCGACAAACGCAAGCACTGTCGCCGAAAGAATCACCAGCATATAGAATTGCGTATATGTCAATGTCGGCTTTTCCGTAATTACCATCTTCCTGCCACCATCCATTGTCCGGGTAGCCACCTCATGCATCACATCCGCGGTGACCTGCTCGATGCTGTTGCCATCGTCAATGTACCTTCCTTCCCTCTCCAGCTCAGACAGATGGCTGACATAA
Source organism: Gammaproteobacteria bacterium (assembly GCA_015490535.1). Taxonomy (GTDB): domain Bacteria; phylum Pseudomonadota; class Gammaproteobacteria; order Thiohalospirales; family Thiohalospiraceae; genus DRMK01. The sequence continues at coordinate 13,077 of WFXP01000145.1, forward strand.
TAGCTTGCGTATTCGATATTCGATTCACCACGTTGCGCCATGCGGAGAAGCATGCCGCGTTTCGTTGAAGTTACTGTCTTTTCATCCAGTGGTGATGTGACAAGCGCATCGAATTCCGCTTGTATCAGCGCCATCGCCCTATCCGTGTTTTCCGGATCAACATCTGTCGCGGCACACAATAACCCCCATTCCGGTTCGGCGATATAGATGGTTTCCGGACCATAGGACAGACCGTTTTCAACCCGTATGGAGTTGTACAGGGCGTCGTTCAGATATTGATCAATCACCAGAAGCGGGAAATAGTCGGGGGAATATCTGCCGTTCGTGAAATAACATAACCCTGTGGATACCTCGCTATCCAAAAAGGGGGCGAATGTCCCTGTGAAGGTCTTGCTGGCTGCCTGGAGCGGGAGTTCCGGCTCCTCCCTGACAAAAGGTCTCTCCGCCAACCGCCCAAAAGTCTGTCTGACTTTTTCAACAATTTCGGATTCGTCGAAATCTCCGACAACGACCAGCGTCATGTTGTTGGGAACATAGTATTTCCGGAACGTGTCCAGCACCTCTTCCCTGGAGATATCGCTGGCGGTTTCCAGCTCCGGACATGCCAGCCCATAGTATTCGAACGCCTTCTGTAGAGCGGTCTTGCCGATACCCCTTCGGAACAGCCATTGCCGTAACCATGACGGTTCACCTCCGCTCTCCCGATGGATTATGTTCCGGCTCAGTTCCACATCTTCTTCGCTTATGGTCGAATCGGTCATGATTTCATACAGGGTCTCGATAGCCAGACCCGTATATTTGCTGAATATGTCCACTTCATAGACCGTTGTGTCATTGTCGACAAAGGCATTCCACGTGCCCCCGTGCTCGGAGATGGACTCGTCCAGCTCCGTCTCCGTATGCTTCGAGGTTCCGGTAAACAGCAAATGCTCCAGGAAATGGGGGGTCTCCTTCTTCCCACAGGGAAAATCCCTTGTACCAACGCCGACCACCAGCCTCATGGAGACATTACGCACCTCTCCACGAGGCTTCATCACCATTTTGAACCCGTTATCCAGAGTAATGTTCTCCGTATCAAAGAATGCGGGAAGCGTATATTCGCCGGCTGCCTGGGCGGAGGGCTGTATGGCGAGGAGCAGGACTGGCAACAATATTCCAATCACAGTCATAGGGACGAGGATCAAGGAAATTGGGTTGCGTGCACCCATCCCTATCGGTTCCATAGGAGATTGGCTTGAGTCGCCCATCTGAGTCAAAGGGGGTCACTCCGGGTCCGGAGCGGGTCTCCTGGAAGCCTTATATGCATGATTGTTGACATGGATCAATGCAGTCCGGCATGGACTCTGGGACCATTAACCACAATTGTTAGCGGGAATTAACCTTCAGGGGAGATGTCGCGTCCGGCGTTGCCAGTTGTTTCCGGTTTCAGGCTGATTCCGGATCTGCTCCATACCGAGCTCCTGTGCCGCATGGTAAACCACCTGTTGCGCGGCCAGGAGGTGACCAAGCGCCTCGACTACCTGGAAGGGAAGGTGATCTGTCTGGCGCTGACCGATACCGGTAACCGGTTTCACCTGCGGCTGCGTGGCAGGCGCTTGGTCAGATGTTCCCGCCATGTGGGATGGGATGTGCGTATCAGCGGCACGGTGGAGGGTTTCTGGCGCCTTGCCAGCCGCGCAGAGGATCCGGACACCCTGTTTTTCAACCGCGACCTGAGGCTGGAGGGGGACACCGACGCCGCCCTCTACCTGAAGAACCTGCTGGATGCGGTGGAGTTCGATCTGGATCGGCATCTGGAAGAGGTGATCGGCCGCCGGCTGGCCCCCCACGTCAAGCGGGCCATCGAGCGGAGTAGCCCGCTGGTGCAGCGGGCGAGGGATCTGGTGCTAACGCAGATCTGAGATTGGCAAAATCTGGTTTCCTGGCAGTTCTCCTGCTGTTGCGGCACAGGGATTGTGCTGCGTTTTTTTTGGTCATTCGCGGACCACCATTCCCGCCTCTCCAAACCAGTAGCCGTTACACTGCTCCTCACGCTCCCCGTGAACCAGCCTGTCGTAGAGCTCCTGCGTCACGCCCTCTCCGGTAACGGCCTGGTGAAAAACCTCCACAATCTCCTCCATCCGCCGGGAACGAGGGGAGAGCCGCACCACATCCACACCCAGCGCGGCCAGATCCGGGATCTCCCTTAGCAGATTGCAGATGCGACCGGACTGGGTCTGGATCCCGTTGAGCACCAGAAACTGCTCCCCCTCCTGGGTGGCAAGTTGCATCCCCTCCGGATAGTCGGCACAGCAAAGTCCGCACTCATCCTTGGGCAGATCCCGGTTACGGGCGGTGAAACAGCGCGCCGAAAAGGCCAGCGGCATGCGCCCATAGACAAACAGCTCGGTCTGCAAGCCGGAGGGGCGCCGCTCCTGCATCCCCACCATGGTCTCCCGTGACATCTCCATGGGCGCAACCCAGCGCATGGCACCCAGTTCCGCCAGCAGCTCCAGGGTGGCCTGATTGTAGCTGTTCAGATGGGGGCCGGCCACGAACGGCACGCCGGCCTGGGCCGCTACGCTCACCGCCGCCATGTCGTTGGCCTCCACGGCAAAGCCGCCGTTGTTCACGATGCGGCGCATGGTCCGCAGCTCCGACTCCGACTCCAGCAGGGTAAGGGTGGAGAGCAGCACCTCCTTGCCGGCGTTGGCAAGCCGCTCCGCCAGCAGCTGCCAGTCGGCGAGGGTCAGGGTGCGCCGCTTGGAGCAGACCGTCTCCCCCAGATAGACGATGTCCACCGGCAGCCGCGCCAGGTCGCGGTAGAACCCGAACACCTCGTCGCGTGACCAGAAATAGAGGATCGGCCCCATCGCCAGCTTCATCTTGCTCTCCGCTCCAGCAGCCCTACTGCCACGCGCGGTCCAGGGCGCCGAGGGTGTGGGTGGTGCCCTCCGCCACGCGATCCAGCTGGGCCACCCACTCCCCGGCAGGGCGGTAGTTCTCCGGATCGGCCAGGCAGGCATCCAGCGCTTGGCGCATCACCCTTGTAACCTGCCGCACGTAGGCCGGGCTGCGCTGCCGTCCCTCCACCTTGAGCGCCGTCACGCCCGCCTGCAGCAGCTCCGGCAGATGGTCCAGCAGGCTCAGGCTGGTGGGCTCCTCGATGGCGTAGTCCACCCGTCCGTTCACCTGGAAACGCCCCTTGCACAGCACCGGGTAGCCGGCGCTCTCTCCCGGCCCGTAGGAGTCGATGAGTACGCCGTTGAGGCGCGAGCGGCGCCCGCTGGCATCCTCCTCCCAGCGCACCGCCTTGGCCGGCGAGCAGGCCCCGCAGGTATTGGGGGACTCGCCGGTCACGTAGGATGACAGGGTGCAGCGCCCCTCCACCATGACGCACAGGCTGCCGAAACCAAACACCTCGATCTCCACCTCGGTGTTGGCCACCAGATGTCTCACCTGGGCAAAAGAGAGCACCCGCGGCAGCACCGCGCGCTGGATGCCGAACTGCTCCCGGTAGAAGTTTATCGCCTCGTAGCTGGTGGCCGAGCCCTGCACCGAGAGGTGCAGGCGCATCCCGGGATGGGTCCGCGCCGCATAGCGCATCAGGCCGGGATCCGCCATGATGAGCGCATCGAAGCCCAGGGTGGCCGCCTGATCCACCGCCTTGCACCAGTGCTCCCAGCTGCCGGGCTGGGGGAAGGTGTTGAGCGCCAGCAGCACCTTCACGCCGCGCTCATGGGCATAGCGGATCCCCTTGCGCGCGCCATCCGCGTCGAAATTGAGGCCGGGGAAATTGCGCGCGTTGGTGGCATCGCGAAACCCCATGTAAACCGCATCGGCGCCGCTATCCACCGCCGCCTTGAGCGCCGGCAGGCTGCCGGCGGGGCATATCAGTTCAATCTGTTTCATCTCATCCACTCCCGGTGGTCCCGGTAACCTTCACACCATCCGCCACACCCTGCCGGGTGCCCCGCCGCGCCAGTTCGTTCTCGATTCCGTTCAGCACCCGCCACTTCCAGGCGCACCAGCGGGGCGCCAGCAACAGCGGCTCCCGCGCGGTGCCGGTAAGACGGTGATAGACCACCCCGGCGGGTGTCATCTCCACCAGATCCGCCGCCAGCGAGACATACTCCGCGAAACGCCACGGCTGGTACTCCCCACGGCGCCACTCGCCGGCCAGGCGGGTGCCCTTGACCACATGCAGGGGGTGCAGCTTGAGGCCATCCACCCCCTCCTCCAGAACCCGCCGCAGGGTGGTACGCACGTGAAACGGCTCCTCCCCCGGCAGCCCGGCGATAAGGTGGGTACAGACCGGCAGGCCGCGCCCCCGCGCCCAGCGCAACGCGCGGCGATACTCGGCGAAGCCGTGCCCGCGATTCACGCGCTGCAGCGTTTCGTCGAAACTGGACTGCAACCCCAGCTCCAGCCATACCTCGAGGCCCCGCTCCCGGTAGGAGGCCAGCAGATCCAGCACCTCCTCCGAGACACAGTCAGGCCTGGTGCCGACGCACAGACCGATCACCCCCGGCTGGGCCAGGGCCCGGTCGTACTGCCGCCGCAGCCGCTCCACCCTGTCATAGGTGTTGGTGTAGGCCTGAAAGTAGGCCAGCAGCAGCCGCGCCCCGGTGCGCCTCGCGATCACCCCGCTCCCGGCCGCAATCTGCTGCTCCAGCGGGGCGATGGCCCGGCCATTGGGGCTGAAGGAGCCGTTGTTGCAGAAGCTGCAGCCGCCGCGGCCGATGCTCCCGTCCCGGTTGGGGCAGGTGAAACCGGCGTCGATGGCCACCTTGTGCACGCGCTCCCCGTAACGGGCCAGCAGGCTCTGCCCGAAGGTGGTGACGTAGTCCGACAGCGCCATGCCGCCCCGCTATCCGACCACGTCCAGCACCCGGCGCCGGAAGCCGACCCCGAGCCGCCGGGCAAGCTCCCGGCAGGCGGCGATATCCACACCCTCCAGCCCGTCGATGGCGGTCATGGTAACCTCCGGGACGTGCCGGCGCACGCGCCGGGCAAACTCCAGCACCGCCGCGAAACTGCCGGCATGACGCGGGCGGCAGTGGCGCTCGTAGGTCGCCTCGTCCTGGGCGTTCACGGATATGGAGAGGGCGTCCACCACTCCGGCAAACTCGGGGGTGACATCCCGGCCATGCACCAGATTGGCCAGACCGTCGGTATTCACCCTTACGCGCGCGCCCCGCTCCTTCATGCGGCGCGCCACCTGCAGCATCACATCCAGGCGCAGCGTCGGCTCCCCCAGGCCGCAGAACACCAGCTCCGCATACTCCGCCGGGTCCCCTGCCGCCGCCAGGATCTCCTCCACACCGGGTTCGCCGCGCAGCCGCAGCCCGTAGCTCCTGATCTCCCAGCTGCCGTTGAACTTGGGGCAGAAGGCGCAGCGCAGGGTGCAACGACTGGTGATGTTCAGATAGCAGTTGCCGTTCAGCAGGTAGGAGATGGTGGGAGAGCCGCCCGCGCCGGGGCCTTCCGCCTTCCCGTCCGCTCCAGCCGGGTGCAATGTTATATGGGAGACGCTTTTTTGCATTGATTTCGATCAGTAGTTGCCAAATAATGAAATTTCAAAAATTGATAATACTCTTCCTGACCCGTGCTGAACCGCCTCTTCATCCCGCTGTTGCTGCACTCCGCACTGGCTGTGGCCGCCGGTGCCCTCGCGACACTCCTCTTGTGGTCAGGCGTTACAGTGCTCTACCTGGGAGCACTGATGGCTGCTGCCGGGGGACTCGCCCTCCTATTCTATCCCATTCTGCGGCGCAGCCTCGAAAACAGGCTGCGGGAAGATGGTGCCAGCCGGCCCGGACGCAGGGATCGGGAACGGCTCGATGCGGATTTCGTCACCTCCATGTCCCACGAGCTGCGCACGCCGCTCAACTCCATCATCGGATTCACCGGAATCATCCTCCAGGGGATGTCAGGAGAGATCAACCGGCGCCAGCGGGATCAGCTGGAGAGGGTTCTGGACTCGGCCAAGAGACTGCTGGCCATGATCTCCGACATCATCGATATCGCCCGGATTGACTCCGGCGCCACCACACCCTGCCTGACAAACTTCTTCCCGAAGGATGCCATACAGGACTCAATTGCCGAACTGCGCAGGGAAAACAGTCACATATTCAATAAAATTGACATCATGGTTGACATCCCCCCCGAGCTGGAGTTCCACACCGACGCAAAAAAGCTGGTCCGGTCTGTTCTCAATATCGTGCTTTATGTTGTAGAATGTGGGAATATCGAAAACATAACAATCACGGCCAGTAGAACCGGCCGGATCGCAACCATAGCCATAGGCACCACCAACCCGGTACCGGATCGGCTGTCGCTGGAACGCTTCGCAACCTCCATGCAACTGCAAGGGATGGAGCCGCCATGCCGGGAACTGGCCGGCGGTAACATAAGAATGCACCTGACCAGAAAGATGGTGGCGAGCCTGCCGGGCGGAAACCTGGTGCCTGGTTCCGATCCGGACGATGGCACTCTGTTGCGCCTGGAGTTCCAGGCATAGCCGGAAAAAAAGCGGTCCCAAACCACCATGAATATCGTAATCGTCGAGGATGATTACGACTCCAGCCTGTTACTGACCACGGCGCTGGAGTCGGCGGGCCATGTGGTGGAGAGCGCCTCCAACGGCGAGCACGCCTTGCGCCTGTTGCGCAGCTCTCCACCGGATCTGGTGATCTCCGACATCCTGATGCCGGGGATGGACGGTTTCGAGATGTGCCGCATTATCAAGGCGGACCCGGATCTCAGACATATTCCGGTGATATTCTATACCGCAACCTATACCGACGCCCGGGACCGGGAGCTGGCGATGGCCCTGGGCGCCGCCCGCTATCTGACCAAACCGGTGGAGGTGGACGAGCTCCTGAGGATAGTCGAGAACACCCTGCCCGATCGGCAGAGTCTCCTCCATGCCCCATCGGAGCATGGCCAGGCAGCCACCGCCAACTTTCACCGGCAGTGCCTGGCCCGCAAACTGGATGACAAGGTTCGCCAGCTGGAAAAAGAGAAACAGAAACTTGCGGAAAGCGAGGCGCGTTACTGCTCCCTCATCAACGATGTCCTGGACAACTCCCCGATCGCCATCCTGATCCTGGACCGGGACAACCGTATCGTCTGGCTCAACCGCTCCTTCGAGCAGTTCTTTGGCATAAGACGGGAGGAGATAATCAACCAGGAGATCTGCGCCGTCAACCGGGAGCTGTTCCGGAACATCGAGGGCGGGATCCGCTCCCGCCTGCTCCGCTCGTATCGCAGCGCGGAGCTCCTGCCACCCCTGGAGTGCCGCCTGCGATCCCCGTCGGGGGAGGAGGAGGCATGGCTGCGCTACCACGCCCAGTCCATTCGGAGCGGCAAGTATCAGGGGGGGCGAATCGAGCACTTCAGCGACATCACCGCCATCAAGAGCGCCGAGAAGAAGCTGCACATCCTGTCTGCCGCGGTGGAGCAGAGCCCGGCATCGGTACTCATCTCGGATGCAGAGGGGCGTGTCACCTATGTAAACCGGAGGTTCACCAGGATTACCGGTTTCGAGCCGGAGGAGACCCTGGGCAAGACCCTCTCCTGGGTTACCGCCCGGCACGCCCCGACCACCACCCACGACGATCTTTTGAGCCACATGCGGCAGGGCAAGGAGTGGCGGGGCGAGCTGCCCAGCGTGCGCAAGAACGGGGAGAAGTTCTGGGAGTATGCCGCCATATCCCCCATCCGTACGGAGGATGGCACCATCACCCACACCCTGGCCATCATGGAGGACATCACCCCGCGCAAGAACTATGAGGAGCGGCTGTTCAACCAGGCCAACTACGACTCCCTGACCAGGCTCCCCAACAAGGTGCTGGCTTTCGACCGGCTCGCCCTGGCGCTGCGCCGGGCGCACCGCAACAAACACTTCGTGTCGGTGATCTTCTTCGATCTGGACAACTTCAAGAACATCAACGACACCCTGGGTCACGCCGTGGGGGACCGGCTGCTCATCGAGGCCGCCCAGCGCATCCGCGGCGCGGTGAGGGACGACGACACGGTGGCGCGCCTGAGCGGCGACGAGTTCCTGGTCATCCTGCCGGATCTCTCCGCGCCTGACGCCGGAGAGCTGGTGGTCCACAAGATCATGGATGCCTTTGCCACCCCCTTCGTGCTGGAGGGGCGCGAGCTGTTCTTCACCACCAGCATGGGAATATCCACCTACCCGGTGGATAGCATCAGCCCCCACACCCTGCTGCAGTATGCGGACGCAGCCATGTATCGCGCCAAGGCCAACGGCAAGAACGCCTACTGCCGCTTCACCCCGGAGATAAGCCGGCAGGCCAACCGCCGCCTGGAGCTGGAGTCCCACCTGCGCCTCGCCCTGCAGCGGGGCGAACTGACGGTGCGCTACCAGCCCGTGATCGATGTGCGGGAGAACCGGATGATCGGCGCCGAGGCGCTGCTCTCATGGCACAACCCGGTGCTGGGAACCGTTTCCCCTGACCACTTCATCCCGATAGCGGAGGATACCGGTCTGATAGTGCCCATCGGCGAGTGGGTGCTGAAGAGCGCCTGCCGGCAGGCCAGGGAGTGGCAGGATCGGACCGGAGCCCCGTTTCGCATCTCGGTAAACATCTCCTCGCGCCAGTTCCGCGAGACCGATTTCGTACAGAACATCCGTGACACCCTGCAGGAGTGCAACCTGGCCGCCAGCGACCTGGAGCTGGAGATAACCGAAAACCTGCTGCTGCGGGAGTTCGACGAGGCCCCCCGGATCCTCCAGCAGCTCAGCGACATGCGGATCCATCTGGCGGTGGACGATTTCGGAACCGGCTACTCGGCGCTCAGCTACCTGAAACAGTACCCCTTCGACACCCTGAAGATCGACCGCGCCTTCGTGCGCGACATCTGCACCGACCGGGAGGATGCAGCCCTGACCAGAGCGATCATAGTCATGGCCCAGAGCCTGGGACTGCGTGTAACCGGCGAGGGGGTGGAGACGGAGCAGCAGCTGGACTATCTGCGCCGCGAGGGGTGCGATCAGGTCCAGGGCTTCTATTTCTGCAGACCGATTCCGGCCGGGGAGCTCGGTACAATGCTCGGGAAACACGGCCATATCGAGTGGATTCCCCGACCTGCGGAACGGCGCACATCCTGGGCCTAGTACTCTTTCAAGGTTATAACTTAGGATGGTCTTCCTCAAATCGTATGGGTGAAATGGTAAATCACCGCGTAGCGGCTCCGTCCTTGACAGGCAGAACGCACGCCACATACTTGTTAACCAGAAGGGGAATGGGGCCGGCTGGCCGGGGAGTGGCGGATATCCACCACCTGCGCAAACTGCAAGTGGTTCGGCTATCCCAAACTCTCCCCAATCCCCTTCTGCCGACCATCTTCCGGCGTGCATTCTGCCTGTCAAGGATGATTTACCATTTTACCCATACGATTTGAGGAAGACCCAATCCGGATTCAGTGTCCCTCTGGATCCTAACTTATTACTTTGAAAGAGTACTAGCGGATTCCACTGCAAGTCACCGTAATCAAACGAACCCCGCCATCCAGAGCCGCATCCGCAACCCGATCCCCGTGCTGTACCCCACCTCGGTGAACCTGATCCGGCCTTCGCCATCGAGCACGAAACTGGCGGGGACCGCAGAGACGCCCCAGCGGTTGGCATACCGCCCATCCGGATCGTTGAGCACCGGAAAATCCAGCCCGTTCTCCTTCAGATAGGCGGCCACCTCCCTGTCGTCGCCGGACTGCATGGCGACAGTGATAACCTGGTGGTCCCGGGCGATGTCCGATACGGCATCCTCCTCCAGGGTACAGACCGGACACCAGATCGCCCAGAAGTGAACCAGCACCGGCGCGCCGCGCATCTCCGCCAGGGATACGGGGGTCCCGTCCAGAAGATACCCCTCCAGCTCCGGGGCGGGTCCGGTCGCCAGGTCGCGCTGCTGCCAGGCGCGCAACCCGAGCAGCAGCGCCACGATCAGCACCAGCTCCACGGCCCGCCGGCCCCATTTTCTGCGCCTACTCCCCACTATTCCGCCAGCAGCTCCATGATATCCCGCACCCGGCGCCAGCGCCGCCACAGGCAGCGGCGCGTGACATGAAACGCCCTACCTCCACCGCCGACGATCTCGAGACGCTCCACCCCTCCCCGCTTCAGATCCGCCAGCAAGGGGGCAAACCAGATACGCTCCATCCGCTCCAGCGCATTCAGCCAGCCGGCCACCCCCTCGAAACGGCCGGCGTAGCGCCCTTCGTCCAGCACCAGAAGATGCTCCCCCGCCGCACCCTGCGCCACCCACTCCCGGTAGCCGGCGGGAACCGGCCGGCAGGGAACGCCTGCCCTGCCGGCGAGCGCGCGCCCCAGGGGGTCATCACTCCATACCGTATCATGGTCGGTAGTCGGATCAGACGGCGGTACGGTACCTCCCCCCCAGAACCAGAGGCTGTTTATGACCGGCTCCCCCCGCGCCTCGCGCACCCGGTTGACCTCGCAGCCATGCAGCAGCATCTGCACTTCGGCGAGTACCGCGTGCCACCGGGAGGCCTCCTCTCCAAAGGGCAGTCGCCCCTCGATGGAGCACCCCAGCACCTCGGGCAGCGGATGGGTCCGCACGCGGGGCGGTTCCGGCAGGCGCAGATACCAGCGGGTCGCGGTGGGGGTCTCGAGGCTCCAGCCGGCATCAGCGTAAAAGCGGTTGAGCAGCGCGCCGATCTCCTCCCGCTCCTGCTCCGCAATCTGCAGCGCATCGCTCGCCGCCAGCAGCAGGTTGTTGTGACCGGGAACCAGATATGCCGGATCGCAACGCATGAACCAGCCCGGAGCGTCACTGCCGCTATCCAGCGCCCTCGTCAGCGCGGCGACCGGAAGATCAGCGTCGGCCGGAGCGGCCACCTGGAACATCCGCAGCAGCTGCGCCTCCAGCCCGCAGCAGGGCAGCTCCTCGCGCTCCGCCCGGGAGAGCAGCGTGCGCAACGCTTGCAGACCGGAGAAACCGGCGGGATCCGCGGCACCCCCTTCCGGCGGCGGCGCAAGAGCGGGAACCAGCAGGGTCAGGCGGCGCGGCTGCACCGTGCGAAGCGGAATCAGAGATTCTCCAGGATCGCCCCGCGCACCGACTCCAGATCCGCCTCCACCGCCACCGTCGGCGCCGTGCTCTGCCTTATGGCGGTATCGGGATCCTTGAGGCCGTGGCCGGTGAGGGTACAGACGATGCGGCTGCCGGCGGGGATCTTTCCGCTGCGGATATCGCGCATCGCCCCGGCCAGCGAGGCTGCCGAGGCCGGTTCACAGAAGATCCCCTCCTGCTCCGCCAGCAGCTTCTGCGCGGCGAGAATCTCCTCGTCACTGCAGGCATCGAACCATCCCTTCGACTCCTCCTTCACCTGCCACGCCTTCTCCCAGCTCTGCGGATGGCCGATGCGGATGGCGGTGGCCACGGTCTCCGGATCGTCCACCATCGCGCCGCGGATGAATGGGGCGGAGCCGGACGCCTGGTAGCCCACCATCACCGGGCGGCTGTTCACGATGCCGTGCTGCTGGTACTCGCTGTAGCCCATCCAGTGGGCGGTGATGTTGCCGGCGTTGCCCACCGGCAGGCAGTGGAAGTCGGGGGCGCCGCCCAGCTCCTCGACAATCTCGAAGGCGGCGGTCTTCTGCCCCTGCAGGCGGAACGGGTTGATGGAGTTCACGATGGTCACCGGGGCGCTCTCCCCCACCTCCTTGACCAGCTGCATGCCGGCATCGAAGTTGCCCCTGATCTGGATGACCGTGGCGCCGTGCATCATCGCCTGCGCCAGCTTCCCCAGCGCGATCTTGCCATCCGGGATCAGCACGAAAGCCCTGATTCCGGCGCGCGCCGCGTAGGCGGCGGCAGATGCGGAGGTGTTACCGGTGGAGGCGCAGATGATGGCCCGACTGCCCTCCTCCACCGCCCTGGTGACCGCCATGGTCATGCCGCGATCCTTGAACGATCCGGTGGGGTTGAGCCCCTCGTACTTGACGTAGATATCCACCTCCCCGCCCAGCAAGCCGGGAATGTTGCCCAGCCGGATCAGCGGGGTGTTTCCCTCCCCCAGGCTGATGATGCGGGTGTCGTCATGCACCGGCAGGCGGTCGCGGTACCTGTTGATCAGGCCGGTGTATCTGTCTCTAAACGGCATTATAAAATCCCTGAATCACATTGATTATCCTAACGATTCCATACGTATTCGGGTCACCCTGCCCAATATCGCATCCAGGCGCTGGATCTGCTCGATGGCCTGGTTCACATTCCCCTCCAGCACCCTCTGGGTAAGCATGATGATGGTCGCGCCCTCCTCCTCGCTGGGCGGCTCCTTTTGCAGCATCGCCTCGATGCTGATTCCGTGATCCCCCATGATGCGGGTGACCTCGGCCAGCACGCCTGGCCGGTCCGCGGCGCGCATGCGCAGATAACAGGCGGTCTCCACCTGCTCCATGGGGAGGATGGGCAGATCCACCAGGGAGTCCGGCTGAAAGGCCAGGTGGGGAACCCGGTTCTCGGGATCGGAGGTCATGGCGCGCACCACATCCACCAGATCCGCCACCACCGCCGAAGCGGTGGGATCGGCTCCGGCCCCGGCGCCGTAGTAGAGGGTGGGGCCCACCGCATCGGCCTGCACCAGCACCGCGTTCATCACCCCGTCCACGTTGGCGATCAGGCGCCGCTGCGGGATCAGGGTGGGGTGGACGCGCAGCTCGATGCCGGCCGTGGTCCGCCGCGCGATGCCCAGATGCTTGATGCGGTACCCCAGCTGCCCGGCATAGTCCACGTCGCTGCCGGTGATGTTCCCGATCCCCTCGGTGAACACCCTGTCGAACCGGAGCGGGATGCCGAAGGCGATGGCCGCCAGTATGGTCAGCTTGTGGGCCGCATCGATCCCCTCCACGTCGAAGGTGGGATCAGCCTCGGCGTACCCGAGCCGCTGTGCCTCGGCCAGCACCTCGCCGAACTCGCGCCCCTTGTCGCGCATCTCGGTGAGGATGAAGTTGCCGGTGCCGTTTATGATCCCCGCCAGCCACTCGATCCGGTTACCCGCCAGCCCTTCGCGGATCGCCTTTATGATCGGTATGCCACCCGCCACCGCCGCCTCGAAGGCCACCATCACCCCCTGCCGCTGCGCCGCGGCGAAGATCTCGTTGCCATATTTGGCAATCAGTGCCTTGTTGGCGGTCACCACATGCTTGCCATTGGCGATGGCGCGCGTCACCAGCTCCCGCGACAGGGTATCTCCGCCGATCAGCTCCACCACGATGGCCACTTCGGGCTCTTCCACCACCCGGAAGGGATCATCCGTCAGGGCGATGTCACCGGTATCGCAGATGCGCGGCCTGGAGAGATCCCGCGCCGAGGCATGGCTGACCACGATGCCACGCCCGGCGCGGCGGGCGATCTCCTGCGCGTTGCGGGCCAACACATTCACCGTCCCGCCACCGACGGTGCCCAGACCCAGCAGCCCCACCTTTACCGGATTCACACCACTCCCCCCAACACCTTGTCACGCTTCATCAACCCGTCCTTTCGAAACATATCCCGAATCCCGCGCACCGCCTGGCGGGTGCGCTGCTCGTTCTCGATGAGACTGAACCGCACATGGTCATCCCCGTAGTTACCAAAACCGATCCCCGGCGAGACCGCCACCTTCGCCCCCTGCAGCAGCCGCTTGGCAAACTCCAGCGACCCCAGATGGCGGTAGGGTTCCGGGATCGGCGCCCAGACGAACATGGTGGCTTTCGGTTTCTCCACATGCCAGCCCACGGAGTCGAGGCCGTTGCAGAGGGTGTCCCGGCGCCGCTGGTACCTGGCCGAGATCTCGCGCACGCACTCCTGCGGCCCCTCCAGCGCGGTAATGGCCGCCACCTGGATGGGGGTGAAGGTCCCGTAGTCCAGGTAGGACTTCATGCGCGCCAGCGCCTCCACCAGGGTCGGGTTGCCGCACATGAAGCCGATCCTCCAGCCGGGCATGTTGTAGCTCTTGGAGAGGGTGTAGAACTCCACCGCGATCTCCTTGGCGCCGGGAACCTGCAGGATGGAGGGAGCCCGGTAGCCGTCGAACAAGATATCCGCATAGGCGATGTCGTGCACCACCCAGATCTGGTGCTGCCGGGCGATCTCCACCACCTTTTCGAAGAACTCCAGCTCCACGCACCTGGTGGTCGGGTTGCCGGGGAAGTTGAGCACCAGCATCTTCGGCTTGGGCCAGCTGTCGTTGATCGCCTTCTCCAGCTCGGCGAAGAAATCCACCCCCGCCACCAGCGGCACATGGCGGATATCCGCCCCGGCGATCACGAAACCGTAGGGGTGGATGGGATAGGAGGGATTGGGCACCAGCACCGCGTCCCCGGGACCGACGGTGGCCAGCGCCAGATGGGCCAGACCCTCCTTGGAGCCGATGGTCACGATCGCCTCGCTATCCATGTCCAGCTCCACGTCAAACCGCCGCCGGTACCAGTTGCAGATGGCGCGGCGCAGGCGCGGGATCCCCCTGGACACCGAATAGCGGTGGGTATCGCCGCGCCGCGCCACCTCCACCAGCTTCTCCACGATATGGGACGGCGTAGGT
>WFXP01000146.1 GCA_015490535.1 Gammaproteobacteria bacterium
CCCCCTCCGGCATGGAACCCGCCCCCTCCCATGGAGGCGTCCACCCCGGCGTGGCCGAACTGGTCGTAGGCGGCCCGTTTCCGGCCATCGGCGAGCACCTCGTAGGCCTCCTTCGCCTCCTTGAACCTCTCCTCCGCCCGTTTGTCGCCGGGGTTGCGATCGGGGTGGTACTTCATGGCGAGGCGCTTGAACGCCTTTTTGATCTCCGCCTCGCTGGCGTTTCTCTCCACACCCAGGATCTGGTAGTAATCGCGTTTCGACATGGTTGTTGGTTGGTTGTACAAAGGAACGACAGATGCGGGGTGGCCCCGCATCTGTCGCTGCTGAACCGGCCTCCCCGGCGGGCTCCCCGCGCCGGGGGTCATTATCGCATACTATTTCTTGTCGTCCTCCTTGACCTCCTCGAACTCGGCATCGACCACATCCTCCTCCTTGGCCGATCCGGTGCCGGAGTCGCTCTTCGCGCCACCCTCCTGGGTCGCCTCTGCCTGCTGCTGGCTGTAGAGCCGCTCCGCCATCTTGGCGGATGCCTCGGTCAGCTTCTGGGTTCTGGCCTCGATCTCCGCCTTGTCGTCACCCTTGATGGCCTCCTCCAGCTCCTTAATGGCGGCCTCGATGTTGCTCTTCTCCTCCGCCTCCAGCTTGTCGCCCAGCTCCTCCATGGAGCGGCGCGTGGCGTGGATCATGGCATCGGCCTGGTTGCGGGCGTTCACCAGCTCGTGGAACTTGCGGTCCTCCTCGGCATGGGCCTCGCCATCCTTGATCATCTTTTCGATCTCCTCCTCGCTGAGACCGCTGGAGGCCTTGATGACGATGGACTGCTCCTTGCCGGTGGCCTTGTCCTTGGCGGATACATGCAGAATGCCATTGGCATCGATGTCGAAGGTGACCTCGATCTGCGGCACGCCCCGCGGCGCGGGCGGAATGTCGGTGAGGTCAAAGCGCCCCAGCGACTTGTTGCCGGAGGCCATCTCCCGCTCACCCTGCAGTACGTGGACCGTCACCGCGGTCTGGTTGTCGTCGGCGGTGGAGAAGATCTGGGTCGCCTTGGTGGGGATGGTGGTGTTCTTCTCGATCAGCTTGGTCATCACCCCACCCATGGTTTCAATTCCCAGGGAGAGGGGGGTGACATCCAGCAGCAGCACATCCTTCACCTCGCCACCCAGCACGCCGCCCTGGATGGCGGCGCCCATGGCTACCGCCTCGTCCGGGTTGACATCCTTGCGTGGCTCCTTGCCGAAGAAATCCCTCACCGCCTCCTGTACCTTGGGCATGCGGGTCTGGCCCCCCACCAGGATCACGTCGTCGATATCGGATGCCTTGAGGCCGGCGTCCTTGAGGGCGATCTTGCAGGGCTCTATGGTGCGCTCGATGAGATCCGCCACCAGCGACTCCAGCTTGGCGCGGGTCATCTTGATGTTCAGGTGCTTGGGCCCGGATGCATCCGCGGTGATGTAGGGCAGGTTGATGTCGGTCTGCTGGCTCGAGGAGAGCTCGATCTTGGCCTTCTCGGCACCCTCCTTGAGGCGCTGCATGGCCAGGGGATCGCCGCGCAGGTCGATTCCCTGATCCTTCTTGAACTCGTCCGCCAGGTAGTCGATGAGGCGCTTGTCGAAATCCTCCCCGCCCAGGAAGGTGTCACCGTTGGTGGAGAGCACCTCGATCTGGTGCTCGCCGTCGATCTCCGCCAGCTCGATGATGGAGATGTCGAAGGTGCCGCCGCCCAGATCGTACACTGCCACCTTTGCGTCGCCGCGCTTCTTGTCCATGCCGTAGGCGAGCGCCGCGGCGGTGGGTTCGTTGATGATGCGCTTCACCTCCAGGCCGGCGATCTTGCCGGCATCCTTGGTGGCCTGGCGCTGGGAGTCGTTGAAATAGGCCGGCACGGTGATCACCGCCTCGCTGACCGTCTCGCCGAGATAGTCCTCGGCCGCCTTTTTCATCTTCATGAGTACGCGCGCCGAAATCTCCGGGGGGGCCAGCTTCTTGCCATTGACCTCTACCCAGGCATCGCCGTTGTCCGCCCTGATGATCTTGTACGGGACCAGGTCGATATCCTTCTGCACCTCTTCGTCATCGAACTTGCGCCCGATGAGCCGCTTGATGGCAAACAGGGTGTGCTCCGGATTGGTCACCGCCTGGCGCTTGGCGGACTGGCCCACCAGAACCTCTCCGTCGTCGGTATAGGCGACTATGGAAGGCGTGGTGCGATCCCCCTCGCTGTTCTCGATAACGCGCGGCTTGCCACCCTCCATCACCGCCACGCAGGAGTTGGTGGTGCCCAGGTCTATGCCAATGATCTTGCCCATATCTCTCTTCTCCGGTTGTATTTGGCTAATAGTTCAACTACTTGATATGTTGGGGATACGGTCGCGGATTTCAATCCCTATTTGGCCACCACCACCATGGCGGGGCGGATCAGGCGGTCGTTGAGCAGGTACCCCTTCTGCATCACGTTCAGCACCGTGTTGGGTTCGCTCCCTTCCGAGGCCACCGCCGACATCGCCTGGTGCAGCTCCGGATCGAAGGGCTGGCCCGCAGGATCGATCTCCCTGACGCCAAACTTCTCGAGCGCCGTCTGCAGCATCTTCAGGGTCAGCTCCGTGCCCTCGCACAGCCTGGCGCTGCTCTCCTCCTCCACCTCACGGGCGGCGGCGAGCCCCATCTCCAGGCTGTCCTTGACCGGCAGCAGCTCCTGGACGAAACGCTCCAGGGCGTACTTGTGGGCGCTCTCCAGCTCCCGCTGCTGGCGCTTGCGCAGGTTCTCCAGCTCCGCCTGCAGGCGCAGCACCTGGTCCCAGTGCTCATCCGCTCTGGCGCGGGCGTCTTCCAGCAAGAGGGCCAGCTGCTCGTGGTCGGGGAGACTCTCCTGCTGCTCGCCGCCGCTCTCGGGAGGGCTTTCCTGCTGTTCCAGTTCCCCGCCCTGTTGGCTGTCGCTCTGTTCCTCTGGTTTCGTTTCCGACATTGTTCCTGTTCTCCACGATGAACCTGACCTGGATATGTGGGGATCTACTCCTTGCTATTCAAGGCCGCACCCAGGAGTTTCGCGGTTACGTCCACCACCGGGACCACCCTTTCGTAATTGAGCCGGGTGGGGCCGATGATACCCAGAACGCCCACCGTTTCGCTACCCACCGAATAGGGGGCGGTGACAAAGCTGCAGCCGTCGAACACCTGGTAGCCGGACTCCTCGCCGATGAAGATCTGCACCCCCTGGGCGGTGGCCGCCTTGTCCAGCAGATCCAGTATCTTGTGCTTGCGCTCGAAGGCCTCGAACAGGTCGTGCAGCTTCTCCATGTCCGCCATTTCGGCATACTCCATCAGATTGGAGCCGCCCTCCAGCACGTAGTCCCCGCCGGCCTGCTCCGCCTCCCCCGGAAACGCCTGCTTCGCCATCTCGACGGCGGTCACCATGAAGCTGTTTACCGACTCCCTGGCGCTGTGCAGCTCCTCCAGCAGCGTGGAGCGGATGGCCTGCATGCTCTGGCCGGCGAAGCGTTCGTTCAAATAGTTGGCCGCCTGTTGCAGCTCGCCCGGATCGCAGGGGTGGTCCAGATGGATGATGCGGTTCTGCACCTCCAGCTCATTGACCACCCAGATCACCAGGATGCGTTTCTCCGACAGGGGCAGGAACTCGATGTGGCGGAAGGAGCTTTGCCGGCGGCGCGGCAGCATTACCATTCCGGTCAGCCTGGTTATCGAGGAGAGCAGCGTGGAGGCGCGCCGCATCAGGCCCTGCAGATCGGTCTCCGGTTTGAGCTCCCCGGCCAGCTCGCGCACCTCGTCACTGTCCAGCGGCCTGATCTTCATCAGGGTATCGACGAAGAAGCGGTAGCCCTGGGCGGTGGGAATGCGCCCGGCGGAGGTGTGCGGCGACATCACCAGCCCCAGCTCCTCCAGCTCGGCCATTATGTTGCGTACGGTGGCAGGACTGATCCCGAGCCCGGAGGCCTCCACCAGGGCGGTGGAGCCCACCGGCTGGCCATCGCTGATGTGCTTCTCCACCAGCGTCTTGAGCAGTAGCTGCGCGCGTGCGTCTATGGCGGTATCTGTTGCCACCGCAGTCGTGCCTCGTATATCACGGGAGAAGAGGGATTTTAGCACTCAATGAGAAAGAGTGCTAACAAGGCTACCGCTGCAGACGTATGCGGATCCGGCGGCTCTTTTTGCCCTCCCGCTGCATGGCCACCAGCAGCTCCCCTGGAACGCCCCTCTCCATCAGGTACTCCTGCACCCGGTCCAGCCGCAGCTGGACCAGCTCCTGGTTGTAGATCCTGTTGCCGCTTTTGGTGGTGTACCCGTTCAGGATGACATGCCTTATGGAGCGGTCCACCTCCAGATAGGAGGCGAGCCGGTCCAGCGCGGCGCGCCCCTTGTCGGTCAGATGGTGGCTGTCCCTGTCGAACAGTATCTCCAGCTCCCGCACCTCACTGAAGCCTACCGGATGCAGGGCGGCGGTGCACTCCTGGAACCGCCGCAGCGCCGGGAGCAGATTGACGGCCGACAGCGTGACCACTATCCGGTCGCGCGCATCCGCCCAATCCCTGAAGGTGAGCCGTGGCGACATTCCCTTCTCCAGTTCGTACAGGGTGCGCAGCGCGGCGTCGCGGCCGAAGGTGACCGGTGTGCTGCCGGTGGAAAGGGTGACCTTGGCGATCTCAACCTTTCCGGTTTTGTGTCTCCAGGGGGGAGGGACCGCGAGCAGGCGGGCCTGGCGCCGTTTGCGCGCCGGCTCCCGCTCCAGCTGGAACGACAGGCTGAATCCCCCACCCGCCTTGCTGGTGAAACGGGCGCTGCCGAAGCGCGGGATCCGCTGGCTCAGGTGGCAGGAGAGCCGGTCCCCGCTGCTGGACCATGCGGAGTCGTCCGGCGCAACGCCGAAGCGCAGCTCGCCGCCCGCTGCGGCCGGGGTGAGCAGCAGGGAGAGAAGGAGGGAGGCGGCGAATCCAGGCAGGCGCATCTGATGGTAACCCGTATGGTTGCGACCGCTTGTTCCCCCGGCGCCCGCGGCCGCCGCCGGAACGGTGGTCATGCAATCCATTACATCGACGCAAACCGCATGGGCCTTTAGCGCCGGGAATGCAGCTCCATTGAATGGAAATTTTGGGTCTTCCCCAAATCGCGTGGGTAAAGTGGTAAATCACCGCGTGGCGGCTTCGTCCTTGACAGGCAGAATGCACGCCGGAAGATGGTCGGCAGAAGGGGATTGGGGATACTACGGGATTAGTCGGATCACTTGCAATTTGTGCAGGTAGTGGATACTCCGGTGGTCTCCAGCCAGCCCCCTCCAATCCCCTTCTGGCTACCGAGTATGTGGCGTGCATTCTGCCTGTCAGGGATGATTTACCACTTTACCCACGCGATTTGGGGAAGACCCAAAATTATTACGCGCGGATTCAGCTCACCCGTGAAGTCTGCCATTTCTAAACTGTCCGGGGTTCCGGAACAGGCCGGCCCGGCGCCGCAGTTTCTGCCGGTGCAACAACCGTTGCCCGCAAGCGCGCCCCTCCCAGCCCGTTTCTGCACCCTGAATGCGACGTATGCGGCGTTGTTGCCGGGCGGTAATCGGCCAACAGGCGGTGAACTCTCCCTTGCCGATCGGATCTTGCGGAGATCCTGCTCAGGGGGAGGGATCGTGGGCAGCTGCTTTCCGCTCCGGGGCGGGAGCCGGGTGCGGTGTCGCGGCAGGCAGCTCCACATGGAAAGTGGTGCCGCTTCCCACCGCAGTGGTGAACCAGATCCTGCCGTTCAGCCCCTCCACTATGGCCTTGCAGATGCTGAGCCCCAGCCCGCTTCCCCCTGCCTGGCGCTGCTCCCCCGTGTCGGCCTTGACGAACCGGCGAAACACCCTCTGCTGGATTTCAGGAGGAATTCCCGGCCCCTGGTCGCTGATGGAGAATCGACCGGCCGCCCCGCTACGGCCGATCTCCGCGGTGATGGTGGAGGCTGAGGGAGAGAACTTGATGGCGTTGGAGAGCAGGTTGCTGATCACCTGCGCCAGCCGGTCGGGATCGGCCTCCACCCGCACGCGGGGGGAGTTTTCGTCCAGCGCCAGGCGGATCTGGCGCCGGGCGGCGAAGGGGCGCAGGTTGGTGAGCGCCTGGTCGAGCAGGCGGTAGAGATCCACGGGCTGCAGCCGGAACTCCGCGCTGCCGCTCTGCAGGCGTTGCAAGTCTATGAAATAGTTGATCAGATCCCGCAGCCGGATGCTGTCCTTTATGGCCTGCTCCACCATCTCGCGGGCCTTGTCGGGCAGCGGTCCGGCCACCTCCTTGGCGAGCAGGGCAAGGGTGCCCTGGATCGTGGTCAGGGGGGTGCGCAGCTCGTGCCCGACCTCGGAGAAGAAGTCGGTCTTGGAGTGCTCCAGCTTCCGCCGCTCCGCCTCGATTATCTCCAGGACGGTAGTGAAATCCTGTTCATCCTTGCAGCAGGCCCGGATGCGGGAGCGTTGTTGCTCGGTAAGCATATGGCAGATGTTCAAACGCCGGTTTGTGATTTCATCATATCCGGGAGATGCCGTATCGGTTGCAGCAGTTGGAATTGTTTGCAAAATATTTACGGGTCATCACCCACACGACCTGGTGAAGACCCAAATTTACTATGCATCGGGTGCCGGCGGCGGCTCCGCCACGTACTTGCGGGCATACTGTTCACTACGCCGCATGGCCTGGTCCAGTTGCCGCTTGCTCATCTGTTCTCCCAGGGCATCCCGTTCCGCCTCAATCCTTTCTCTCATCGGCAGTTTGCCGCTGTTGAGGGCTGCCACATGTAGCCAAATGAAAGCGCGTGACAGGTCGCGCCGGGTGCCTCGTCCGTCCCGGAGCATCAATCCCACCCGGTACTGGGCCACGGGATCGCCGTTTCTGGCGGCGGTCATCATCCAGCGCCAGGCCCTTTTCAAATCCGGCCTGCGCATGCCTATTCCCCGGTAGTACATGTCGGCCAGAGCGGTTTGGGCCAGCGCATCGCCCCCTTCGGCCGCCTTGCGGAACCACTTGAGGGCGTGGGCGGGGGATTTGCGTACCCCGGTACCGCTGTAGAACAGGGTGGCCAGGATCCGCTGGGAGGTTACGTCTCCGGCCCGCGCCGCCTTCTCAAACCAGTACGCCGCCTTGCGGGCCTCCCTTTTCGCGCCGTCCCCGCTCAGGTAACGCCGCCCCAGCCGGTACTGGGCGGCGGTGTCACCCAGATTCGCCAGCACCTCCAGCTTGGCCAGCTCCGCGGACTCTGCGGCTGGCACGCCCCTCGTTTCGGTATCTTCACCGGCGTGGAGCGGAGCGGTTATGCCCAGTAGCAGGGAGAGCACGACGACTATCATGGGTAACAGATCAGAAATCAGGAAAAGTAACCGTTCAGCCCGATCAGGTTTCGCCTCCACGACACGGCCCTCCTCAGAGGGGGGGAGCTCTCTGTTCAAAGGAGAGGCCGTGACCCGTGGGTTGGCTGCCACCGTCTCCGGCGGCTGAACGGTTACCACCTAACTATCGGCCGACCGGCGGCCGTTCTGTAGTCTGCGTCTCCCCCGGTGACCAACGACTTGTCGATGACCTCCACCGAACGGGGGGAATCGGGTCGGCCGGCCCTGGTAATCGACCCGGTCGAGACCGGTAGGCCCGGAATCCTCTTGATGGCGGTGACGTCCATTTCGGGGAGCGTGTCGGCATAACCCTCCTTTCTGGTCTGGCATAACCCGCCTTCCGAGCGGCCGGTAGCGGAGCTTCCGGCATGCAGCAGGACACATTCATTGCCTTATAGCGTCACTACCTGCACCAGACAGGAGAGCCCTTCTTGATTGGGAAAGCAGAACGCCCCGCTCTCATCCACCATCTTCCAGTAGGAGATGGTGGTGCAGGGGAAGGGAGGGGTGGTGAACTCGACGCTCAGCCGGACAGCCCCGCCGGGCTTGGTATCCGGTATGGGAATCTCCCGTGTTGCCGGTATCAGGCAGCGCTGGCGGGCGGGGGCGCGGAACCACCTCCCTCCCTTGGTATCTGCGGCGGGAACCACCCGCACCTCCAGCCATTCGTCAACACAGACCAGCCGACGTCCTCTCCATACCAGCAGGCCCGTGTTCTGAATCTCCCATACCTTGGTAAACTTCGAGTTGACGCCGACCATGCAGTTGTCGGGGCAGGTGATGTCCCCGAGAAAACCGACCGCGTCGTTTGCACGCCTGGCCGGGGGCTGGGCCGCACTGCGAAACTC
Organism: Gammaproteobacteria bacterium; assembly: GCA_015490535.1. GTDB lineage: Bacteria > Pseudomonadota > Gammaproteobacteria > Thiohalospirales > Thiohalospiraceae > DRMK01. The sequence continues at coordinate 8,206 of WFXP01000146.1, forward strand.
CTGCCCTTCGAACAGCTTTCTCAGCAACACCAGCGGATGGGTATGGAGTGCCCTGGCCAGGCAGACGATGGTGGAAAGCTCCGGCTGCTTGACGTCGCCACGCTGCAGCTTGTAGATGCACTCCCGGGAGAGTCTGGCTCTCCGGGCCAGCTCGGTAACGCCGATGCCCTGCTGCCGGATGAGCTCCCTGAGGAACACTCCAAGACTGTAGGACGACATGGTTTCCCTCCCTCTTTATCTGTAATTTTCAACCTTGCCGTGATGAGATGTCAACCGCCGTTGACATTTCCGGTTGTATGTTTTTCCAGTCTAGGACTGGGTACGGTTGTGATGTCGAAACCAGACTTGGTCCAGTTCTAACAATTAATTATTGATGTAGGTGTAACTATTTAGCTAAAAAACTGAAAAAAGTGCTTGAGCAGAATGGGCTGAATAGTTACATGTAGGTAACCATGGCATCCCTAGGGAGGAAATGATGAGAATCAAGAACCTGCTTTCCGGCTTTTGTATCAGTATGTTTCTTGGCTACAGCGCCACAGTATCGGCCGAGTTGCTGATTGACCCTGTGGGCAAGAGCGAGGTCGGGAAAGGGGAAATTGGGGCTTTTTTTGGAAACTCTACTGTCAAATACTCAACTACTAACCCGGTGACGTCAAAGAAAGGGACTACTGATGTCAAACGCCAGTACATATCTGCCTACTATGCGTATGGATTGTCTGAGAACGTGAATCTGTTTGCGACAGGTGGATTCATACTGAAAGCGAAGGTAGATGGTGATGAGAGTGCTACCTCCGGTGACACTGGGTTCGTGTTTGGAGGGGGAGCGCGAGGAAATATTGACCTGGATCTTGCGCCGGGCGTAGATGTCAGCTGGTATGCACAGTTGCTGATAATCAAAGAAGATTATGGCAGCCTTAAGGCTGGGGATTATGAGGTGGCCAGAATTGAGAGTAGTACAAAAGATCTTTCCGTGGGAGCCGTGGTGGCGAAAACTCTGAAAGAGGGTATAACTATCTATGGTGGACCGGAATTTGTTTTCTATAAGGACGGAGACGTGGATTGGTCCTTTATTGGAGACATAAAGAAAACGGAAAGTTTTGAAAGAGACAAATCTTTTGGATTGCGTTTAGGTGGAAGAAAAGAGATCAGCGGCATGACTTTCAGTGTTAATGCGGCCCTCATGAACGAAAGCTCCTTCTCCATCGGCGTAAACATGCCTTTTGGCGGAATGGGGGGCGGCAGCTAGTTCCGCAGGCAATAGCTCGGGTTGGGGGCTCTATAGAGCACAGGCAGGGAGAAAAACTCGATAAGGGGAGAGGGCTGAAACCATGCACTCCAAGATGGCTTTTCTCTGCGTGGCGGCGCTTGCATCCCTGCTGGCGGCTTGCGGCAACAATGGTGAAGTTAGTGCTCTAATAGATGGCCAAGGCCAGACTTACTCTCTTTCAGTTGAAAAGTTTGGTCAGGGTATCGTAGTCAGCGATTTGGGTGGGCTGAGTTGCTCAAAGGCTTTCTGTATAGCCAACTACCGTGAGAATAGTGCGGTCACACTTACAGCTCAGCCCGCCTCAGGATGGAAATTGCATAGCTGGGCAGGCTGCGACGATGATACAGATGGTGTCTGCACTGTTTCCATGGGCAAGCCGCGCACCGTCAGACCAACCTTTGAGCGTACCACCCCGCCTATACTCCAAGATAACGTGATTAGGCTCAACGATGCTGACGTCGCCAATATAGTTACCGTGCAGGATGGCGCCTTAATCTTCTCAGGCAGGGCTACGAACATTGCAAATCTGCCGGTGGGAACTGTACTCGTGTCGAACCATGGTGAGGGCTTCGCTCGCAGGATTACAGAGGTGGTGCCGTTGCCGGGATCAAATATAACGGTAGCTACTTCTTTGGTATCTCTTGAAGAGGTTATTAAAGAAGGGACGATTATATTCAATAGACCCCTAACAAATGCCGACCTCGCTAATATGGGAGCGGTCGACGGCGTTAGATACAAAGCGGCCTCGGTCGACGACTCCCCAGTCTTTACCTTTGAGGTAGACATAGAGCTCGAGAGCGGGATAAAGGTAGAAGGCCTCCTTGAGATTGAAGTGACGCCCGAGTTCGCCATCGATCTTGGTTTGACGGGCGTTCAGGAGTTCAAAGCCGCCCTTAACGCCAGCGTTAAGCCCATGCTTGAAATTAGTTTCCCCCTGCTGGAAATCTCTAAGATTGAGAAGGAATTCACTCTGCCAGTGCCCCCCATGTACTTTATCATCCAGGCAGGTCCTATAACGCTGGTCCAGGAGATCAAGCCTAAGATCAGGATCACCGTAGATTCCAGCGTAGGCGTCGCTATGGCGGGATGGGTTGAGGTCTCGGGCAGGGCCGGCTTCCATTATCTTCGATCTGCGGGTTGGCGTGCTTTAGGGGAAAATGATCTCAACGGAGGCTTCGATCCGTTAGAAGTGCAGGGCGACTTTGAAGCTACCGTAATGCTAGGTCCAAGCTTCACCACTAAGATATACGGCGTTGCGGGACCAAATATTTTCGTCGGCGCTTACGCCTCAGGCTCTGCTTCGTATGACGTTTTTAAGAACTGTGGCACATGGATCGTTTCGGGTGGCGGCAGGGCTAGTGCTAAAATTGAGGGAGAGATCCTTGGCCGGAAGATCAAGAGCGCTGATTTCAAGATATTCGACGTTGGCTGGGTGCTGGCCGATGGTGAGTATGGCGTATGTATAGACACCGAGCCCCCTTCGCGGCCAGGTGCGCCAGTGATTCAAGAGGCGCTTCCCACCTCCCTAGATATCCGTTGGTTGTTGGCTACTGACAACATGCTGGTGGCGAAGTATGAAATTTACCGCGATCACCGGTTGATTGCCCACACCAGTAGTCCCTATTATGTTGATACAGGCCTGAGCCCACAGACCTACTACTGCTACTATGTTATAGCCGTTGACTCTAGTGGGAATCGTTCTCCAGAGAGCCCCGCTACCTGTGGTATGACTGTGCCAGACATAGATGACCAAGTGCCCACCACGCCTACCGACTTGACGGCCCAAGGGGTTTCTAGCCGTTCAATCAGGCTCTCGTGGAGTCCCTCTACGGACAACGCCGGGGCTGTCTCCTATCAGATTTACAATGCAGGTAACGGGGATATCGTTCGCGTGTCCGATACCACCAGCAGCGATATCTCCGGATTAAAGCCCTCCACTCGATATTGCTTCAGGGTGGCGGCATTCGATGGCGCTGGTAACGTCTCAGGGCTTAGCAACCAAGCGTGCGCCACCACCAGCGATACTGATACCTACCGAATGAGGATCAAGTGTGAGAATGCCTCCTACTACGCCGTCGATACCACTGTCGAGCTTGACGAAGATATATCCAGATCAGTGAGCGTCGTAGGCACTGCCAACGACTACAACGGTCAGCTCATGACCTATGTTCTCACCGGCAATTACGATACGGTGACTAAAATATTGAACTCACGGATCGATTGGGATTTTGAACAGAATGACTGCCACCGTGCCGACGTTTTTGAGGTCAATCTAGGAACTAGCGATACAGGTGATATCTACCTGAACCAAGTGGAGGAGTGCGGTTGTACGGCCCAGATTCGATTCACACGCAGTGAGACCCTTATTGCTACTAGAGAGATTAGTACGCCAATGAAGCATAAAGTCTACCATAATAACATGTCCGCCTTGTCTCGTCGGTAAGCTGAAGCGCTAAATACGTGAGTCTAAGTACCACTCCACCTTAGTTACGCCATTTGCACGTTACTTCCGGGAAACTCTGATCGGGATTTGGTCCCGAACCTCCTTATTAACTCGGCAATAGTTTAGTTTATGCCGCTGCATAGCGGATCTTCCGATGCTCGAAGTACTTGGCGACCCGGGCCGGCTTGTTCTGCAGCATCCGCATGTGTGAGATCACCTTCTTCTTCAACTGCTTCTTATCCCTGGCCGGTTTC